>DATLZM010000181.1:0-11649 GCA_035573995.1 Actinomycetota bacterium | reverse complement strand
GGCACACCTCCCCTCCAGGGCCACCATCCCCAGCTCCCGGCACGTTCGCAGGCAGGTGGCGAGGAGCTCGAGGGCCCGCTCCCGGTCCCCCGGGCCGTCCCGGGCCAGGAGCATCCGGGCGTGGTCGTGCCGCGCGTGGGCGGCCCACGGCCGGGCCCCTATCCGCTCGTTCACCTCGACCGCCCGGCGGAAGTGGCCCTCGGCCTCGTCCCACCGCTCGAGGGTCGTGGCGAGCAGGCCGAGGGGGCGATCGATCGATCCGGTGCAGTCGTCGGGCGGGCTCACCGCCGCGCGCCCGGCGTGCGGCAGCAGCAGCTCGTAGAGCCGGCCGGCCGCGGACCGGTCGCCAAGCCCGCTCGCCACGTCGGCCAGGAGGCTGAGCCCATAGACCCGCTCCTCGAGAGGAGCGACGGGGAAGCCGGCCCGGCCGAGCTCGGCGAGGAGGCTTCGCGCCTCCCCCTCCCGACCGGCCTCGTTGTAGGCGTGGGCGAGGACGCACCGGAAGACGGAGTACGTCGGGAAGTCGCCGAGCGAGCGCTCCAGGAGGTCCAGGATCTCCTCCAGCCGTCCCCTCGCCCGCAGGACCGCGAACCGCTGGATCCTCACCCACACGTCCGCCACGGACCCGAACGCGCGCCGCGCTGCCTCGAACGTCCGGGCCGCGAGCTCCTCCGCCTCGTCGAACCGACCCTCGAGCGCCGCCAACGTGCCCCGGCAGCACGACACGTAGGCGAGCTGGCCCGGTTGGCGGAGCTCCTCGGCCAGCCGGACCTGCGCCTGGAGCTCCGCCCGGACGCCGACGCGGTCGCAGGCCTCCAGCATCGCCACGAACCGGTAATGGTGGCCCTGGAACTCCCGTTCCCGATCGCCGATCCGCCCCGCCGTCCGGACGAGCTCCTCCGCCGTCGCCAGCCGTTCCCCGATGGTCGCCGTTCCCCAGATCGCCGCGTGCCTCCCGTCGAGCACCCACGCCAGGGTTCCCGGCTCGTCCAGGGCCCGGGCGATCTCCAGGGCCTCCCGGGAGAGGGCCTCGCGGCGCCCGGGGTCGGGGTCGTCGCGGAGCGGGCCGCCGGCGAGCCGCGCCAGGAGCCGGGCCCGGAGCGCACGCTGGGTGTCCGGGAGCGCGGCCAACGCCTCTTCGAGGAGCGGGACGAGGTGCCGGTCGCCCCGGGACGCCTCCCACACGAACCGCCCCCCGTAGCCGAGCGCGGCCCGGGCCAGCGCCTCGGGGAACCCGCTCCGTCGCGCCACGTCGGCCGCGCGGAGGAACGCCTGCTTCGCCCGGTCGGCCTCACCTGCCCGGGCCAGCGCGTCGCCCAGCGCGATGAGGAGGTCGCATCGGGTCCCCTGGTCCGGGGAGGCCGAACCGTCGAGCGCCCGCAGGGCCGACTCGAACAGCCGCGCACGCTCCCGGGGATCTCCTCGTATAGAGCGTCGGGCACGAGCGCGTGGGAGAAGCGCAGCCTGCCCGTCGAGCCGGGGACGTCGACCACGATCCTCGCCGCCCGGGCCTCGGCCAGGGTCTCGAGCGCCTGCACGGTGGGGCGACCTGCCAGGCCGGCCAGCGTCTCGAGGTCGAACTCCCGGCCCAGGATCGAGGCCAGCTCCAGGAGGTCCAGGCAGGCCGGGGCGAGCCGGGCCAGGCGGCGGTGGATCACGTCCCGGAGGCTCTCGGGGATCGCCCGTTGGACGGCGTCGATCCCCTCCTCGCCGCCGAGCAGCCCCTCGGCGGCGAGCACCCGGATCACCTCCGTGACGAAGAGCGGGTTCCCCTCGGTCTCGTCGTGGATCGCCGCCGCGACGTGCTGATCCGGCTCCTCCCCGGCCATCGCGGCGGCGAGGGCGGCGACCTCCGATCTGCCGAGCCCCCGGAGCTGGAGCCGCTCGGTGACCGGGTGCCGAGCGATCTCGGCGAGGGTCGGCAGGAGCGGGTGGTCCCGGGGGAGCCCGGTATCGCGGTAGGCCCCCACGACGACGATCGGCGCCGTGGACAGCTCCGCGGCGAGGAACTCCAGGAACAGCAGCGATGGTCGGTCGGCCGCGTGGAGGTCGTCGAGGACGATGACGAGCGGCCGCCGGGCGGCCGCGTTGCGGAGGAAGGTCGCGACCGCGTCGAAGAGCCGGAACCGGGCGGTGTCGGGGTCGAGTTCCGGCGGGGCGGGGACGGCTCCGAGGAGTTCGCGCACCTCGGGGAGGATCTGGGCGACCTCGGCGGCGCCCGTCCCGAGCTGGTCCCGCAGCTCCTGCGGCTCCCGTCCCCGTGCGTACGACCGGAGGGCCTGGATCCAGGGCCAGAAGGCGGGCGCGCCGCCGGCCTCCCAGCACCGGCCCCAGACCACGTCGATGCCCCGACGCTTCGCCTCCTCAGCGAACGCGTCGGCGAGGGCGCTCTTGCCGATCCCCGGCTCCCCGGCGAGCAACGCGAGGGTGCCTCGCTGGGCCAGGGCCCGGTCGAGGCTCGCGACCAGCCTCGCCAGCTCCCCTTCCCGGCCGACGAACGGGACCCCCGGCCCGGTCGGACCCATGGCCATCGGACCCTTCTTACCTCGCTGCAACGCAGGATGCCAGGCTCCGCCCGCTCGTCGATGCGGCGAGGAGTGCGACGTGCCCGGGCCCGTCCTTCCCGACGGGAAGCCGGGCGGGGGGAGGAACGCGCCCCCCCGCCTCGGGACCCCCCGGGCTCTTCAGGTGGCCAGCCGGCGGTGGCGGAAGCTCGTGCCCGCCACGCCGAGGCCGATCCCCGCGAACAGCGCAACGAGCAGCCCGATCCACCCCGGCCACTCCGACGAGCGGCCGGTGGGGGCCGCTTCCTCGAGGGCGGAGACGATGCGCCCGCCGCCTCCCGTCGCACGCGCCACGTCGGCGGGCTCGAGCCTCGAAACCGTGTCGCCGGCCCCGGTCGCAGCGGCGATCTCGCCCGGCTCGAGGAACCGGTCGTAGGCCGTCCCCCCGCCGCCCGTGGCCAGCGCGATCTCGCCCGGCTCCAGATGGGCCGAGGGGGCGCTCCCGCCGCCCGCCGTCGCCCGCACGATGTCGGCGGGCTCGACCAGCGAGCCGCCGACCGCGCCGCCGCCCCCGGTCGCCTCCACGCGCTCCGCGGGCTCCATGCCCTCGTCCGCCCGGGCCGCCGCGGGGACGACCAGGACCGCCACGGCCATCAGGCCCAGCACGACGACCCGCGCCACCTTCCGGTACGCATCCATCTGCCTCGACCTCCTTCCGGGTCCGTTCCCTCCGCCCGACGGGCGTGAGGGCAGGGGGAACGGCCGTGCGGTCGCGGTGAACGGTTCGGGACCGGTCGTTCAGAGCCGCCGGTCGACCGGCGCGAGCGGGTCGGGCGTGTAGGAGCAGGACGTCCCCGTCCGCACCGTGGCCCGGAGGTGCTTGCCGAGGGATGGGCTGTGCTCCCCGATCCGGGCCAGGGAGGAGCGGACGGCCCGGGTCACGTTCACCCGGCCCGCTCCGATCGGCTCGTCGGCTCCGGGGCCGGCCGCTCCCCCGTTCCCGGGTAGCCCCCATGGGCTAGGGGATCTCATCCCCCCGATGACCCTCCGGCCGGTCGCCCTGCGGCGGGATGCGACCGACACATGAAGGGGAAGGAGGAGGTGATGATGCGGGTCCGAGAGGGACGCAGGCAGGCTCCTCGCCGGAAGGAGGAGGAGCCTGGCGACGGCCCGGGAGCCGGTCCCGGTGACGCCCGGGCCTCCGGGCTCCGGGAGGAGCTCGACGACCTCCTGGACGAGATCGACGACCTCCTCGAGGAGAACGCCGAGAAGTTCGTGAAGGCCTACGTCCAGAAGGGCGGGCAGTAGGGGGCCGGCCCCGGCGTCGGTGGCCACGATTCCACGGTTTCGCAACACGCTCCGCGGCCGGGAGGGCCCTTCCGGGCGCTACGATTCCGCCGTGCCGCTCTACCGGGAACAGGGGATCGTCCTCCGCACCCACCGCCTGGGCGAGGCCGACAAGATCGTGACGGTCATGACCCAGGGCTCGGGGAAGGTCCGGGCCGTGGCCAAGGGCGTCCGCAAGACGACCAGCCGGTTCGGGGCCCGGCTCGAGCCCTTCACCCACGTGGACCTGCTGCTCTACCGGGGCCGGGGGTCGCTCGACACCGTGACCCAGGCCCAGATCATCTCTGCCTTCCTGCCGCTCCGGGCCGACCTCGGCCTGTTCGCGGCGGGGGAGGCGATGCTCGAGGCCGTGGACAAGGTGGCCGAGGAGCACGAGCGGAACGTCCGGCTGTTCCTCCTGCTGCTCTCGGGCCTCCGGGCCCTCGAGGCCCGGCCGGCGGACCCGGCGGCCGTGGCCGAGTCGTTCCTGTTGAAGCTCCTCTCGCTCTCCGGGTTCCACCCGAGCCTCGCGGCCTGCGCGGTCTGCGGGGCGCCGGACCCCCCGCTCTTCTCCTCCGGCCAGGGCGGGGCGGTGTGCGGGGGCTGCGCCGAGCACGGGGCCGGCCCGGCCTCGGCGGGCGCGCTCCGACTGCTCGAGGCGCTCGCCCGGGAGCCCCTCGAGCGGGCCGGTCGGTCCGCCCTCGACGACCGCGACCGCCGGGAGGCCCGGGCCCTGCTCTACGGCTTCGTCGAGTACCACCTGGAGCGGCGGATGCGCTCGCTCCCGCTCCTCGCGAGGAGCCTGGCCCCGTGAGCTCGTTCCTCCCCGACCTCGACCGCTCGCGGCTCCCCCGGCACGTGGGGATCGTGATGGACGGGAACGGCCGGTGGGCGAAGCAGCGGGGGCTGCCGCGGACCGAGGGGCACGCCGCCGGGGAGCGCGCGATGTGGGACACGGTCCAGGGCGCGGTGGAGCTCGGCCTCGAGTGGCTCACGATGTTCGCGTTCTCGACCGAGAACTGGAACCGCCCGGCCTCCGAGGTCCGCTACCTGATGGGGTTCAACCGGGGGCTCCTCCGCCGGCGGCGGGACGAGCTGAACGCGATGAACGTCCGGATCCGGTTCATCGGGCGGCGCGACCGCCGGGTGCCGCGCTCGGTGATCCGGGAGATGGAGATCTCGGAGGAGCTGACCCGGCGGAACACCGGGCTCACGCTCACGATCGCCTTCAACTACGGCGGGCGCGTGGAGATCGTGGACGCCGTCCGGAGGCTCGTGGCCGACCTCGAGGCCGGCCGCCTGCGGGGACGGCGGATCACGGCCGAGACCATCTCGGCCCGGCTCTACGACCCCGAGATGCCCGACCCCGACCTCATCATCCGGACCAGCGGCGAGCAGCGGATCTCCAACTTCCTCCTCTGGCAGGCCGCCTACTCCGAGCTCTGGTTCACCCCGGTCCTGTGGCCGGACTTCAACCGGGAGCACCTGTTCGAGGCGATCCGCGACTACCAGAAGCGCTCGCGCCGCTTCGGCGGGGTCCCCGAGGGCTAGCGGCCGGCGGGTCAGGGCGCCGGGCGGCGCGTGGCCCGTCGCTCCACGGGCGGGCCGTCGATCCGGATCACGCGACGCGGCCCGGGGAGGAACACGACCGTCGGGTGGCGCCCGACGCGGGCGAGCCGGGGGACGAGCGCGGCGACCGCGGCCGCCGCCCCCACCACCAGGAGGCCGAGGGGGAGGCCGGCGACCCCGGCGGTGCGGACCCACGCCCAGGACAGGGCGGCGGCCGGCGCGACCAGGGCCAGGGCGAGGGCGAGGGCCCAGGCCCGCGGGGACCCGCCGCGGGCCGGTGCGAGCAGCTCGGCGTCGGGCAGGCGCACGAGGATCGGCGCGAGGCACCGCCAGCACCAGTCCGCGCCGGGCCCGAGCGCCGCGCCGCACGCCCGGCAGTCCGGCGGCCGGGGGACGTCCATGGGGCCCATCCTCCTCCCCCGGGCGGGGGACCGGCATCGGCCGAAGGTCTCGTTCCGCCGGGTGGCCCCCCGGCCGCGCCGGTAGACTGGCGGCTGCGCCAGCGGCCGCCGCCAGCGGCCGGGGAAGGAGGATGCGACCGTGGCCGACCTCATGGAGGCCATCACCGCCCTGGCGAAGCGCCGGGGCATCGTGTTCCCCTCGAGCGAGATCTACGGGGGCCTGCGCTCGTTCTGGGACTACGGCCCGCTCGGCGTGGAGCTGAAGCGGAACGTGAAGAACGCCTGGTGGCGCTCGATGGTCCAGCTCCGGGACGACGTCGTGGGCCTGGAGAGCTCGATCATCATGTCGCCCCGGGTCTGGGAGGCGAGCGGGCACCTCGAGTCCTTCACCGACCCCCTGGTGGAGTGCCTCTCCTGCCACCAGCGGTTCCGGGCCGACCACGTCCCCGGGTGGCACGCGCCCCAGTCCGGGCACGAGGAGGACGAGACGACGATCGACATGGCCGCCCGGCCGCGCTGCCCCAACTGCGGCCACGACCGGTTCACCGAGCCCCGGAACTTCAACCTGATGTTCAAGACGTTCATGGGGCCGGTGGAGGACGAGGCGGCCACCGTGTACCTCCGCCCCGAGACGGCCCAGGGGATGTTCGTCGACTTCGTCACGGTCCAGGCCGCGAGCCGGAAGAAGCTCCCGTTCGGGATCGCCCAGATCGGGAAGTCGTTCCGGAACGAGATCACCCCGGGGAACTTCATCTACCGGACCCGGGAGTTCGAGCAGATGGAGATGGAGTTCTTCGTGGTGCCCGGGACCGACGAGGAGTGGCACGAGTACTGGATCAACGAGCGGCTCCAGTGGTACGTCGACCTCGGGATCCGCAAGGAGAACCTCCGGACCCGGGAGCACTCGAAGGAGGAGCTGTCGCACTACTCGAAGCGCACCGTCGACATCGAGTACCGGTTCCCGTTCACGGACTGGGGGGAGCTCGAGGGCATCGCGAACCGGACCGACTACGACCTGCGGGCGCACGCCGCGAAGAGCGGGGAGGACCTCACCTACTACGACCCCGAGCGCGACGAGCGCTACTTCCCGTACGTGATCGAGCCGGCCGCCGGGGTGGACCGGGCGCTCCTCGCGTTCCTCCTCGACGCGTACCGCGTGGAGGAGGCCCCCACGGCCTCGGGGGGTACCGAGAAGCGGGTCGTGCTCGGCCTGCACAAGGACCTCGCGCCGATAAAGGTCGCGGTGCTCCCGCTCTCCCGCAACGAGGCCCTGGTGCCGGAGGCCCGGCGGGTCTTCGACCTCGTCAAGCCGCACTGGGTCGCGGACTACGACGACGCGGGTTCCATCGGGCGCCGCTACCGTCGCCAGGACGAGGTGGGGACGCCCTACTGCGTGACCATCGACTTCGACACGCTCCAGGACCGCCAGGTGACGGTGCGGGAGCGGGACTCGATGCGGCAGGACCGTATCCCGATCGACTCGCTCGTCCCCTACCTCCGGGAGCGGCTCTGAGGGGGCGGGGGACGGCCGGCGCGGGACGGTGAGCGGGACGGCGGCGGGCCGGCCGCGGGGGAGCATCGGGCTCTACGCGCTCGCGTTCCTCCTCGTCCTGGCCTCCGCGGCCCTGCTGGTGGCGGCGGCCCTGAGCCTCCTGGCCTCGGTGGGGCTCCTGTGGGCCTCGATCGCGCTCTCGGCGCTCGCGCTCCTCGCGGCGGTGGCGAGCGTGGCGGTGCGGCGGTGAGACGGCGAGCGGGCCTCCGGGTCCTCGCGCCCGCGGCCCTCGCGCTCGCCCTCGTCGTCGTCGCGTGCTCCCCGCAGGTCGAGCCGGTCCCGCCGGAGGCGCCGGTCCCCGCATCGCCGGAGCCGGTCCCGCGCCTCCCCACCGCCCCGGGGAGCGCCTACGCGGCCCTGCGGGAGCTCTGCGACCGGCCCGGGGTGCCGCGGGAGGAGCCGGTCCGGGCGGCGGGCGAGCTCCCGCCGGCGATCGACGAGGTCCGTCGGGGCGTGGAGCGGGTTCGGGGGCTCCGGTTCCGCGAGCCGGTGACGGCGGACCCCGTCTCCCAGCCCGAGCTCGTGCGGCGGCTGCGGCGGTCTTTCCAGCACTCGTTCCCCTCGCGCCTCTACCGGCGCCGCAGCCTGGCGTGGTCGACGATCGGGGTCATCGCGCCGGGGGCGAGCCTGCGCCGGGAGCTCCACGAGTTCTACTCGGGGCAGGTCGTCGGGTTCTACGTGCCGACCTCGGGGGAGCTCGTGTTCATCGGGAGCGAGCGCCCGACCCCGCTCGAGCGGGTCGTCCTGGCCCACGAGCTCACCCACGCCCTGGACGACCAGCACTTCGACCTGGACCGGCTGGACCGGCTCGAGGCGCGGTGCCGCGACGAGCGGCTCGAGGCGGCGCTCGGGGTGGTCGAGGGCAGCGCCCAGTACTTCTCGCTCCTCTACGCCCAGCGGTTCCTGAGCCTCGAGGAGCAGCTGGGGCTGGGGGCGGGGGAGGTGCCGCAGGCGCCCGATGTCGAGCCCTTCGTGGCCCGCCTCGAGCTCTGGCCCTACGCGGCGGGGGCGGCGTTCGTCGCGGCTCGCGCCGCCCTCGGGGGCCGGCGCGCGGTGGACCAGGCCCTCCGGCACCTCCCGGTCTCGACGGAGCAGGTGATCCACCCCGAGCGGTACCCGAACGACGCCCCCCGGCTCGTGGACGTCCCGGACCTGGCGGACGCCCTGGGCCCGGGCTGGCGGGACCTCGACGTGATGGAGGTGGGGGAGGCCTGGCTCCAGACGATGCTCGGGCTCCGCCTGGACGGGGCCACCGCGCGGGCCGCGGCCGCCGGGTGGGACGGGGGCCTGTACCGGGCCTGGGCCCGTGGGCGCGACGTGGCCGTGGTCCTCGAGACGGCCTGGGACCGGGAGGCCGACGCGGCGGGGTTCGCCCGCGCGCTCAGGTCGTGGATCGGCGATCGCCAGCCGGCCGAGGTCCTGTGGTCGGGCGCCCGCGTGACCGCGCTGTTCGCGAGCGACGCCGGGACGCTCGGGGCCCTCCGCGCCGCCCTCGGCCGCGGCTGATCGACCGGCCGCGAGCTCCTCCGAACGACCTCCCCCACCCGCGGCCGGGCCGGGCGCGGCTCGCGGCTCGGCCGTCGCTAGACTGGGGCCACGGACCTTCCGGAGGGGACGAGATGCCGAAGTACGTCTACGACTTCCACGAGGGCAACAAGGACATGAAGGACCTCCTCGGCGGCAAGGGGGCCAACCTCGCCGAGATGACGAACCTGGGGCTCCCGGTGCCGCCGGGGTTCACGATCACCACGGAGGCCTGCATCGCCTACCTCGCCCGGGGCGAGTTCCCCGAGGGGCTCGAGGAGGAGGTCGAGGAGCACCTCCGCGGGCTCGAGGAGGCCATGGGGAAGCGGCTCGGGGACCCCGACGACCCGCTCCTCGTCTCGGTGCGCTCGGGGGCGAAGTTCTCGATGCCGGGGATGATGGACACCGTCCTCAACCTGGGGCTCAACGACGCCTCGGTCCAGGGCCTCGCGAAGCAGTCCAAGGGGGACTAGCGGTTCGCCTATGACGCCTACCGCCGCTTCATCCAGATGTTCGGGAAGATCGTGATGGGGGTGCCCGGGGAGCGGTTCGAGGAGGCCCTGGAGGAGGCCAAGCGCCGCAAGGGGCCCGACGCCCAGGACACCGACCTCGACGCCGACGACCTCCGGGGGCTCGTCGAGCGGTTCCGCGCGATCTTCCGTGAGCACGTCGGCGAGGACTTCCCGCAGGACCCGCGGGTCCAGCTGCGCCTGGCGATCGAGGCCGTGTTCAAGAGCTGGAACGGCAAGCGGGCCCGGGACTACCGCCGCCAGAACAAGATCCCGGACGACCTGGGCACCGCGGTGAACGTCGTGGCGATGGTGTTCGGGAACCGGGGGATGGACTCCGGGACCGGCGTGGCGTTCACCCGCGACCCGGCCACCGGCGAGAAGGTGCCCTACGGCGACTACCTCCCCAACGCCCAGGGCGAGGACGTGGTGGCCGGCATCCGGAACACGCTCCCGCTCGCGAAGCTCGAGGAGCTGGACCCGACCTCGTACCGGCAGCTGCTCGAGGTGATGGACACGCTCGAGCGGCACTACCGGGACATGTGCGACATCGAGTTCACGATCGAGAAGGGGAAGCTCTGGATCCTCCAGACCCGGGTCGGGAAGCGCACCGCCTTCGCCGAGTGGGTGATGGCCTACGACATGCTCGAGGAGGGCCTGATCGACGAGGACACCGCGCTCCTGCGGGTCGACGCGAACCGGCTGGAGGAGCTGTTCAAGCGGGTGATCGCCCGGGAGGCGGTCGAGCGGGCCCGGCCCATCGCCCACGGCCTGAACGCCTCGCCCGGCGCGGCCTCCGGGAAGGTGGTGTTCTCCGCCGACGACGCCGAGGAGTGGGCGCGGCGGGGGGAGCGGGTGATCCTGGTGCGGACCGAGACGACCCCCGACGACTACCACGGGATGATCGCCTCGCAGGGGATCCTCACGTCCCGGGGCGGGACCAACTCCCACGCGGCCGTCGTGGCCCGGGGCGAGGGGATCCCCGCGGTGTGCGGGGCGGCGGCGATCGCGATCGACCAGGCGGCCCGGGCCTTCTCCGTCGACGGGACCCGGGTGGCGGAGGGCGAGGTGATCACGATCGACGGGTTCACCGGGAACGTGTACCTGGGCGAGCTGCCGCTCGAGGAGTCGGTCCTCGAGCGGGCCCGGACCGGGGACCCGGCCGCGCGGCAGGAGAAGATCTGGCGGGCGTTCGAGCGGATCATGGCCCACGCCGACCGGCGCCGGCGCCTCCGGGTGCGGGCCAACGCCGACACCCCCGAGCAGGCCCGGAACGCGCGGGCGCGGGGGGCCGAGGGGATCGGGCTGGCCCGCACCGAGCACATGTTCCTCGGCGAGGAGCGGGTGGCGGCGGTCCGCCGGATGATCTTCGCCGAGACCCCGGAGGAAGAGCGGGCCGCCTACGACGAGCTCCGGCCGCTCCAGACCGAGGACTTCGTGGGGATCCTCCGGGAGATGGACGGGCTGCCGGTCACGATCCGCCTCCTGGACCCGCCGCTCCACGAGTTCCTCCCCAACCTCGAGGAGCTCGCGGTGGCCGTGGCCATGGCCGAGGCCCGGGGGGAGCGGGACGTGGAGGTCCGGGGCGAGCGGATGCCGCTGGAAGAGGCGCGGCGGACCCTCGCGAAGGTCCGCGAGCTCCACGAGGCGAACCCGATGCTCGGGCTCCGCGGCGTGCGCCTGGGGATCGTGAAGCCGGGCCTGTACGCGATGCAGGTGGGGGCCATCGTGGAGGCCGCCTGCCGGGTGCGGGCCGAGGGCGGCGACCCCAAGGTCGAGATCATGATCCCGCTGGTGGCCACCCGGGCGGAGCTCGAGCAGATGCGGGCCGAGCTCGAGCCCGTCGCCCGCGAGGTGATGGAGCGGACCGGGCAGGCGCTCGACCACCTCGAGTGGGGGACGATGATCGAGGTCCCGCGGGCCGCGCTCACCGCCGGCGAGATCGCGGAGGTCGCGGACTTCTTCTCGTTCGGGACCAACGACCTCACCCAGATGGGCTTCGGGTTCAGCCGCGACGACATCGGGAAGTTCGTCGGGCTGTACGAGGAGCGGCGGCTCGTCCCGGCGAACCCCTTCGTCACGATCGACCGCGCGGGGATCGGCCGGCTGATGCGGATGGCGGCGGAGGAGGGCCGGGCCGCGAACCCGCGGCTCCACCTCGGGATCTGCGGCGAGCACGGCGGCGACCCGGCCTCCGTGGCCTTCTGCCACGAGATCGGGCTCGACTACGTGTCCTGTTCGCCGTTCCGGGTCGAGACCGCCCG
>DATLZM010000180.1:0-1571 GCA_035573995.1 Actinomycetota bacterium | reverse complement strand
CCGGTACCGCCCCCCGAGGAACAGCGACCGGTTGAGGACGACGTCCACCTCGTCCGCCCCCTGCTCGACCGCCCACCGGACCTCGGCCAGGCGGGCGTCGAGCGGCGCCAGGCCCGAGGGGAACCCCCCGCCGACGCTCGCCACCCGGACCCCGCTCCCCCGGAGCTGTCCGGCCGCGACCGGCACGAGCTGGGGGTAGACGCAGACCGCGGCCACGGGCGGGATGGACGGATCGGTGGGGTCGGGCCGGACCGCCTTCGCGCAGAGCGCCACCACCTTCCCGGTCGTGTCCGCGCCCTCGAGCGTCGTGAGGTCGGTGCAGCGGATCGCGAGGTCCAGCGCGAAGAGCTTCGCCTCCCGCTTGATCGAACGCTTCGCGAGCGAGGCCGCCCGCTCCTCGAGCCCCACGGCGTCCACCGGGGTGGCGCGCGCCACGAGCCGCCCCGCCTCCCGGGGGTCGAAGCGGGGCCGGGCGATCGCGGCCCGGGGTTCGCGGGGCTGGACGGCCATCGACCCTTCCACCCCGGCATCCTAGCCGAACCGCGAGCGAGGGAGGGTTCCGACCGGAGCAGGGGTGACGGACCGCTGGGGGAGGTGGCGGTCGCTCCGCTACCCGGCACCGACCTCCGGGATCTCCGAGCAGGAGATGGCCACGCGCTGTACGTCTTCCACGGCTGCGGGGATCGTCTCCAGGAACGCCGTGCCGTCCGGCGCATCTAGGGTGAACCGGAACACGTGGTCCTCGCCGTTCCGGAGCACCGCGCGAAGCTCACAGGCCCGGACGCCTGGGTAGTCCTCGGTGGCCCAGTGGACCGTCGAGCTGACCGCGGATCCGCGCGGTCCATCGGGCCGGACCAGGGGCTCGGCGAACGTATACCCGGGCCCCGGCTCGTAGTAGCCGGGCTCGCACGTCCCCTCCGCCTCGGTTGGCTCGCCCGCAACCTTGACGGCGACCCACGGGATGCGACCGGTGGGGTTGGGGTTCGCGACCGCGACGCGCTCGACGCCGACGACGTCTCCCGCCGCGTCGGTCAGGACCACCGTGCACCAGACCTGGCCCGGGAATCGCGTCCCCGACCACGCCGTGGCGAACGACACCCCAGCTCGCGTGGGATCCACGCCCGTCGGGACCGTCGACTCGCCGGGCGGCGCGCTGTGGTACGGGTACCGGAGGTCTGGGTCGGAAAGGATATAGGTGTCCTGGCCGGCCACCTCCTGAGCCGCCGCCTCGCGAACCCCGGCCCGCGATCCGCCCGGGATGACGCCAGCCAGAGCAAAGCCCACTGCGACTCCCACCGCCAGGCTGGCCGCTCCGATCACCGATCGTGACCACCTCATGGCCCATCCTCCCCTGTCTCGCTCCGCGGCCGTCGGACGTAGGGTTCGGATCACCGGATGTTCTCGCAGCCCTGCGTCTGCTCCGCGCGACTTCCCGGGAGGCTAACGGGGGGTGGGAGGAAGTCAAGCAGGCGCGCTGTTCACGATGCTGCATGTAGCGTCGCTCCGAAGCCGGTCCGTGCGGAAGATGCAGCTCAACCGCGCGCTGCACACCATCGTGCTGTCACGGCTCG
>DATLZM010000179.1:0-6403 GCA_035573995.1 Actinomycetota bacterium | reverse complement strand
GGTCCTCCATCGCCCGCCGCTCCTCGGTGCGGAAGCGGTCGGCCCATGCCTCGAGCTCGGCGGGCCCGTCCGTCCCGTCCCCTCCCCGCACGAGGGCCAGGAGCTCGTCGGCGGAGCTCCCCTTGGGGAGGTAGCCGACGGCGCCGGCCCGGAGCATGCCGAGGACGCTCCCGGGGTCCCGGTAGGCGGAGAGCGCGACCACGCGCGCCGTGGGGAGGCGCCGGAGGATCTCCCGGGCGGCCCGGGGGCCGCCGCCGGCGGGCATCCTGACGTCGAGGAGGGCGACGTCGGGGCGGTGCTGGCGGGCCAGGTCGATGGCCTCGGTGGCGTCCGCGGCGAGGCCGACGACCTCGAGGCCCGGGCTCCGCGAGAGGAGCTCCGCGAGGGCCTCGCGCACCTCGGGCTCGTCGTCGGCGATGAGCACACGCAACCGGTCGACCATGGGACCTCCGGACTACTCGGCTCCGGGTATCGGCGGCAGGGGCCCCGGCGCGCACCGCCCCCCCGGATCATCCGCGGGGCCCCCGACCGGTCAGGGCGCCCGGGAGCGGGAGGAACGCCGCCGCGCCTCGCGGCGGAGGACGAACGGCGAGGGGCGAGGGGCCGAAGGGCTGGGTCGGACGGGCCGGAGAACGGGCTCGCAAGGGCCGGAGAAGGGGCTCGGAAGGGCCGAGAACGGGGTCGGAGGGACCGAAGGACCCGGCGGGAGAGCCGGGCGCCCCCGATCAGCCGGCTCGATGCCGCTCGAGGTGCGCGTCGAGGCGGTTCGCGAGCTGGTCGATGCGGGTCGCGAGCTGGTCGATGCGGGCGTCGAGGCGCGCCCCGAGGGCATCGACGCGGCTCCCGAGGGCGTCGAGGCGCGCCCCCAGGGCGTCGATCCTTCCGCCGAGGTACCAGAGCGTCCCCAGGAGGGTTGCCCCCAGCAGCGCGATCGCGGCCCACGCAACGCCGACCATGGCGAGGGAACGCTACCACGGCGGTCCGACACCGCCGGCGTCGCCGCGTCACGGGATCGAGGTGGGCCGCCGGGCCGCCCTGGCGCCGACGCGTCGGCGGTCGCCCGGCCGCACCGCGGCCTTCAGGGGCAGCGCACCACCGCCCCGCCGTCCTCCTCCACCGCGCACGCGTCCGTCCCGGGCCCGCCGTCCAGCACGTCGAACCCGGGACCCCCCGAGAGGCGGTCGTCGCCCGCCTCGCCGTGGATCGCGTCCCGTCCGCCGCCGCCGGCGACGGCGTCGTTCCCGGGCCCGGCGATCACGACGTCGTCCCCCTCGCCCGCGTCGATCACGTCGTCGCCCCCCATCCCGCAGATCACGTCCCGCCCGGGCGTGCCGCTCAGCGCGTCGGGCCCCGCCGTCCCCACCACCGTGCAGGCGGGCAGCGGCTGCCAGTCCGGCGAGAGGTCCGAGCGCGGGTCGTCGGTCACCGGCGCCGCCCCGCTCCCGTCGGCGTTCGCCACCCACACGTCGCGGTTCCCCACCCCCGGCGTGAACGCCACGTACGCGACCCGGGTCCCGTCCGGCGACCACGCCGGGTCGAACTCCTCCTCCCCGGTGGCGAGCAGCGGCGCCGCCCCCGAGCCGTCCCGCCCGATGGTCCACAGATCCGAGCTCCCCGAGTCGCAGCACCGTTCGAACACCAACCGCGTGCCGTCGGGCGACCAGGAGGGATTCGCGTCGACCTCGGCGTTCTGCGTGAGCCGGGTCAGGCCGCCCCCGTCCGGCCGGATCGTGTAGAGCTCGGAGAACCCCCCGGCCCGCGTGCTGTGGAACGCGATCAGCGAGCCGTCGGGCGACCACGCGGGGGCGAGGTCGTCGCCCTTCGGCCCCACCGTCAGCTGGTGCAGGCCGGACCCGTCCGCGTTCACGATGAACAGCCGGAACGGCCCCCCGGGCGACTCCCGCCTCGCGAACACGATCTGGGTGCCGTCGGGCGACCACGCCGGCTGGCGCTCCGAGAGCGGCGTCGCCGTGATCCGCACCCGCCCTCCACCGCCGGCGCTCGCCACGAACAGGTCGGTCCGGCCCCCGGGGGCGGGGCGTCGGACGAAGGCGATGAGTTGCCCGTCGGGCGAGACCGCCGGGTCGAGCTCGTCGGCCTCGGTGCGCGTGATGGCCTCGGGGATCCCGCCGCCCGGCCCCACCGCGTAGAGGTCGGCGTCCCCGTCCCGGTTCGAGCGGAAGAGCACCTGCCCGGCGTCGCCGGGGAACGCGGCGTCGGCGACGCCCGCCACGGGGAGCACGAGCCCGCCGAGCACCAGGGCCCAGAGCGCCAGCGCGGCGCGGACGCGTCCGATCGCCCGGGCGCCGCGCTCGGGGAACCGCACGAGGCGCCGAGGGAACCCGACGAGCCGCTGAGGGAACGCGACGAGGTGAGGGAACCCGACGAGGCGACCCGACGGTCCCGTGCGGTCGCGTGCGCGGGCGAACACCCGTCGACCCTAGGGGGCTGATGCACGGCGCGTCAACCGGTAGGATGCGGCGGGTGTTGCACCGGCTCCGGGGAAGGCTCGGCGGCGCCGGGGTCGCGCTCGCCGCGGCGTCGGTCCTGATCGCGACCCACCCGCAGGGCACCGCCGTGGCCGGCGCCCGGACCAAGCAGTGGGTCCGGGTGATCGCCCCGGGCCTCACGCTCACCCGGATCGTCGAGCCCCGGGCGCCCCGGCGGATCTACGTGCTGACCGTCGACCCCCGCCAGGACGTGACGCTCGACGTCGCCCTGGCCCAGGACCGGCTCGGCGCCCTCGAGCGGACCTCGTCGATGGCCGCCCGCCACGGCGCGCTCGCCGCGGTGAACGGCGACTTCGGATCGTTCAGCGGTCGGCCCGCCCACCCCTACGCGGAGGACGGCGAGCTGGTCCAGACCTCCCGGGTGCTCGGCACGCTGCTCACCGTGGCCGACGACGAGACCGTCCGGATCCTCCAGCCCAAGGTACGCGCGGAGGTGGTGGAGGCCGACACGGGCGAGGTGTGGGCCATCTCCCGGTGGAACCAGGGGCCGCCCGCGCTCGGGGAGCTCGCGGCGTTCACCGAGGCGGGCGGGAGCGAGGAGTCCCCGCCCGCCTACGCCTGCAACGCGCGGCTCGTCCCCGCGGGGCCCCCGCGGGTCGACGACGCGGGCGTCTCCCAGGTCCACACCCTCGACCGCGTGGAGTGCGACGCCGACGGCATGGCGGTCGCCGGCGGGCTCGTCCTCTCCGCCCAGCCCGGGACCGAGGAGGCCCTGTTCCTGCGCTCCCTCACGCCCGGCGAGACCCTCACGGTCTCCTGGTCGGTGGGGGCGCCCCGCGCGCTCGACGCGATCGGCGGGGTGCCGATGCTCGTGGCGGACGGGCGGATCGTCCTCGGCCCCTGCACCACCTCGTTCTGCCGGCGGAACCCCAGGACCGCGGCGGGCGTGACCGCCGACGGCAGGGTCCTGCTCGTGGCGGTGGACGGGAGGCAGCCCAAGTGGTCGGTGGGGATGTCCCTGGGCGAGCTGGCCCGGTTCATGCTCCGCCTCGGCGCGCGCTGGGCGGTGAACCTCGACGGCGGGGGCTCCACGACGGTCTGGGTGCAGGGCGACGTCGTGAACCGGCCGTCGAGCGGGCACGAGCGGGCGGTGACCAACGCCCTCCTCGTGCTCCCCGGCCCCGACCCCGGCCAGGCGAGGATCGCGTCGTGAGGGCCCGGTCCGCGGTCCGCCTCGCCCTCGCCCTCGTGCTCGCCGCGGCCCTCCCCGCGGGCGCGCCGCTCACGGCCCGGGCCGGCCGGGGCGCGCCCCTCGCCGCCTACCGGGGGCTCGGCGCCTGGGTCGACATCTACGACGAGGCCCAGATGGCCGACCCCGAGGGCACGGTCCAGCAGATGGCGGCGTACGGCGTCCGCACCGTCTACCTCGAGACCTCGAACTACTCGCGCCCGCAGGTCATCGTGTGGCGCGAGGCGACCGGCCGGTTCATCGAGGCCGCCCACGCCGCCGGGATGCGGATCGTGGCCTGGTACCTGCCGGGATTCGCCAACCTCCGCCGCGACCTCCGCCGGGTCCGGGCCGCGATCTCCTTCGAGAGCCCCTCGGGGCAGCGGTTCGACTCGTTCGCCCTCGACATCGAGGCCACCGTGGTGTCCGACCCGGCCGAGCGGACCCGTCGGCTCCTCCGGCTCTCGCGCCGCATCCGCGACCTGGTCGGGCCCGGCTACCCGCTCGGCGCGATCACGCCGAACCCGGTGCGGCTGGTCGTCTACCCCGACCGCTGGCCGGGGTTCCCCTGGCGGGAGCTCGCGGGGATCTACGACGCGTTCCTGCCGATGGCCTACTTCGGCTACGACGTGGAGGGCCGGGCCCGCTCCTACGCCTACGTCCGGCGGGCCGTGGAGCTGATCCGGGAGCAGACCGGGATCGCGAACGTGCCGATCCACGCCATCGGCGGCATCGCCAACGACCTCGACGCCGGCGAGGTCGAGGGCTACGTGCGGGCGGCGCGCGAGCACGGGCTCCTCGGGGCGAGCCTGTACGACTTCGACACGAGCGGGCCGGAGGACTGGGCGGAGCTCGCGGGCTTCCCCGTGAACCCCCGCCAGTCGCCGCCGCTCCCCGTCCCGGTGGGTGGGACGCCCGCGATGGGGAACCTCCCCCGGGGGGACCGCACCCACCCCAAGGAGGTCTTCTTCCGGGCCGGGCCGCTGGCGGGCGCCTGGACCCTCCGCTTCCAGCTCTTCGACCTCCAGGCCGGCGAGGTCTCGGTGTGGGCCAACTGGCGGAAGGTCGCCGACCTCACCGCGGGACGCAGGAACCGTTGGAGCGCAACGCGTTCGGTGACCCTCCCCGACGAGGTGCTCCGCGACGGCGCCGAGAACTCGATCGCGTTCGTCGCGGCCGGGGACTTCCCCGACTGGAGCGTGTGGGGGGTCCGGGCGGTCGAGCTCGTCGCCGGCCCGGCGCCCGCCGCGCCCGCGGCCCTCACCGAGGCCCCCGGTCCTCAGGCCCAGAGCGCGCAGATGGGCACCGCGACGATGCGGTCGTCGAGGACGTACGGCCTCCTGCCCGTGTGGAACACGACGCCGACCGCGAACCGCTGGCTCAGCCGGTCGCGGAGCCACGCGAGGTGAGGGCCCGTTACCAGTCTCCTACGAGCTGCATTCCCAAATATGCGCGGTCCCGGGTCCCGGATTTTCCCAACCCGCTCACGGGTGGACCCAGACCACCTCGCGCTCGACGGTTCGAGCCAGTCCGCCGCGGCGCGCCAGCGCCTCCCACTCCTCGACGGTGTAGGCGAACACGTCGGCCGGGACGGGGAGCTCGGTCGCGTCGAACGCCGCAGCGCGCCGGGGGAACGGCTCGTCGCTCTCCGAGAGCAGGACGACGACGTCGACGTCGCTCCCGACCCCCCAGTCGCCCCGCGCGTAGGAGCCGAAGTACCCGACGCGGACGACGCGCGGATGGCGCGCGGCGGTCTCCGCCGCCCAGGCCCGGACCGCGCGGTCGACCTCCTCACGACCCGGCCATCTGAGAACGGACGAGCGCAAGGATCTCACGGGCGTAGCGGATCGCCTCCTCGCTCTGGAGCGTCCCGTAGTGGTCGGCCGGGGCCCCCTCCGCGTGGCTGTTCGGGCACCGGGGAGCGATGTAGAAGGTGTCGAGCACCTTCGCCATCTCGATCAGCGGCTCCGGCGGGGACGCAGGGAACTCGCGGAGGAGCCGCGCGACCACGTGCCCCCAGGCCTCCTGCCCGAGGTGGAGGTGGAGCGCCTTGACTGCCTTCTCCGCCGCCTGGTGCGAGGCGAAGCAGGCCCACTCGTGGTCGCCGGAGCGGCGGGAGAGCTCCGCGTGCTCGAGGTCTCGCTCGGCCTGGCGGAGCCAGTCCGGGGCGCGGTTCACCATCGGTTCACCATGGCGGCGAACCATACGCCACCCCGCCGCCGGACGGCACGCGCATCCGGCCGACGACGCGCCCATCGCCCGGGGCGGTCCGGCGCGCCGGCCTAGCCCGGTCGGCCGATACAGCCCGAGGATCCACCGGCGTAGGCTCGGACGACGCGGAGAGAGGAGGGAGCATGCGGCGGAACATCGCGCTGATGGCGGCGATCGCAGTCGTCTCGGTGGTCGGGTTCGCCTCGGTGGCCGCCGGCCACGGGGAGAAGCAGGCGTTCAAGGCGACCCTCGGCGGGTACCAGGAGGTGCCGGTGGTCTCCACCACCGGGACCGGCGAGCTCCGGCTCCGCCTGGGCGCGGACGGGGCCACGCTCGAGTACGAGCTCACGTACTCCGGGCTCACGGGGACCGCGAGCGCCGCCCACCTCCACTTCGGACAGCGGGGCGTGGATGGCGGCGTGGCCGCGTTCCTCTGCGGCGGCGGCGACAAGCCGGCGTGCCCGGCCACCGAGGGGACCGTGACCGGGGTGATCGACGCCGCGGACGTGATCGG
>DATLZM010000178.1:0-2285 GCA_035573995.1 Actinomycetota bacterium | reverse complement strand
CCCCCTCGGAGCTCGATCGGGTCGCCTGCGACCCTCGACGAGTGACATCGGCATCCGGGACGTGTCCCCTCCATGGCCCGAGATGCGCAACCTCGGCTCCCCCTGCCGCCGAGCCCCGTCTCCCGGCGACCTGAGGGCGCGACGGGGGAGGCCTCCTCCGGTGCGGCCTAGGGCGTCAGGGCCCCGAACCACCGCCGCGGGCCGCGGTCTTCCGGCCCCGGCGCCCAGCGCGGCCAGCCGTCCAGGACGGGGACGCGGTAGGCGCGGGCGAGGGCGTCGAGCGCCGGCGGCCCGTCGGCTGAACCCGGGTGCCATGGGCCCGCAGCCAGACGTGTCCCCTCCTCCGCAGGGGCCGCGACCCGCACGAAGGCCTGCGGCTAGGCGAAGCCAGCCCGCCACCCGTAAGGGCCGAGGAGCACCGGTCCCCATAGCGCCACGACTGCGAAGACGTAGAGCGCCGGGCCGTTGCTGCGCCACGACGGCCCCGCCGTGCACGAGCCTCCAGACCCGCACGTGCAGTCGGGATGGGGGCTCGTCGATCACGACGGCGGCCGCGGACCGCGGATCGACCCCCTGGACCGCGAACCCGCACGGTTCCACATTTGGAACTCCCAAGATCGGAACTCTCGGATCTAGAACCGATCTCGCCGGCCCCGGACGCGAAGAACGGGCGGGGCCCGGCCCCGCCCGTTCCTATCCGTCCCGATGTCCCGCCGCGATCAGGGCTCCGGGGGCGCCGCCCGCGGCACCTCCTCCGCCCGCTCCTCCACGACCACGACCCGGTCCTCCCGCGCGGTCGAGAGGGCCCGGTCCATCTCGCGGGAGAGCGCCGCGACCCGGTCCCGGAGCTCCTCCAGCCGGGCCCGCGCGGCCTCGCGGGCCGAGGTGAGCTCCGCGACGGCCCGCTCGGCCTTCTCCCGCGCCTCTCGGAGGAGCCGCTCGGCCTCGGCCCGGGCCGCGGAGAGGACCCGCTCGGCCTCCTGCTCCGCCTCCCGCCTGCGCGCTTCCACCTCCCGGTCGAAGCTGGCCAGCATCTCCCTGACCCTGGCGGACACCGCCTCGAAGGGGTCGGCCGGCCGCCGCCGCGCCGCCTCCCGGGCCTCGGCCGCCTCGCGGCGGGCCGCCTCGAGCTCGCGCTCCCGGCTCCCGAGCGCCTCCTGCAGCTCCTTCACCCGGGCCTCCAGCTCCCGCACCCGGCTCGCGACCCGCTCCAGGTAGCTCCGGACCTGCTCGGGGTCGAACCCCCGCCGGACCGTCGCGAACACGGCGTCGCGGATCCGCTCGGGGGTCCACATCGGCGGCTGCGCCATCGGCCCCTGCGCCTCTCCCTCGGGGTACATGCCCGCCCCCTTTCGCTCGACCGCCCGAACGCGAGACGTCGGGGCGCACGAGTCAAGCGGACATCGCGCCCTCGTGCAATCCCCCGATCGGCCACGCGGGCCGCGCTGCGCGTTCCGAGGGTCGGGCTATCCGTCGAGGAGGCCGCGGACCGTCCGGGCCGCCACGTCCAGGTCCCCCATCCGGAGCCGGAAGCACCGGGCTCCGCCCACGACCCGCGCGAGCACCTCCACCCCCCGCCGCCCGAACCGCTCGAAGTTGAAGGCGTTCTCGGCGAGGAGGATCAGGGCCTCGGCCCGGCTGAGCGGCTCGAGCTCGACCTCCTCGCCGCCGGCGTAGGAGGGGGCCACGACCAGCCGCACCGGGACGTCCCCGCCCACCGGGTCGGGCCGGAGGTCCTCGGGCCGGACGTGGTACTGGGGGCGGCGGAGGGCGCGGAGCCCCTCGGGGATCGCCTCCCACAGGCCGCCGAGGCGGTCGATGGCCCGGGCGTCCATCCAGAGCGCGCGGGGGAACGGCCGGAGGAGCGCGGTCTCGGGGTCGATGGGGGCGACCTCGTCGGAGAGGTAGGAGAAGCCGGAGCGGGTGAGGGCGGCGGTGAGCGTGGTCTTCCCGGAGTCGGGCGGCGCGGGCAGCAGGACCCCCCGCCCGTCGAGCGCAACCGCGCCGGCGTGGAGCGCGAGGAGGTCCGTGGCGCGCTCGACGGCCCGGGTGACCGCGTCCCACAGCACGAAGTCGACGATCGCGGCCTCGGTCCTCGCCCGCTGGACGCAGCTCCCGTCGCGGTCGACGACGAGGAGGCCGGTGGAGGCCTCCGGAGCGATCTGGTAGCGCGCGGCGTCGCCGTCGAGCTCTCCGACCCGGAACCGCGCGAGCAGCTCGTCGAGCCGCTCCCCGACGGCCGGCACGGCCGTGTCGATCCGGAAGCCGTAGGAGAGCACGCGGTA
>DATLZM010000177.1:0-2458 GCA_035573995.1 Actinomycetota bacterium | reverse complement strand
CTCGACCGCCAGCCCGAAGGCGGCGGCGATCCCGATCGCGGGGGCGCCCCGGACCGCCAGGGCCCGGATCGCCGCCGCCACCTCCGCCGCCGTCCGGCAGGCGAGGTGGGCGACCTCGCCCGGGAGGCGGCGCTGGTCCAGGATCCTGAGCTCGACCGCCCGCCCCCCCTCCTCCAGCAGGGCGAGCGGGCGGATCGGCGGCTCCGCCGTCGCGCCCGGGGGCAGCCCGTCGGCGGCGGCCACGGCGGCGAACGCCTGCTCCGGGGTGGGGGCGTGCGCGTAGACGCCGTGCGGCTCCCCCTCGCGCCAGCCGTCGGGCACCGACCCCGGCGGGTGGGCGTGGACCACGGCCCCGGGGCCCCGCTCCCGGTGGAGCCGGACGTGGACCGGCAGGTCCGAGGAGGCCTCGGCCGGGGGACGGTCCAGGGTGCCCTCCAGGACGTCGGCGGGGCCCAGGGCGCCGAGCCGGGCGCCGGTCCTCGTGATCCGGAGGACCCTGCCGTCCCACCAGGAGAGGTTCCCCTCGCTCCCACGCACGAGCCCCGCCCGGGCCAGGGCCGCTCCCACCACCTGGAGATCGCGGAGGTCCCCGACCGCCGCGGGGGAGAGGGTCAGGTCCCCGAGTCCCACGACCGGAGGTACTCCTCCTGTTCCGGGGTGAGCCGGTCGATCTCGATCCCCATCGCGCGGAGCTTGAGCCGGGCCACCTCGGCGTCGATCCCGGCGGGGACCGGGTGGACGCCCGGCCCGAGGCCGGCGCCGTCCCGGGCGATCCACTCCACCGCCAGGGCCTGGTTCGCGAACGACATGTCCATCACGGCGGCCGGGTGCCCCTCGGCGGCCCCCAGGTTGACCAACCGGCCCTCGGCGAGGAGGCGCAGCCGCCGCCCGTCGGCCAGCCGGTACTCGTCGACGGAGCCGCGGATCCGCCGCCTCGACACCGCGAGCTCCTCGAGCGCGCCCTTGTCGATCTCCACGTCGAAGTGGCCGGCGTTCGCGAGCACGGCCCCGTCCTTCATCACCTCCAGGTGCTCCCGTCGGATCACCGCGGTGTCCCCGGTCACCGTGACGAACACGTCGCCCTCGCGCGCGGCCTCCCGGAGCGGCATCACCCGGTAGCCCTCCATCGCCGCCTCGAGGGCCGGGAGGGGGTCGACCTCGGTGACGATCACCTGCGCCCCCATCCCCCGGGCCCGGGCGGCGACCCCCCGCCCGCACATCCCGTAGCCGCACACCACGACGACCCGACCGGCCAGCAGGAGGTTGGTGGCCCGGAGGATCCCGTCGATCGTGGACTGCCCCGTCCCGAACCGGTTGTCGAACAGGCGCTTGGTCCGGGCGTCGTTGACGGCCACGATCGGGTATCGGAGGGCGCCCTCCGCGGCCATCGCCCGGAGGCGGATCACCCCGGTCGTCGTCTCCTCGGTCCCCCCGAGGACCTCCGCCACCTGCGCCGGCCGCTCCCGGTGGAGCCGGGAGACCAGGTCGGCGCCGTCGTCCATCGTGATCCGGGGCCGCCGGTCGAGGACGGCGTCGATGTGCCGGTAGTAGGTCTCGTGGTCCTCGCCGCGGATCGCGTGGACCGAGATGCCCCCCTGCTCGCAGAGGGCGGCGGCCACGTCGTCCTGCGTGGAGAGGGGGTTCGAGGCGCACAGGGCCACCTCCGCCCCGCCCGCCGCGAGGGTCTCCACGAGGTTCGCGGTCTCGCTGGTCACGTGGAGGCAGGCGCCGATCCGGATCCCCTCGAGCGGCCGCTCCTTCTCGAACCGCTCCCGGACCTGGGCGAGCACCTTCATCTCGCCCCCCGCCCACTCGATCCGCTCCCGCCCCGCCTCGGCGAGGCCGAGGTCCCGAACGTCGCAGTCCATGCGCCCACCCCCCCTTAGAGGATGCCGAGGAGCTCCACCGTCACCCGTCCGATCGCCTCCGCGGCCCGGGCCGAGGCCCGCAGCACTTCCTCGTGCGAGACCGGCGTCCCGGCCGCGTTCGTCACGAAGCTTATCCCCACCACCCGCAGGCCCAGGGCCCGGGCCACGACCGCCTCCGGCACCACCGACATCCCCACGACCGTGGCCCCCGCCCGCCGGAGGAACTCGACCTCGGCGGGGGTCTCGTAGGAGGGCCCGGGGAGCGCGGCGTAGATCCCCTCCCGGACCGCGTCCGGCCCGACGACGCCGCGGGCCGCCGCGAGCGCCGCGTCGGTGAGCGCCGGGTCGTAGACGCGGGAGAGGTCGACGAAGGCGGGGGCGCCGTCCGGCATCCGCCAGCCCCGCAGCGGGTTCTCCCCCATGAGGTTCAGGTGGTCCCGGAGGACCACGAGCGCCCCCGGGGGCAGCGAGGGATCGACGCCGCCGGCGGCGGCCGAGAGGATCACGGTCCCGGCGCCCAGCGCCGCCGCGACCCGGGAGGTGAGCGATGCCATCGCCATCCCGTGCCCCTCGTAGTAGTGGACCCGCCC
>DATLZM010000176.1:0-10753 GCA_035573995.1 Actinomycetota bacterium | reverse complement strand
TACAACGACCGGGGGATCCACCTGCTCCGCTTCGGCCGCGACTACCTCAAGGACGCTCTCCGCGAACTTCCCCTCCCCGATGTAGACTCCGCGCCGTAGGCGTCGACGAGGAAGCACCCGAGGCGCCGGCCTGTCCGTTGGCCGGCGCCTTTCGCGTTCTCCGGGGAGGTCTCGTTGGGCGAGGGCGAGGAGCGCGGGCCGCTCACGGCGGAGGGGGTCGCGACCGAGCTGCGGGAGCTTGAGCGGCGGGCGGATCTCGCGTTCTGGGAGCGGGTGACCACGCAGGCGCTCACCGAGCTCGCCGACATCAAGATCGCCCTCCGGCTGCATGCGCTCGGGGGGATCAAGGCCCACCCGAACCAGCTCCGGCAGCGGGCCCGGGTCCTCGAGGAGCAGCTCGAGGTCCTCGCGCGGATCCGCCTCGAGCTCGAGGACGGGCCGCTGCCCCGCCCCTCGCCCCTCGAGGTCCCCTCCCTCGTGATCCCGGAGGGCTGAGGGGTGGAGGGCCGGCTGATCCCGGCGGTGGAGGTGGCCCGGGCCTGTCGCATCTCCTACCGCCAGCTCGACCACTGGGACCGGATCGGGATCGCCCGGCCCCACCGCGCCGCCTCCGGCTCCGGGTCTCGGCGCGGCTACCGCCACGAGGACGCCTACCGGGTCTACCTGGTCGCCTGCCTGCTCCGGGCCGGCTTCAGCCTGAGTGCGGCCGCCGCGGCCGCTGAGCGGATCGCGGCGAGGGGCGAGCTGGGGACGGCCCGCCTGCAGGCCGAGGACGGCGCCGTGGTGCTCGTCGTGGACACGCAGACGCTCTGGGACCGCCTGGGCCGGGCCCTGCATGGCCGATGATCGGACGTACACGCCTGAGATGGTCGAGCGCCTCCTGGGGCTCCGGGAGGATCTCGGTCGGGGCGGCCACCGCGACGTCACGGTGGCCGAGCTCCTCTCCTGGGCCCGGGATCCCGGCGGGGATCGGGTCTTCTGGCTCGCCCACCGCGACGGGCCCGAGGGCTGGCGGTGGCGGCGGGGCCCGCTCCCGCCCGACGGGGACCTCGCGCTCACCCTCTTCGACTTCCTCCGGGCCGTGAGGACCCTCTCCCTCCGGGACCAGGCGATCGTGGCGCTCACCGCCTTCGGGTTCTCGCCGACGGAGATCGCCCGGGTCCTTGACTTCTCGGGCCGCGAGCCCTCGCGCCGGGAACTCGACTCCCGGCGCAAGCGCGTGGCCTACGTCCTCGAGGGACGCCCCCTCCGGGATCCCGCGACCGGGGAGCAGCTCCGGAACGAGGAGGGCGAGCTCGTCCGGGGGCCGGGGATCGCGGCGCGGATCGCGAGGCGGATGGAGCGGGCCCGGCGGGAGGAGGGCTAGCGTGCCGCGCCGCTGCGAGGGGATGGCGGGGAGGGCGGGCGGCGGCCTCTCCCGCTGTGTCTACGACGCGTGGTCCGGGGATCGGTACTGCTACTGGCATCGTTCGGTCGTCGATGGGCGGATCACGTCCGGCGACCCGCGCTGGCGGGACGGCGCGCTCTCCTGGCGACCGAACAAGCCCATGCCGGAGTCGATCGAGAACCACCGCCGCTCCACCGAGCGGGCCGAGGATCCGGCGGCCCAGCTCCGGGCGCTCCGGGCGGAGTGGGACCTCGGAGAGGCCCTCTGACCTGCTTGGTTCCGCCGGCGGGGGGTCGGGGGCGCATACTGGTAGTAGGAGGATCGATCCGGATCCCCGCCCCTCCCTGACCGCCCAGCCTGCTCATGCCCGAATCGCGGGGAACACCGAAAAGGCGCGGTTCGCGGCGGCGGCTTCCGGTCTACCTCACGGAGCGCGAGCGCCGGCTCCTCCTCGAGGAGGCGCGCACCCGGACGCCGAGAGCGGTCCCCGGAGGGTCGCTCCGCGACCAGGCGATCCTGGCGCTCGGGCTCTACGCCGGCCTGCGGGTCTCGGAGATCCGGAACCTCGACCGCCGAGACGTGGACCTCGACGCGATGGTGGTGCGGGTGCGGCGGGGCAAGGGGGGGAAGGACCGCGAGGTGCCGCTGCACCGGGTGGCGGCCGGGCTCGTCGGGCTCTACCTCGCGTCGCGTCGGGACCGGGATCCGGCCCTCTTCCTCTCCCGGCGAGGCCAGCGGATCTCGACGCGGCAGATCCAGGACATCGTGCGCGGGCTGGCCGAGCGGGCCATGATCCCGAAGCGGATCACCCCGCACAAGCTCCGGCACACGTTCGCGACCTCGCTGCTCGAGGCCGGCGTGGACCTCCGCACCGTGCAGGAGCTCATGGGCCACGCCTCGATCTCGACCACCGAGATCTACCTGCACGTCTCCGACGAGCAGCGCCGGCGGGCGATCGACCAGCTCTGAGCCGAGGGGGATTGAGCGCGTGGGTCGGATGGGGGTCGAGGAGGCGGCCCGGGTCTGGGCCGAGTGCAAGCGCGAGGAGGTCCTGCTCCGGGCCCGGATGCAGGCCGCAGCCGAGGTCCTCCTCGCCTGGTTCCGCCGGACCGGGAAGGCGACCTACCGGGGGCGGATCGGCTACGCCGTGGCCTCCCGGATGCAGCTCGACACCGCGAAGGTCAAGGCGGAACTCGGGGACCGGCTGCCGGAGTTCCAGCGGCTCGTGACCTACGAGCAGCTCTCGCTCCTCAAGGAGCCGACGTGACGCACCCGGCGGGCTCCGCTCGCAGGCCCCGGTGCCCCCGGTGCGGGGGGCCCCTCGTGCGCCGGCGGGCCTGGCTGTCCTGCCCGCCCTGCCGGCTCCTCCTCCCCTACCGCTTCGCTTGGTCGCGCGATCTCCCGGCACGGAGGACGGCACGGTGAAGGCCCGAGACCCATGGCGGTCGCGGATCGTCGGGGAGGGCGAGGAGGACCCCGCGAAGCTCGTCCCCCACCCGGCGAACTGGCGGGCCCACCCGCCCGGGCAGCAGGCGGCCCTCGAGGACGCGCTCGGCCGGATCGGCTGGGTGCAGCGCGTCGTCGTGAACCGCCGGACCGGGCGGATCGTGGACGGCCACCTCCGGGTCGAGCTCGCCCTCGCCCGCGGGGAGCGGTCGGTGCCGGTGGTCTACGTCGACCTCGCGCCCGAGGAGGAGCGGGTCGTGCTCGCCACCTTCGACCCGATCGGGTCGCTCGCCGAGGCGAACCGGGAGGCGCTGGAGGGTCTCCTCGCATCGGTGGCCGACCAGGTCCCCGCGGATCTCGTGCCGGCGCCTGCCCCGCCGAGGCGGTCGCGGGCGAGGCGGCGCTGCTGTAGGGACGATGGCTCGACCGACGAAGCTCTCGCCTGAGGTTCAGGCCCGGATCTGCCAGGCGATCCGCGCGGGCAACTACCGCGAGACGGCGGCCCGCTACGCCGGGATCGGGATTTCCACCTTCTACGCCTGGCTCCAGCGGGGCGAGCGAGCCGCCGAGGAACTGGCCCGCCTCGGGGAGCTCCCACGCCGCGCGCTCCTGGCCGAGGCCCGGGCCCGAGGCCTCAAGCTGCCGCGCCGCGCGAAGACGGCGGACCTCCCGCGGCTGCTCCTCGGCGAGGAGGCGGCGTTCCTGGAGTTCCGGGACGCCGTAGAAAGGGCGCTCGTCGAGGCCGAGGTGGCCGACGTGGCGCTGATCGAGCGGGCCGCCCAGGAGGGCCACTGGCAGGCGGCCGCGTGGCGCCTCGAGCGGATGTTCCCCGACCGCTGGGGCCGGCGGCGGATCGAGCACACCGGCGAGGACGGCGGGCCAATCCGGCTCGCCCTCCAGGGCCTCACCGACGAGGAGCTCGACGATGCCCTCAGCCGTCTCCTCGAGGCCTCCGAGGCTTAGCCGGGAGGAGAAGGAGCGGGCCTACCTCCTGGCGGCGGAGCGCCTGCGGCGCCGGGCCCCGGATCTGCTCACCTGGTCGGCGGCCCACCGCCTCGAGCAGGGCCGGCCGCTCGACTTCGACCGCTTCCCCTACCAGCGGGAGCTCTATCTCGCGTTCGGCGACCGCGGGATCCCGTCGGTCGACGTGATGAAGTCGGCCCAGTGCGGGGTCAGCGCCCTGGGCGTGTCGCTCGCGCTCTACGCCGGCGACGTGTGGGGGGCGAACGTCCTCTACGTCCTCCCCGCCGGCGACGACGCGTACGACTTCAGCGACACGCGGGTGCGCCCGGCGATCGAGGACTCGCCCTACCTCGCCTCCCGCGTGCAGGCGACCGACAACAAGGGGCTCAAGAGGGTCGGGGAGGCGTTCTGCTACTTCCGCGGCTCCGTCTCCGAGCGGAAGGCCCTCTCGATCCCGGCGGACGTCCTGATCCTCGACGAGTTCGACCGGCTGGACCAGCGGAACATCCCGAAGTTCCGCCGGCGCCTCGGGTCCCCGCTCTCGCTCCGGCTCGAGCGGCGGTTCTCGAACCCCTCGTACCCCGAGTTCGGGATCCACGCGCTCTACCTCGCCTCGGACCAGCGCGAGTGGCTGGTGCGCTGCCCGGCCTGCCGCCACGAGGCGGAACTCGCCTACGACGAGGGCGACGGCTGCCACCACGTGGATCCGGAGCGCGCGGTGCGGGCGTGCGGGCGGTGCCGCAGGCCGCTCCCCCCCGGGGCGGTGGCCGCGGGCCGCTGGGTCGCCCGCCGGCCGGACGTCGCGGCCCGGGGCTACCACGTCTCGAAGCTGATCGTGCCGGGGACGGACGTCGCGGAGCTCGTGCGGGAGCACGGGCGCACCGCCGAGGACGAGGTCCAGACCCACTTCAACTTCGACCTCGGCCTGCCGTACGCCCCCCGGGGCGGGTCGCTCTCGGAGGCCGCGGTCCTCGCCTGCCGGCGCGACTGGCGGATGCCCGAGCGCTACGACGGCCCGGGATGGGTGACGGCGGGCGTGGACGTGGGCCGCGTGCTCCACGTCCGGATCTCGACCTGGCTGCCGTCCGGGAAGGCCGTGCCGCTGTACCTCGGCACCGTCGACTCCTTCGAGGAGCTCGGCGGGCTCTGGCGGCGGTACGGGGTCAACCTCGGCCTGATCGACGAGCGGCCGGAGGAGCGGAAGGCCCGCGAGTTCGCCGAGGCCCACCGCGGGCGCGCGTACCTCGTGCGCTGGAGCGGGCCCGAGCAGCGCGACCCGGTGGTGGTGGACGAGGACAAGCTCCTGGTCGTGGCGCGGCGGACGGCGGCCTACGACCGCGTGGTCGCGGCCTTCGAGGAGCAGCGCCGGCTCCTGCCCCGGGACCTCCCGGAGGGCTACGTGCGGCAGGTGACCGCGCCCCACCGGGTGACCGAGACCGACGCACGGGGGGGCAAGGTCGCGCGCTACGTCTCGGAGCGGGCGGACCACTTCTTCTCGGCGGAGTGCTACGACCTGCTGGCCCGCGAGGTCCGAGGGGGGCCGCCGGCCGAGGCGGCGGGGCCGGCCCCGGAGACGGTCCTGGAGCGGGCGCGGCGCTCGAGGTGGCGGTGAGGATGGACGACCTGCTGGCGCGGGCGATCGACGCGATGCACCGGGTGCGGGTCGGTGCCACCACCGCCGTGGTGGGCGGGGCCAGCGGGATCGGGATCTACGACGTGGTGTGGTGGGTCTGCTCGCGGTGCGGCGTCGGTTGGCCGGCGGGCGTCGGGCTCGGCCGCAACTGACCGAGGAGGGCGTGGCGTGGGGCTCAGGTCCTGGATCGTGTCCCGCCTCGGGCGGGACGTCCTCGCAGAGGCGGAGGAGCGGGCGGCGCGGACGGCCCTGGCCGAGGCCACGGCGTCCTCGGTCGTCGACCCCGACGAGCACCTGTGGCGCTCGCTCACCCGAGACCCGCGCCGCGACCTCCCCGAGATCACCCACGACCGGGCGATCGAGGTCTGCTTCCATCTCTACCGGGAGAACCCCCTCGGCTCGCGGATCACCGAGCTCAACCGCGACTTCGTGGTCGGCGACGGGATCACCTGGTCGGCGCGCCACCCGGGGGTCGAGGAGATCGTCCGGGAGTTCTGGACGGACGAGGTCAACGACCTCGACCGCAGGCTGGGGGACTTCGCCCTCGAGCTCGGGCTGTACGGGGAGCTGATCCCCGAGGTCTTCGTGGGCGAGATCTCGGGCGTCGTCCAGCTCGGGATGATCGACCCCTCGCAGGTGCGGGCGGTGATCCCCGCGGAGATGCGGACGGCCTCCGGGGATCGGCGGCCGAACCCGCTGGTGCCGGACCGGATCCGGATCCGGGGGCGCGGCCTCGGGGTGGGCGGGAAGGAGCTCCGCGTCATCCGCTCCCGGGACGGGCGGCTCGAGGGGGACGTGTTCTACTTCCGCGTGAACGGCGTCAGCTCCTCCACCCGCGGCTGGCCGGACCTCCTCCGGATCGCGGACTGGCTCGACGCCTACGACCAGTTCCTCTGGGAGGTCCTCGAGCGCGCGTCGCTCATGCGGACCTTCATCTGGGACGTGACGCTCGCCGGCATGGACCAGGCCAAGATCGACGAGTGGGTGCGCCGGTACGGCACGCCGCCCCGCTCGGGCTCGATCCGTGCCCACAACGACAAGGTCCAGTGGCAGGCCGTCTCGCCCTCGCTGGGGAGCCACGAGACCGCGAAGGACGCCGAGGTGCTCCTCGAGCACCTCGCGGCGGGTGCCGGGTACCCGAAGCACTGGCTGTCCTCGGCGGAGGACGTGAACCGCGCCACGGCGGCCGAGATGGGCCTCCCGACCCTCCGCCGGCTCGCCACCCGCCAGCGGTACTTCTTGGCCTGCGTGCACCGGATGATCCGGTTCGTCCTGGAGCGCGCGGTGGAGGCCGGCCGGCTCCGCGTGGACGCCGACGGGAAGCTCCCGGCGCACGACGAGGACGGGCGCGAGACCTCGGAGCGCCACCGGCCCTGGGAGCTCGTCGAGCTCCACGCCCCCGAGCTCTCGCCCAAGGACGTGGCGTCGGCCGGCCAGACCCTCCGCTCGGTGGTCGAGGCCCTGGTGATCGCGGAGGAGGCGGGCTGGATCGGTCGCGAGCCGATCCGCCAGGTCCTCGCCTCGCTCCTCGCCCTCCTGGGGATCGACTACGACCCCTCCGTCGCGCCGGCCCGGGCCGGCCAGGAGGAGGGCGGCGAGGAGATGCCCCCCGAGGTCGCCGCCGCCTTCGAGGCCGCCCTCCGCGCGGTGGGATGACCCTCGCCGGGATCGGCGTGCGGGGCCAGCGGCCCGCGCCCCCGCCTCGGCCCCTGCCCACCTACCCCCCGGGTCGCCGCTGCGCCGAGGAGGGCTGCCCGACGACGCTCTCCCGCTACAACGGCGGCGACCGGTGCTGGGCCCACCAGGCGCCCGAGCCCCGAGCGGCGGACGCCCGCTCCTCCGCGTCGGCCCGGGAGCGGCGACCGACGGCTGACCGGCACGCCCGCCGGCTCCTCGCCGTCCGCCTCCGGCTGGTGGAGGGCCGATCGCTCCGGGAGGTCGCCCTGGCCCTCGGGATCGGCGAGAACAGCGCCTACCAGCTCGTGCGCCGTTGGGCTCCGCTGCTCCTCGAGGAGGCCCGCCGTGCCGGTCCCGCCTGAGGTCCGCCGGGCGTTCGAGCGCCGGGTCGACGAGATCCTCCGCCAGGCCGACCGGATGACCGAGGAGGCGGTCCGCCGGGCCCTCGAGCTCGCCGAGCAGACCCGCCGGGAGATCCTCGACCGCCTCTCCTCGCTCCCCGAGGGCTCGTTCTCCGCCCGCCACCTCCGCGGGCTCCGGGAGGGGCTCGACCGGGCCATCGCGGGGCTCGTCGGCCGCTACCAGCGCGAGGTGCGGGACCTCCTCGAGCGGGCGCACGAGCTCGGGATCGACCTCGGGGAGGAGCCGCTCAAGCTCGCGGCGCTGGCCTCGCGCTCTGCCGGACAGGTGGTCCCGGCCGGGGTCGTGCCCCGGCAGACCCTTGAGGTCCTCCAGGATTACTCGGCCGAGCTGATCACGCGGATCGGCGAGGAGGCCCGGGCCCGGATCAACTCCGTGCTGGCCCAGGGGGCGCTGGGGGTCGTCTCGCCCCACGAGGCGATCCGGCGGATCGCCGGCGCCCTCCCCGACGCTTCCGTGTTCCGCTCGATCGGGCTGCGGGCGGAGACGATCTACCGGACCGAGGCCGGCCGGGTGCTCTCGGCGGCCGCCGAGGTCCGCATGGGCCAGATGGCCGACCGCCTCCCGCGGATGCGAAAGCAGTGGGTGGCGGTGATGGACGCGCGGACGCGCCCGACGCACGCCGCCGCCCACGGCCAGATCGTCGGCGCCCGGGAGCAGTTCGTGGTCGGGGGCTACCTGGCGCGGTTCCCCCGCGACCCCTACCTCCCGGCCGGCGAGTCGATCAGCTGCCGGTGCTGGGCGATCCCCGTGATCGACGACGACGTGATCGCCGACCTCAGCGCGGGGCGGGCGGGCTCCGGCGTATCGCCGGCGGCCCGGGCGGGCCTCGCCGCGGAGTGAGGCGCGGAGCGCGAAAGGAGGAGGTCTCATGGCCGAGGAGAAGCCGGAGATCGTCGAGGGGGCGGAGGCCGTCGCGAAGGCCGCGCGGAAGGCGGCGAAGGTCGCCCGCGAGGCGGCCGAGCGCCACGCGGCGGAGGCCCAGGCCCTCAAGGGGAAGGACCGGGCGGAGGACGCCGCCCGGCACTCGTACCTCGCCGCCGCCTACGGGGAGCGCGCCCGGCTCCTCGGCGCGCTCGCCGCGGAGCGGATCCTCTCGGTCCGCGAGGCCGAGGACGGGATCGTCGTCGCCGTCACCGCGGACGGTCACAAGCTCGCCGTGAGCGAGGGCGGCGTCGAGGTGCTCACCGGCCCGGGCTACGTCCCCGCCGGCGTCGAGGAGGGCTAGGCGTGGAGGAGCGCCTGCGCGAACTCCTCGAGCGGCACGGGGCCGTCGTCTCGTTCGACCGCGTCCTCTCCTGGCGGGAGGATCCGGCGACCGGGGACGTCACCTTCGTGACCGACGCCGGGCACAAGATCCGCGTGAGCGCGGCGGGAGCGGTGGAGGTCCTCCTCGGCCCCCAGGGGCCGGCGGCGGAGCTCGTCGAGGCGCCGGAGCCGGTGCAGCCGATGGAGGCCGTCGCCGAGGACCTCCCCCCGCTGGAACCCCTCGAGGAGCCGGCGGCGGTACCCCCCGAGCGGCCCCCGCTCGACGCTGCCGGGCAGCAGGAGGCGCTTGAGCTCGACCTCGCCCGGGTCGAGCGGTTCCAGGGCGAGGGGGGCCTGTGGTACTTCCGGGGGGTCGCGCGGAACGGCGAGATCGTCTACCCCTCCGAGGGCTACGTTCGGAAGGCCGACGCGACGCGGGCGGCGCGGGCGCTCGCCACCCGCTTCGGGGTCGAGGTCACGGATGCCTGACCGGGAGCCGGCCGGGCCCCGCGAGGCGGCGATGACGGCCGCCACCCGGCCACCCGTCGTCCGCCCGCTCCGGGACGACCAGATCCGCGCGACGCTCGAGCGCCACGGCTACTCCCCGGACACGCACGTGCTCGGGATCACCTACGGCCTGGTCGTCACGGTCAACGTCTACGCGGCGAGGCTCGTGGTGCCGACCGACATCCTGCGCCAGCCGCCGCCGGTCGAGGAGCGCGGGCCATCCGATCGGGGAGTTCGCTCAAGGCGCACCGCCCACTGATCAGCGAGACCCCCATGGCCCGCTCCAGCCGGTCGATCCGCCAGACGGTGCGGGACGGGCGCGTCCATAGAGGATCCCGCCGATCTCGACGAACTCGACCTGCAGCACCGGGCACTCGGCGACGCCTCGGAGCTCGAACGTGACGCGCCAGCTGGGCCCGTCCGGCCCCAACGAGACGCGGCGGACCTGCATCCGACCGAAGGGATCGGCTGGCGCGGCCATGGGAACCTCAGCGCTCCGGCGGCGCTAGGAGCTCGACGCCCTTGACGGCAGCCGCCGGCAGGTGGATCTCCCACCCGGGACCCCACAGCCGGATCTCGTCCCCGCTGATCTCGTCCAGGAGCACGCCGGAGACCATGCCCTCGATCTCCACGCGGACCTGGCCGCCGATGTGCGGGACGAGTTCCCTGTAGTCCACGGGCGGGAGCGTACAACGACGCGATCGACGGAGGCGCGAGGTGCCCTACGCGCGGAACGCGGACCTCCCCGCAGCGGTGCGGGATGCCCTCCCCGCCGAGGCGCAGACGGTCTTCCGTAGGGCGCTCAACGCCGCGCTCGAGACCTACGGCGGCGACGAGGAGCGCGCCTTCCGCGTGGCCTGGGCGGCGGTCCGCAAGGCGGGCTGGGAGCGGGGGGCGGACGGCACGTGGCGCAGGAGGCCCGTGCGGACGGAGGGATCGATGCCTGAGCAGGAGATGGGCGAGGCCCGGCCCGGGTTCCAGCCGAAGTTCATCTTCGGCCGCCCGAACCCGCGGTACCGGGCGGGTGCCGACGAGGAGGAGCCCCGGGACGAGGAGCGCGGGCGGAGCCCGGACGAGTTCCTCGTGCGACCGGAGGAGGTCAAGCGCCTCCGCCAGCTCGCCCGGGACGGGGGGATGGATGACGAGGCCTTCGCCGGCGCCATCCGGGCCATGCGCCGCGCCCTCCGGCAGACCGGCGAGCTCCGCTTCCCGCCCGAGCTCCGCCGGGCGATCGAGAAGGCGACCACGGAGGAGGAGGCCCGCGACCTCGAGGCGGCGCTGCGCCGGGCCGCCACGCGGCGGCTGCGGCAGCGACAGGCGGAAGCAGCGGAGGAGGACATGCCCTACTGGCTCTACGACGACGACCCCGCGATCGAGGAGATGGGGGCCACGGAGGCCATCGCCAAGGCCACGCTCGCCCTGGGCGAGGCACCGAGGACGTTCACGAGCGAGGAGCGTGAGCGGTACGCCGA
>DATLZM010000175.1:0-2528 GCA_035573995.1 Actinomycetota bacterium | reverse complement strand
CGCCGGTGGGGACGGCCGCCTACGCCGACGGAGACGCGTTCGTCTCGGACATCGCCGGCCAGGTGTACCGGCTCGACGGGGAGACCGGTCGACGGGAGTGGGACCACGCCCTGAACGACCTGGTGGTCCGGAGCTCGCCCGTGGTGGTGGGCGGGGCGGTCCTCCTGGGCCTGAACGACGGCCGGCTCGTGGCCCTGGACGCCGCCGGGGGGGACCTCGTGTGGCAGGGCGAGGCGACGCCCGGGCTGGTCGGGGCCCTCGCCGTGACCCCCGACCTCGTCGTCGCGGTGAAGGGAGGGGCCCGGGCGAGGCTCGTGGCCTACGTGCACGACCCGGCGGGGACGCTCCTGCGGATCCCCTCGCCGACGGAGCTCGATCTCGGGCGGCAGCTGCTCCTCGCGCTGGGCTCGGTGGCCCTGGTGGCGGCGGCCGTGGTCGCGCTCGGGCGCCTCGCCGCCCGCCGGATGGGCCCCGCGTCGGCGGACCTCGGGCCCGGGGGAGGAGGGGAGGCGCCCTGAGCGGGTCGCGGCGTCGCGGTGGCCGCGGGGCGCCGCGGAGCGAGGGCGCCGACCGGCCGGCGCCCCGGCCGGCCTCCCGGGAGGGAGCGCCGTCCCTCCTGGCCGGGCTGTTCCGCGGGGCCGGGGTCGCCTCGCCCCTCCCCCCGCTCCGGACCTGCCTCGCGCGCGGGTTCGTGGCGGTCGGCTCCCAGCCGGCCATCGTGGTCCCGGCGCTGCTCCTCGTCCCGGCGGCCTGGTTCGGCTTGGTCGCGATGGGGCTGCAGGGGCCCCCGGGCCGGATGGTCGCGTTGCTCGCCCTCCCGCCGGTCTCGACGTACTTCGACTCCCTCAACGCCGTCGCGCTGCTCGGGTTCCCCGCCGGGCTCTGGGCGGCCGTGCCGATGGTGCTGGCCCGGGCGCTCGTGCTCGCGCTGCTCACCGGCCTGACGGTGGAGAGCCTGGAGGCCGGCAGGGTGGGGCTGGCCGGGCTCCGCCGCGGCCTCCGGGCGTGGCCGACCGTGGCCCTCGCCGGCCTGCTCGGCCTGGGGCTCATGGTCCTGGGGAGCGCGATCCTCCCCTTCCTCGGGCCGGGGTTCGGGTTCCTGGGCTCGATCCTCACGCTGGTGGCGGCGGTCTTCCTCTTCGGGTACGCCCCGGCCGCGGCGGTCCGCGGGGGGCGGGGGATCCGGGAGGACCTCCGCCTCGGGATGCGGGCGGCGATGATGCCCGGCAGCCGGCACTTCCTGTTCTCGATGCTCTACGTCTTCGTGTCGCTCCCGCTCATGGTGGCCCTCGCCCCCGAGGGCAGCACGATCACCGTGAACCCCGCCTTCGGGACCTGGGTCTACGCGCTCGCGGCCGCCGTCGTGCACCTGGGGTTCCTGGGCGCCTTCGCGTTCCGGTGGATGGCCGCGGAGCCCCTGCTCCCCGAGCCGGCCGCCCGCGCACCCCGGGGGAGGGCGCGCGGCGCCGGGAGGTAGCCGCCCTCGGGACCGCCGCGGGGCCCCGGGCCCGGACCCACCGCGGGGCGGGGCGGCTCCCGGGCGCTGCGTCGCCGCTGGTAGACTGCCCTGACGGCGCGGATGGCGCCGAATACGCACGCCCGGGGACCGTCGCCGCGGTCCCGGCCGGCGCCGGGTCGGCGACGGGGCGATCCGGGCGGAGGAGGAACCGGAAGGAGGAGGATAGTGCCCGTCGTCACGAGGCGGGCGCTCCTCGAGTCCGGCGTCCACTTCGGGCACCAGACCCGGCGCTGGAACCCGAAGATGCGCCGGTACCTGTACGGGGAGCGTTCCGGCATCTACATCATCGACCTCGAGAAGGCCCTGGCCGGGCTGGAGGAGGCCTACGCGTTCGTCCGCGACCTCGCCGCGCGCGGCGGCATCCTGCTGTTCGTGGGCACCAAGAAGCAGGCCCAGGAGCCGATCGAGGAACACGCCACCCGGTGCGGCATGCCCTACGTCAACACGCGCTGGTTGGGCGGCATGCTCACGAACTTCCGCACGATCGCCGGGCGCCTGCTCCGCCTCCGCGAGCTGCGCGAGATGGAGCGGGGCGGCGCGTTCGAGTACCTGCCGAAGAAGGAGGTGCTCCGGCTCCGCCACGAGAAGGAGAAGCTCGAGCGGAACCTCGGCGGCATCCAGGACCTCGAGCGGCTCCCCGACGCGATCTTCGTGATCGACACGAAGAAGGAGCACATCGCGGTGACCGAGGCCCGCAAGCTCGGGATCCCCGTCGTCGCGATCGTCGACACGAACTGCGACCCCGACGAGGTCGATTACGTGATCCCGGGCAACGACGACGCGATCCGCTCCGTGGAGCTCGTGACGCGGCTCATGGCGGACGCCGTGATCGAGGGGCGCCGCATCGGGCGGGAGCGGGCCATCACACGGGCGGAGGGCCCGGAGATCGAGCCCGAGCCCGAGGCCGAGGGCGGGGTCCCGGCGGCGGAGGGGGCGACGGCGACCCCGGCCGGCGAGCCGGCGGCGGGGTCGGGAGCGACCGCTGGGGCTGGCGAGCCGGCGGCGGCCG
>DATLZM010000174.1:0-2768 GCA_035573995.1 Actinomycetota bacterium | reverse complement strand
TCTCGACGACCGGGACCGGGGAGTTCCGGATGCGGGTGGGGAGCGACGGGACCACGCTCGAGTACGAGCTCACGTACTCCGGCCTCACCGGGACGGCGAGCGCCGCCCACATCCACTTCGGGCAGAAGGGCGTGGACGGCGACGTGGCGGCGTTCCTGTGCGGGGGCGGCGACAAGCCGGCCTGCCCGACCCCCGAAGGGACCGTGACCGGGGTGATCGACACGGCCGACGTCGTCGGCCCCGCCGACCAGGGGATCGACCCTGGGGAGTTCGAGGAGCTCCTTCACGCCGTCCGGCACCGCCTCACCTACGTGAACGTCCACACGTTGGAGTTCCCCGACGGGGAGATCCGCGGCCAGGTGAAGTAGCCCGGCGCCCGGGCGCCGTTCACCTGGAAGGGTGAGCCTCACGTGCCGTACACGATGGCGTCGATCTCTTCGCTGAGCCGCTCGGTCCCCTCAGGGTAGGGCTCGGGCACGAGGTCGCGGAGGCTCCCTCGTCCCACCGGGGCGGGCCGCGCCAGCATCGTGCGCATACGCACGCGCTCGTCCGCCTCGGCGCTCAGCACCGGAGCACGACGTCGGGGGGCCGGGAGGGCCCGGGCTCGTGGGGCATGCCGTCCGGCCGGGTCCAGACCTCCCGCCCTTCCACCCGGCGGAACCCCCAGCCCAGCTCGTGGGCGAGCTTGTGGTGGAAGGCGCAGAGCGGAGCGAGGTTCTCGAGTGTGGTGGGCCCCCCGCGCCCGAAGGACTCGAGGTGGTGGATCTCGAGGTAGCGTCGCCGCCCGCAGCCCGGGAAGGCGCAGCACGGGCGCCGGCGGAGGAGCTCGCGGACCATCCAGGCCGGGGGACGGCGGCGGAGGGCGGCCCGGGCGAGGACCCGTCCCCCCTCCCCCTCGAACAGGACCTCGATCTTGGACGTGCACGCCAGGCGCCTCGCGACCTCCGGGTTGAGGGCCACCCCCTCGGCCAGGTGGGCGCCCTGCCGGCCCCGGGTGAGGGCGTCCCAGCGCGCGTGGACCACGACGGTCGAAGGCACCGGCCGCTCCCGCCCCCCGAGGTAGGCCCGGGCCAGCGTCACCAGGGCGTCCGCGCGGCGGGCCTCGATGGGGAAGGGGGCTTCCTCCCCCGGAAGCTCGGGCACCTCCAGGGTCGCCTCCTGCAGGGCCCGGACCAGGACGGCCCCGTCGGCGGGCGGGAGGGCGGCCGAGAGGCGGAACTCCCGCTCCTCGTGCCACCACCGCACGGAGCGGGAGGCCTGCAGCTTCCGCTCCTCCTTCGCGCTCGCCGCCCTGAGCCGGTCGGCCCGGTACCGCACCTCCCCCACCGACGCCCCCCGCGCCCAGGCCACGAGCCCCTCCTCGTCCCCCGGCTTCGCGAACCGGCAGAGCTCGAGGATCTTGTCGAAGGAGAGCTCGCCGCGGGAGAGCGCGCCCCGGATCCGGGGGAGGTCGCGCAGGGCTCGGGCCGCCTCCACCGCCCGGTGGGCCTTCCAGGCCGCGAACCCGTAGCGGGCGGCCACCAGGTGGGGGAGATCCTGACAGCCCACCTCCCAGTGGCGGACCTTGCCCGCGGCGGCGGCGATCTCCTCGAGGAACGCGGCGGCCGCCCGGCAGAGACCCACCGCGGCCCGGTCGAGGCGGGCGAGGGCCTCTTCGTGGGCGAAGGGGTCGTCACCCTCGGGGGGCACCCCGTCCCGGGCAGGGACCTCGAGCTCAGCGGCCTCGACGCTCATGCCCCGGACGCTACCGAGGATCCGTTTCCCTTGCAGTGATCGGGCTCACGATCCGAGGAACTTCTTCGGTTTTTTTCGAGGCCTCGCCGGCCCGGGGGAGCTTCGGGATAGGGCCACCTCGCGTGGCCGGCTCCACCCTGCTGATCGTGAGGTAGTCGTCCCCTCACTCCTCCATGAAGTAGGCGGAAGTAGGCGAGGAACCCCCCGAGGCTCTCCGGGATCTTCCCGGGGCCGAACGTGTGGGAGCGGATGCGCCGAGACAGCGGTACGAGGCGGCGATGCGCGACTCCCTCTAGCGCCCGCGGAAGCCGCTGACACGCTCGGGCGAAACCTACCCCAGCGGGAGGAGCTCCACGACCGTGGCGGTCCTCGTCGACACCAACGTACTGATTTGACCGAACCACCCCTGCCAGGGGCGGGGGCCGGCGAGGGGGTCCCGCGCGTCGGCCGTCCACCTGTTCGCCGGCACCCCCGGCCGCGGCCTGGATGGGGTACGGCGGGGCCCGGGCCAACTCGTCCCCGCCCAGGAGCTCCGCGAAGGCCTTGAGCTGCTCCTCCGCCGTTGTCATCGTGCAACGCCTAGCAACCGGCGGCGACACCCTTTCGCCCGCAGCGGGCCCATCCCCCACCCGGCCCCTGCACGGCGGCCAGGACGATCCGGGCGCTTAGGTCGGCCTCCCCCCTTCCCCTTCGCGCGGGAGCCTCGCTTGATCTCCTAGCTCCCCGGTTCAGCACGACAGGGGGGCCTCGCGAGCTACCGTCGCCCCCCGGAACTCGATACGGTTCCCCTGCGTCCATGCTCAGTGCACGGGTCCCCGACCGAACCGCCCGCTCCCGGCGGACGGATAGAGGCCAGCGGGGCCGCGTGACCGGGAGGAGGTGGGGATGAACACCGTGGGACGGGCGTCGGTCTCCCTTCTGGTCGGCGCCGTGCTCGCCCTGGCGGTTCCCGCGCCGGCCGTCGCGTCCTCCCACGAGGAGGCCGCCGGGGTCCACGTGGGGCGCCGGTTCGTCGACAGGCTCGACCCGTGGGG
>DATLZM010000173.1:0-3381 GCA_035573995.1 Actinomycetota bacterium | reverse complement strand
GCCCGCCGGCCACGGACCGCCCGCGGGCGCCCCGCCGCCCACCGCGACGGCGGTCCCGGGGGCCCGGGGCTCAGCCATCCTCGCGCTCCATCCGCTCGGGCGCCGACACGCCCAGGAGCCCGAGGACGGTCGCGATGGCCCGCTTCGTCCCCACGCAGAGCCACAGCCGGGCCTGGGTCAGCTCGGCCTCCTCCCCGAGCACCCGGTGATCGGTGTAGAAGCGGTGGAAGCGGCCGGCGAGGTCGAGGACGAAGTGGGTGAGCCGGGACGGGGCCCGCAGGGCGGCCGCCCGCCGGACCTCCTCGGGGAGGGCCGCGATGGCCCGGAGCACCTCGAGCTCGGCCTCCTCCCCGAGCCGCGAGAGGTCCACCTCCGAGATCGGGCGGAGCTCGATCCCCGCCTCGCGGGCCTTCCGCAGGATGCTCGCGATCCGGGCGTGCCCGTACTGGACGTAGTACACGGGGTTCTCCAGGCTCTGCCGCTTGGCGGCCTCGATGTCGAAGTTGATCACGGTGTCGTTCGACTGCGAGAGCAGCGTGAAGCGGACCGCGTCGGCCCCGACCTCGTCGAGGAGCTCGTCGAGCGTGATGATCGTGCCGGCCCGCTTGCTCATCCGGAGCAGCTCCCCGCCCCGGGACATCGTCACGAGCTGGTGGAGGACGACCTCGACCCGGTCCGGGTCGTAGCCCAGGGCCTGGGCCGCTCCCTTGAGCCGCTTCACGGTCCCGTGGTGGTCCGCCCCCCAGACGTAGATCAGGTGGTCGAACCCCCGCTCGAACTTGTCCACGAGGTAGGCGCAGTCGGCGGCGAAGTACGTGGGCTCGCCGTTCGAGCGCACGAGCACCCGGTCCTTCTCGTCCCCGAACTCGGTGGCCCGGAAGAAGATCGCCCCCTCGTGCTCGTAGGCGTGGCCCAGCTCGAGGAGCCGGTCCACGGTCCGCCGGATGGCCCCGGAGTCGTGGAGCGAGCGCTCGGAGAAGAACGTGTCGAAGCGGACCCCGAAGCGCGCGAGCGTCCCCCTGATGTTCCCCAGGATCCTCCGGGTGCCCTCGGCGAGCAGCCGCTCCCGGCGCTCCCCGGGGGGGAGGTCGGCCAGGGCGGGGCCGTGCTCGGCGAGGATGTCCCGGGCGATGTCGATCAGGTAGGCCCCGTGGTAGCCGTCCTCGGGCACCCGCGCCTCGCGCCCCAGGAGCTCGAGGTACCGGGCCTCGACGGACGCGGCGAAGAGGTCCATCTGCCGCCCCGCGTCGTTGAAGTAGTACTCGCGGGAGACGGTCCAGCCGTCGGCCTCGAGCAGCCGGCAGAGCGCGTCGCCGAGCACCGTCTGGCGGGCGTGCCCCACGTGGAGGGGGCCCGTGGGGTTGGCCGACACGAACTCGACCTGCACCCGGCGCCCGCGCGGCTCGGCCCGGACGAACCCCTCGCCCTCGGTCGCGATCCGGCGGAGCGCGTCGTGGAGCCACGCGTTCGAGACGCGGAAGTTGATGAACCCGGGGCCGGCGGGCTCGGCCGAGACCACGAAGGGGACCGGGGGCAGGCGCTCGACCACCATCGCCGCCACCTCCCGCGGCGGCCGCCCCACCCGGGGCGCCAGGGCCAGCGCGACGTTCGTGGCGAAGTCCCCGTGCTCCCGCTGGCGAGGGACCTCGATCTCGACCTCGGGGAGGTCCCCCGCGTAGCCGAGCGCCGCCGCCGCGTCGCGGACGGCCGCACCCACGAGCTCCGCGAGCTCCCGTTCGATCACGGGGACCGCTCCTCAGCCCCGCCGGGCGTCCTCGATCGCCCGGCGGACCAGCGCCACCAGCTCGAGGGGCTCGAACGGCTTCGTCACCTGCGCGACCACGCCCGAAGCGTAGCCGCGCTCCGGGTCCACGTCCCGGGGCCGGGCCGAGAGGAACACGATCGGGACCCCCGCGAGCCCCGCCTCGTCCCGCAGCCGCCGGCACACCTCCCAGCCGTCGAGGCCGGGCATCATGACGTCGAGCACCACGGCGTCCGGGGGAGCCGCCCTCGCGAGCTCCACCGCGCGCTCGCCCCGCGTCGTCGCGTCGACCTCGAACCCCTCCAGCCGGAAGTTGACCTCGAGCAGGCGCACGATCGCGGGGTCGTCGTCCACCACGAGGACCCTGGGGGCCGAGGGCGGCGATCCCATGGCGCGAGGATAGCCGCGGACGAGGGAGGGGCCGCCGCCCATCCCGGCGGCCGTCCGCGCCGGGTCGGAGGGCGGGCGGGCGGCGTTGCTAGACTCGGGGGCGACGCCCCCGTAGCTCAGAGGATAGAGCGCCGGCCTCCGGAGCCGGGTGCGCAGGTTCGAGTCCTGCCGGGGGCACCGGGTCCCCGGACCGTCGGCCAGCGGGCGCTCGGTATCGTTGCGGCCGTGGCAGGCGAGACCGCCCGCGACCGGCCCCTCTCCCGACGGGACCTCCACCCCGACCCGGTCGAGCAGTTCCGCCGCTGGTACCGGGAGGCCGAGGCCGCCGGCGTCGCGGCCCCCGACGCGATGGCCCTCGCCACGGCATCGGCGGACGGCGCGCCCTCCGTGCGCCACGTGGTCCTCCGGGGGTTCGACGAGCGCGGCTTCGTCTTCTACACGGACCTCGGGAGCCGGAAGGCCCGGGACCTCGCCGAGAACCCCAGGGGGGCGGCCGTCCTGTACTGGCGGGAGCTCGCGCGCCAGGTGTCGCTCGTCGGGCGCGCGGTGCCGACCGACCCGGACGAGTCCGAGGCCTACTTCCGGACCCGGCCCCGCGAGGCGCGCCTGGCGGCCTGGGCCTCGCCGCAGAGCGCCCCGATCCCCGACCGGGCCTGGCTCGAGGCGCGGTACGCGGAGGCCGACGCCCGCTTCCCGGGCGACGACGTCCCGGCGCCGCCCTCCTGGGGCGGGTACCGGATCGTGCCCGACGCGTTCGAGTTCTGGCAGGGGCGGGCGCACCGGCTCCACGACCGCTTCCGCTACGAGCGCCGGGCCGACGGCTCCTGGCGGATCGAGCGGCTGGGCCCCTAGCGCGCCGCGACGCCCGCCCGCTGGTAGCCTCCCTGGCCGATGCGGCGATCGACGGCCGGGACGGCGACGGGGGCGGCGGCGGGGCTCGCCCCGGCCCCGAGCGGGGCCCGGGCCCTGTCCCGCGGCCTCGCCCGGCGGTGCCCCCGCTGCGGCGCCGGCCGGCTGTTCCGGGGCTGGTTCCACCTCCGGGAGCGGTGCCCGCGGTGCGGCTTCCGCTTCGAGCGGGAGGAGGGTGGGTTCCTGGGCGCCCTCACGCTGAACTACGCGGTGACCGCCGGGGCCTGGCTCGCGGTGCTCGTCGCGGCGCTCGTGGCGACGGCCCCCGACGTGCCGGTCGTGCCCCTCATGGCGGTGAGCGCCATCGTGGTGGTCGTCGT
>DATLZM010000172.1:0-1431 GCA_035573995.1 Actinomycetota bacterium | reverse complement strand
CGGGGGCGGCGACCGGCACGGGCCCCCGCTCCCGGATGGCCGCCGCCCGGTACGCCGCGATCTCCCAGAGGAGGCGGAGCCGCGGCCACCCGAGCTCCCGCGCGACGAGCTCCGGGGCCGGGGAGGCGAGCCCGGCCGCCGCGTCGTAGAGGGCGAGGCGGAGCCGGCGGTCGAGGACGTCCGCGAGCGTGACCGCCATCTCCTCGCGCGCCGCCCACACGGCCTCCGCGGCGACGGTCGGGAGGTCGGGGACCAGGGGCTCCGCCAGGCCCGGCTCGTGCTCGACGAGGTCCAGCACGCCGCCGGCCCCCTCCCCGTAGGCCGACAGGAGGTGGGCGACCGCTGCGCGGTCCAGGCCGAGGCCTGCGCCCCGGGCCGCGATCCGGGCGACGGCCGCCTCGTCGAGGCACGCGATGGGCACGGCTCCGGCGGGTCGGGGGGCGCGGCCCAGCGCCCGGCAGGCCTCGTCCACCGCGTCCCTCGCCATCCGCCGGAACGTCGTGAGCTTCCCTCCGACCACCGTGATCGCCCGTCCCTTCCGCGAGACCGCGTGCCGGCGGGAGACCCCGGCCGTCCCGCCCCGGCGGCCCCTCCGCCCGGCGACGAGCGGGCGCACCCCGGCCCAGGCGGAGATCACGTCCCCGGGCCCCACGCCCGCGTTGAACGCATCGTCGAGCGCGTCGAGGAGGTAGGAGAGCTCCCCCGACGTCACCGTCGCCCGGTCCGGCTCCGGCTCCTCGACGTCGGTGGTGCCCACGAGCACGCGGCCCCCCATCGGGACCGCGAACAGCTCGCGGCCGTCGCGTGCGGGGAAGACGCAGGCCGCGGCCAGCGGGAGCCGGGCGGCCGGGAGGACGACGTGGACCCCGCGGGAGGGGCGGAGCGGCGGACAGGGAGCGCCGGCCAGCGCGCCGGTCCGGGAGGACCACGGGCCGGTGGCGTTCACCACGCAACCCGCCCGCAGGCCGAGGGCGGCGCCCGAAACCCGGTCCACGGCCGAGACCAGGACGCCGGCCCGCCCGACCTCGACCCCGCGCACCTCCGCGTGGTTCACGGCCACCGCCCCCAGCCGCTGCGCGGCACGGAGGACCGCGAGGACCAGGCGGGCGTCGTCGGTCCGCGCCTCGAGGAACGCGAACCCGCCCGTCAGGCCATCGGGCCGGAGGGCGGGCGCCGCCGCGAGGACCTCCGCGGCGGAGAGGCGGCGGTGGCGTTCCGCGGGCCCTGCGCCGGCCAGCCGGTCGGCGAGGGTCAGGGCGGCGCCCACCACGGGAGCGGGCCTCCGGCCCCGGAGGACGGGCAGCACGAAGGGCTGGGTTCGGACCAGGTGCGGGGCGAGCCCGAGGAGCGCGCGTCGCTCCCGGGCCGCCTCCCGGCAGAGCCCGACGTCGAGCGCGGCGAGGTACCGGAGACCGCCGTGGACGAGCTTCG
>DATLZM010000171.1:0-1346 GCA_035573995.1 Actinomycetota bacterium | reverse complement strand
GGGGCCGTCGAGTGGGCGGCCTTCGCGCGCCCACGCCGGCCCGGGGGCCGTGATCGCCGCGAGCGTCAAGCCCCACGCGAGCACGCCCCACGCCACCTTCCGCCGACGGCCGGGGACCCCGTTCACCGATGGGAGCAACGCTACCCGGACACGAGGGTTGCCCGCTCGGGTCCGGGCACTGGTGGCCGGCCATGCCTCCGATGCTTGCGCCGGGGGGACGACGCCCGTAGCCTCTGCGGGCAACGGGCCGGGGAGGTGGAGGAGATGCGGGCGAGGCGCGTCGGGGTGGTGGGAGCGGTCTCGTTGTTCGTCGTCCAGGGGGTCGTATCCGCCTCGGGGGATGCCGCGCCCGGGCCTCCTCGAGGCCGACCGCCCGCGCGGGTCGAGGTGGCGCCCGGCCGAGCGCGGGAGCACCGCCTGCCCGCCCTCGCCCCCGTCGAGAGGGACGCCCTCGCCCGGGCGCTGCGCTCCGGGCAGCTCTCGGAGGCGGAGTACGCGCTGTGGCGGGCCTGGTCCCTCTTCCACCTGGACGAGGTCCGGCGGCGCTTCGGGGCGGTCGCCCGGCCGGACCCCCGCGCCGCGACGCTCATCCTCCGCGACCTCGCCGGGCGCCTGACGCAGCTGGCCGGCGAGGAGCGGCAGCGGGCCGAGCGGATCCTGGCCCGCCCCACCGACGGCGCCGCCGACACCGAGGGGGACGGGTACGCCGTGCCCGCCGTCTCGCGGTGCGCGACCAACGTCTGCGTCCACTGGGTCACGAGCACCGACGACGCGCCGGACCTCACCGACGCCGACGCGGACGGGACCCCGGACTGGGTCGAGACCACCATGGCCGTCCTCGAGGAGGTGTGGACGACGGAGGTCACCACCCTCGGTTACCGGGCGCCCAAGTCGGACCTCACGTCCCCCAACCATGGGCCGGACGCGCGCCTCGACGTGTACCTCGTGGACATCGGCGACGCCGGCCTCTACGGGTACTGCATCACGGATGACCCGAACGCGGTCGACCCGAGCTACCCGTACTGGGACGTTTCCGCGTACTGCGTCCTCGACGACGACTATGCGCAGGCGCAGTTCCCTCCGCCAGCCACGAGCGGAATCGAGGCCCTCCAGGCGACCGCGGCCCACGAGTTCTTCCACGCGGTCCAGTACGCGTACGACTGGTTCGAGGACGCGTGGTTCGCGGAGAGCACCGCAGCCTGGATGGAGGACGTGGTCTACGACGACGTCGACGACAACCTGCAGTACCTGGACACGAGCCCGCTGCACCGTCCCGACAGGCCGCTCGACTGGGGGCGGGGCTTCTACCAGTACGGCGCGTGGATCTTCTGGCGGTTCCTCTCCGA
>DATLZM010000170.1:0-1722 GCA_035573995.1 Actinomycetota bacterium | reverse complement strand
CGGGCAGCCCCCGCACCGCTCGACCGCGACGTCGAGCGGCCGTCCGCACCGGCGGCACCACGGCGGCGCGAGGGGGACGAGGGCCGCCCGGCACCGGTCGCAGAACGGCCAGGGCCCGTCCCCGCAGCCCGCGCACCGCGCGGGGAAGAGGACCTCGAGCACCCCCATCGGCGCGACCCTACCCCCCACCGCCGACACGCGCCTCGACCCGGGGAGGGGCCCCGGCCGTGGGCCCGAGGGCTCAGGGAAGCGGCACGTCCAGGGCCGCCCGCTCGCGGCCCCGCCCCAGCTCGATCCGGAGGCTCCGGTGGGAGCGGAGCAGCGGGTAGGCCACCACGACCGCTTCCCCGCGCCCCGCGTCGAAGCTGTGCTCGACGATCGGCACGGGGTCCCCGTCGGCCGACAGGCGGAGCGGGGGCAGCTCGGCCGCCCGGACGCGGAGCCTGAGGGAGTCGCCGGTGAGCTCGACCCGCTCGATCCCGACCCGGAGGCCCCCGACCGAGACCGACCGGGCCACCCGCACCTGGCCCCGCCGCACCGCGGCCCGCGGCCAGGGGACGGGGAAGGGCCGGCCGCAGGCCACCCTGGCTGGGTGGCCGTCGACCTCGAGCTCGATCTGGAGGCCGTACCAGCCGGGCTCCAGGTCGACCAGGGGGAACTCGAAGGGGACGAACAGGTCCCGACGGGGCGCCACGTCGACCACCGCGGGCCGGAGGGCCATCGGCCACGCCCCGTCGCGCCCCAGCGCCACGACGCGCGCCCCGTGGATCCGCACCTGGTGGGGGTCCGGATCCTCCCCGCGCAGGACGAAGGCGCCCTTGATCGTCGCGGGGAACCGGTCGTAGTGGGCCCGGACGCCCACCCCCCGCTCGACGATCACGCGGACCCCCCCTCGACCGACAGGGCCGCGAGCGAGGCGGCGAACGGGGGTCGGGCCACGCCGGCCTCGGTCACGATGGCCCCCACGAGCTCGGCCGGCGTGACGTCGAACGCCGGGTTCCGGGCCGGCGCCCCGGGGGGCGCCACGGGCAGGCCGAGCGGCGAGGTCACCTCCGCGGGGTCGCGCTCCTCGACGGGGATCCGCTCCCCCGAGGGGGTCGATCGGTCGATCGTGGAGGTGGGGGCCGCGACGCAGAACGGGATCCCGTGGTGCCGCGCGAGCACGGCGAGCCCGTAGGTGCCGATCTTGTTCGCGACGTCGCCGTTGGCCGCGATCCGGTCCGCCCCGACCACGACCAGGTCCACCTCGCCCGAGCGCATCAGCGAGGCCGCCGCCCCGTCCGGGATCAGCTCGAAGGGGACGCCGAGCCGGTCGAGCTCCCACGCCGTGAGCCGGGCGCCCTGCCACACGGGCCGCGTCTCGCAGGCGAGGACCCGGACCCCCTTGCCCTCGAGGTGCGCCCGGTAGACCACGCCCTGGGCCGTGCCGATCCCCCCGGTGCAGAGCATCCCGGTGTTGCAGATCGTGAGGACCCGGGCCCCCTCGCCCACGAGCTCCGCCCCCAGCCGCGCCATCGCCGAGCAGGCCAGCGCGTCCTCCCGCTCGATCCGCCGGGCCTCGTCCAGGAGGGCCGCGGCCAGGTCCTCGCCGGGCGCGCACGACCGGGCCCGGGCGAGGACCCGCTCCACCGCCCAGGGCAGGTTCACCGCGGTCGGCCGGGCCGTGGCGAGCGCCCGCCCCGCGGCCTCGAGGGCGTCGAGGCGCCCGGCCACGGCCCCCAG
>DATLZM010000169.1:0-1175 GCA_035573995.1 Actinomycetota bacterium | reverse complement strand
GTCGCGAGGCGCTGCGGCGTGATCCGGACCGGGGCGGTGGAGCGGCGGACCACCCTGCTCCTGCTCCGCTACCGGTTCGACGTGACCACCAGGGCCCGGCGCGGCGAGCCCCACGCCCAGCTCGCCGAGGACGCCGGCCTCCTCGCCTTCGAGGGTCCGCCCGAGGACCCCACCTGGCTCCCGCCGGAGCGAGCCGAAGCGCTCCTCGAGGCGGCGCCGGCGGCGAACGTCGCGCCGGAGCAGGCGCGGGACCTGGTCGGGCGCGTGGTCGAGGGGATCGACCACCTCACGCCCCGCCTCGAGGAGGCCGCGCGACGGAGGGCCGAGGAGATCCGCGAGGCCCATGAGCGGGTCCGCCGCGCCGCGAGGGCAACGGGCGTCCGCACGACGGTCGAGCCCAAGCTCCCCGTGGACGCCCTCGGCGTCTACGTGCTTCTCCCGGGGGTGAAGACGTGATGAGTGGCAAGAGCTGCCCCCACGGGATGCCCGACCCGGAATGGTGCGCGTACTGTTCGCCGCCTCCTCCGGGGCGGGATCTCCCCCCACACCCCGACGGCCCCTTCGGGGACCCCGACGAGTGGGTCACCGGTGATGAACCCATGACCGACCGGCAGGCCAGCTACCTCCGGTACCTCTGCGGGGAGCTCGGCGAGGAGTTCGACCCGGGACTCACGAAGGCGGAGGCCAGCAAGCGGATCGCCGAGCTCGAGGAGCTCCTTCGGAAGAGGGGGAGGGAGCCGTCCTGATGCGCCGGCGCACGAGCCCCTTCACCGCGGTCCGCTCCGAGGGGGCGCTGCTCCCGCCCGAGCTCCTCCAGCGCGTCGCCGAGGGCGATCGGGAGCTCCCGGGCCTGCGCCCCGAGGACTTCCACCTGTCCCCGAACGAGCGGGTGAACGAGCAGATCAGCCGGAGCTGGAGCCGCCTGGTCGGGGTCTGGGCGGCCTTCGCCCCCGAGCTCGAGCGGATGAGCCCGAACGACCCGGGCACCGGGCGCACCCGGGAGCGCTGGCTCGCCCCCCTGTTCCAGGAGCTCGGCTTCGGCCGCCTGGAGCCGGCCCGCGGCCTCGAGATCCACGGCAAGCACTACCCGATCTCCCACCGCTGGCAGCGGGTCCCCATCCACCTGGTGGGGGCGGGGGTGGAGCTCGACCGCCGCGAGCGGGGCGTGGCGGGGG
>DATLZM010000168.1:0-9687 GCA_035573995.1 Actinomycetota bacterium | reverse complement strand
CCCTCCGCGCCCACCCGACGAGCGCCGCGGGACCGCCGCCGCCGTCCCGACCGACGATGCCCGCGGCGACCTGCTCGCCCGACGGAGGCGTCCTGCGCCTCGCGGCCCACGGGTTCGCGTTCGACCGCGACTGCCTGGCCGCCCACGCGGGGCGGCCGTTCCGCATCGTCTTCGACAACGGCGACGAGGGCGTGCCGCACAACGTGGCGGTGTACGCGGACCCCGCCGGGACGGAGCAGCTCTTCTCCGGGGAGCCGGTGACGGGGCCGGGCTCCGCGACCTACCGCGTGGGGCCGCTCGACCCCGGGACCTACCTCTTCCGCTGCGACTTCCACCCCACGCAGATGCGCGGGGCCCTCGTGATCGCCTAGCGACGGGCGCCGCCCCCCGACGCGGTCGCCCTCCCTGCCCTCCGGGCCGTCGGTCGGCGGGCCCGCGGCCCGCCTCCGTCCCTCCACCGGGGGATGCCTGAACGGCCGGTCAAGGACGGCGAGCCGGCCGCCGATAACCCGGGCGACGGTCGACGAGGAGGCGGAGTGGCCGCAGGACGGCAGGGGGCTCCCGGCGCGCACCGCCGGCGCTCGCTGATCGAGGGCGCCGAGCGGCTGCTCGCGTCCCCGGACCAGCCCCCCGCGGAGGTCGCGAGCCTCCTCGGCGCGCTCGCCACGGAGCTGCGTCGGACCGACGAGGAGCTGCGGGAGGCCGACGCGAAGTACCGGACGCTGGTCGAGCAGATCCCGGCCATCGTCTACGTCGACGTCGCGGACGAGTCGATGTCCACGGCCTACGTGAGCCCCCAGATCCGGGACCTGCTCGGGATCTCCCCCGAGGAGTACATCGCGGACCCCGACCTCTGGTACAAGCACCTCCACCCCGACGATCGGGAGCGCGCCCTCGCCACCTACCTCGCGGGGCGCGACTCCGGGGAACCGTTCACGTTCGAGTACCGCCTCCTCGCCCGCGACGGGCGCGTGGTGTGGTTCCGGGACAGCGCGGTCGTGGTGAAGGGCGCGGACGGCCGTCCCGCCTTCATCCACGGCGTCATGCTCGACATCACGGAGGCCAAGAAGGCCGAGGAGCGGCTCGCGTTCCTCGCCTACCACGACCAGCTCACGGGCCTGCCGAACCGGGCGATGTTCGAGGAGCTCCTCGAGCTCGCGCTGGCCAGGGCCCGCCGGCACGATCTGGCCGTGGCCGTGCTCCTCCTCGACCTCGACGAGTTCAAGCTCGTGAACGACAGCCTGGGGCACGAGGCCGGGGACGAGCTCCTGCGCGGGGTGGCCGAGCGCCTCCGCGAGGCGACCCGGGAGACCGACCTGGTCGCCCGGCAGGGGGGCGACGAGTTCCTCCTGCTCCTCGCCGACCTCGAGACCACCGCCCGCGCCCCGCTCCCCGGCGACGCGGACGGGGCCATGCTGATCGCGGAGTCGGTGGCGGCGCGGATCCAGGAGGCCCTCCGCGAGCCGTTCCGGGTCGGCGGGACCGAGGTCTACGTCACCGCCTCCATCGGCATCACCCTCTTCCCCCACCACGGCGGGGACGGGGCCGCCCTCCTCCGGCTCGCCGACGCCGCGATGTTCCAGAGCAAGCGCACCGGGCCGGGGGGCTACGTGATCCACACCCCCACCGAGGCCGACGCGCTCACCAAGCTCTCGCTCACCACCCGGCTCCGCCGCGCGGTGGAGGACCGGAACTGGGAGCTCCATTACCAGCCGCTCGTGGACCTCGCCGACGGGAGGATGGTGGGGGTGGAGGCCCTCCTCCGCTGGCCCGACCCGAACGGGGGGCTCGTGCCGCCGGGGGAGTTCATCCCGCTCGCCGAGGAGATGGGGCTGATCGAGGCCATCGGCGACTGGGTGGTCGAGGAGCTCTGCCGCCAGGACGCGCGCTGGCGCGGCGAGGGGTTGGACCTGGAGGTCAGCTTCAACCTGTCCACGCGGGAGCTGTGGCGGCCGGAGCTCGCCGACCGGATCGCGGCCCGCCTCGCGGCGTCGGGGACCCCGCCCGAGAAGGTCGTGGTGGAGGTGACGGAGTCGGCCGCGATGGTGGATCCGGACCGAACCCGGCAGATCCTCCTGGGGCTCCGGGAGCGGGGACTCCGGATCGCCCTCGACGACTTCGGGAGCGGCTACTCGTCGCTGTCCCGGCTCCGCGACCTGCCGGTCCAGGTGCTCAAGGTCGACCGGTCGTTCGTCCGCGACTGCCACGCCGACCTCACGAAGGCGAGCATGGTCCGGGCGATCGTGGCCCTCGCCGAGGGGCTCGGGATGGTCCCGCTGGCCGAGGGGATCGAGACCGAGGACGAGTGGCGGTTCCTCGTCGCCCACGGGTGCGCCTTCGGCCAGGGCTACCTCTTCAGCCGACCGGTCCCGGCCTCCGAGATCCCGGCGCTGGCCCGCCGCGCGGGCTCCCGGGTGGTCGGCCGGGACGCCTCGTAGGGCCCGTCAGCGCCGCCGGGTCGGCTTCCGGAGCATCGAGCGGCCCCGCCTCGAGCCCGAGAACACGAGGCGCGGCGGCGGGATCGCCATCCCCTCGCCGGTGAACGCCTCCCGCAGGTCGAGCCGGGCCGCCATCCTCCCGACGTCGCCGCGTTGCTCCGGGGTGACGAACGTGACGCCGGTGCCGGTCCGCCCGGCCCGGGCCGTCCGGCCCACCCGGTGGACGTATCCGTCGTCGTCCCCCGGGGGATCGAAGTTGACCACGTGGGTGATGCGCTCGAGGTCGAGCCCCCGGGCGGCCACGTCGGTCGCCACCAGCGTGTCCACCCGCCCGGCGGCGAAGCGCGCGAGGGCCCGCTCCCGGGCCGCCTGGGTGAGGTCCCCGTGGAGGGCGTCCGCGGCCACGCCCCTCGCCCGGAGCCTCCGCGCCAGGCGGTCGGCCCCGCGCTTGGTCCGGACGAACACCAGGGCCAGCCCGCGCTCCCCCGCCAGGAGCTCGGCCAGCGCCTCGACCTTCCGGTGCGGGTCCACGGGGAGGAACCGGTGCTCGGCCCCCGGGGCGGCGGGCGCCTCGGCGGCGACCTCGTGGCGGACGGCGCCCCGGGTGTAGGCGCGGGCCAGCCGACCGACCTCGCCCCCGAGCGTGGCCGAGAAGAACATCGTCTGCCGGGCGGAGGGCAGCCGCCGGACGATCCGGTCGACCTGCGGCTGGAACCCTAGGTCGAGCATGCGGTCCGCCTCGTCGAGCACGAGCACCGAGACCCGCGACAGGTCCACCTGGCGCCGTGCCGCGAGGTCCTCCAGGCGCCCGGGGGTGGCGACCAGCACGTCGGCCCTGGCCGCCTCACGGGCCTGCTCGCGGAGGGGGACGCCGCCGTAGGCCACCGCCACCCGGAGCCCCCGCGCCCGCGCGGGCGCGGCGAACGCCTCGGCCACCTGCGCCGCGAGCTCCCTCGTCGGCGTCAGCACGAGGGCGCCCGGCGTCGGCGCGTCGGCCCCGAGGCGCTCGACGATGGGCACGACGAAGGCGAGGGTCTTCCCCGAGCCCGTGGGGGACCGCACCAGCACGTCCCGGCCGGCGATCGCGTCGGGGAGGACGAGCGCCTGGACCGGGAACGGACGGCGGGCCCCGACCTCCGCGAGGGCTCCGACCACCGCCTCGGAGACCCCGAGGTCGGCGAAGGTCACGGACGTGGACATGCGGTTCCCTCCTCCCGGCCCGCGCGGGCCGCGCTCCCTGGGCGAGGTCTCGACTCGCCCGGGATGCGGAGGAGCGGAACCTCACGGGACGACGACGCCGTCCCTCTCACCACCACGGTACCAGGCCACGGGTCCCCCGCCCTCGGGCTCGCGCGCTCTCCGGCTCCCGCGGTAGGCTTCGCGCGACCGTGGACCCCTGGACGCGCCAGCTCGCCCACCGCCTGGCGGTCGCGCGCGGCGAGCGGCCGGCGGACCTCGTGCTGCGCGGGGGCAGGGTCCTCTCCGTGTTCACCGGCGAGCTGCTCGAGGCCGACGTGGCGATCGCGGGCGAGCACGTCGCGGCCCTCGGGCGCTACCGTGGCGAGCGCGAGGAGGACGTCTCGGGGCTCGTCCTCCTCCCCGGCTTCGTCGACGGGCACATGCACCTCGAGTCCACCAAGCTCCGCCCCGACGCCTTCGCCGCCGCCGTCCTCCCCCACGGGACCACCGCCGCGATCCTCGATCCGCACGAGATCGCCAACGTGTTCGGGGCCCGGGGGATCCGAGCCCTGCTGGCGGCCGCGGAGGGGCTCCCCGTCGACCTCTACGCGATGGTCTCGTCCTGCGTGCCGGCGAGCCCGTTCGAATCGAGCGGGGCCTCCCTCTCGGCCGGGGACGTCGAGGCGCTCCTCCGCGAGGAGCCGCGGGCGATCGGCCTGGCGGAGGTGATGGACGTCCCCGCCGTCGTCCGGGGCGACCCGGCGGCCCTCGCCAAGCTCGCCGCCGCGCGCCGCGCCGCCGGGGGCCACGTCGACGGCCACGCGCCGGGGCTCGCGGGCCCCGCCCTCAACGCCTACCTCGCCGCCGGGGTCAGGAGCGACCACGAGTGCACCACCTACGAGGAGGCCCTCGAGAAGCGGCGGCTCGGGATGTGGATCATGATCCGCGAGGGCTCGGCGGCCAGGAACCTCGAGGCGCTCCTCCCGCTCGTGCTCGAGCACGGGCCGGCGAACTGCCTGCTCTGCACCGACGACCGGGAGCCCGATCAGCTCCTCGAGGAGGGGCACCTCGACGACGTGCTCCGGAAGGCGGTGTCCCTGGGCTGTCCCCCGGCCGACGCGGTGGCGATGGCGACGCTCCACCCCGCCCGCTACCACCGGCTCCACGAGCACGGAGCGGTGGCCCCCGGCTACCTGGCCGACGTGGTGGCGGTCCCCGACCTCCGGGGGTTCCGGTCGGTCCGGGTGTGGAAGCGCGGACGCCTCGTGGCGGCGGAGGGCGAGGCCGTCGACCTGCCCGACGCCCCGCTCCCGGACTGGATGCGGGGGAGCGTCCGGGTCCCGTCGCTCTCGGCCGACGACTTCCTGGTGAAGGCGGACGGCCGGGTCCGGGTGATCGGCGTGGAGCCCGGGCAGATCGTGACCCGCGCCCTGGTCGCCGAGCCCGCGCGGCGCGACGGGCGGGCCGTGGCCGACCCCGTCCGGGACCTCGCCAAGGCGGCCGTGGTCGAGCGCCACCGCGGCACGGGCCGGATCGGCCTCGGGTTCGTCGCCGGGTTCGGGCTCCGCCGGGGCGCCCTGGCCTCGACCCACGCCCACGACGCGCACAACGTGGTCGTGGTGGGGGCGGACGACGCCGACATGGCCGCGGCCGTGAACCACCTCGCGAGGCTGGGGGGCGGCCAGGCGGTGGTGGCGGGCGGGCGGGTCCTGGCCGACCTCCCCTGCCCCTACGGCGGGCTCCTCTCCGACCGACCCGCCCGCGAGGTCGCGCGGCGCTGCCGGGCGCTTGAGGAGGCGGCCCGGGCGCTCGGGGTCGCGCTCCCCGCCCCGTTCATGGCGATGTCGTTCCTCGCGCTCTCCGTGATCCCCGAGCTCAAGCTCACCGACCGGGGCCTCGTCGACGTCGCGCGGGCCGAGCTCGTCCCGCTCGAGGCTCCCTGAACCCCGATCGCGGGTAGGCTGGCTGGGGCGGCGCGCCGGCGTCCGAGGATCGGGTCGCGCGCCCGGGGTCGACGAGCGCGGGAGGGAGGAGACGGCATGGAGCGGAAGGACCTGGAGGAGCTCGCCCGACAGCTCTGCGTGGACAGCATCCGGGCCACCACGGCCGCGGGGTCGGGGCACCCCACCTCGTCGATGTCGGCGGCGCACCTCGCCGCGGTGCTGTTCGCGAACCACCTCCGCTACGACCCCGCGCGCCCCGAGGACCCCGCCAACGACCGCTTCGTGCTCTCCAAGGGCCACGCCGCGCCGCTCCTCTACGCCGTGCTCAAGGCGATCGGGGCCATCACCGACGAACAGCTCCTCTCGCTCCGCAAGCTCGACAGCCCCCTCGAGGGGCACCCCGCGCCGGTCCCGGGGATGCCCTGGGTCGACGTCGCCACGGGCTCCCTCGGCCAGGGCTTGGCGATGGGCCTGGGGATGGCCCTGGCGATGCGGATGGACGGGCTCCCGGGCCGGGTCTGGGTGTTGCTCGGGGACTCCGAGATGGCCGAGGGCTCGGTCTGGGAGGCGATGGCGAACGCCGCGCACCACGGCGCCGGCAACCTCGTCGGGATCGTCGACGTGAACCGCCTGGGCCAGCGGGGCCCGACGATGCTCGGCTGGGACACCCGCGCCTACGCCGAGCGGGCCCGGGCCTTCGGGTGGCGGGCGATCGAGGTCGACGGGCACGACGTGGAGCAGATCGACGCCGCCTACCGCGAGGCCGCGGGCGGCGACGGCCCGGCGCTGGTGGTCGCGCGCACCGAGAAGGGGCACGGGGTCTCGTTCCTCGCCGACGCCGAGGGCTGGCACGGCAAGGCCCTCTCGCCGGAGCAGGCGGCCCGGGCCATCGAGGAGCTCGGGGGGGAGCGGGACCTCCGGGTGACCCCTCCCGCCCCGCCGCGCTCGGATCGGGCGGTCGCCGCGGCGGGGAGCTCCGCCGGGGTGGCGCTCCCCTCCTACGACGGGCCCGTCGCCACCCGGAAGGCCTTCGGCGAGGCCCTCGCGGCGCTCGCCGCCCGGCCCGACCTCGTGGTGCTCGACGGCGAGGTCTCGAACTCGACCCACACCGAGGACTTCGAGCGCGTCGCCCCCGAGCGGTTCCTCGAGCTGTACATCGCCGAGCAGTGCATGGTGGGGGTCGCGGTCGGCCTCCAGGCGCTCGGGAAGGCGCCGGTGGCCGCCACGTTCGGCGCGTTCCTCACCCGCGCGTACGACTTCATCCGGATGGCGGCGGTGGGCCGGGCCGACCTCCGCCTCTGCGGCTCGCACGCGGGGGTCTCGATCGGGGAGGACGGCCCCTCCCAGATGGGCCTGGAGGACCTCGCGATGATGCGGGCGGTCCACGGCTCCACGGTCCTCTACCCGGCCGACGGGAACGCCGCCGCGAAGCTCACCGCCGCGATGCTGGACCTGCCGGGGATCTCCTACCTCCGGACCACCCGGGAGAAGACCCCGGCCCTGTACGGGCCCGAGGAGGGGTTCCCGGTCGGCGGGAGCAAGACGCTCCGCGGGGGCCCCGGGGACCGCGCGACGATCGTGGGCGCCGGGGTGACGGTGTTCGAGGCGCTCCGGGCGGCCGACGAGCTGGCCGCCCAGGGGATCCCGGTCCGGGTGATCGACGCCTACTCCGTGAAGCCGATCGACGGGGAGGCGCTGCGCCGGGCCCTCCGGGAGACGGGGCTCCTCGTGACCGTCGAGGACCACTGGGCCGAGGGCGGCCTGGGGGACGCCGTCCTCGAGGCCCTCGCCGAGGGCGGGGAGCTCTCGGGCCGGGTGGTGAAGCTCGCGGTCCGGGCCATGCCGGGCTCCGGGACCCCGGAGGAGCTCCGCGAGCGCGCCGGGATCTCGGCGGGGAGGATCGTGGCCGCGGTGCGGCAGGCGCTGGGCGCCTGACGATCACCCCCGTCTCGCCGGCGGGCGTGGGACAGCGTCGGCGGGCTCAGCTCGGAGCCGCCGGCGTGGCGGTCGAGGCCTCGTCCTCCGGGCACGGGTCCCCTAGGCTGAGCTCGAAGCGGCCCGTCCCGCAGATCCCGAAGTCCACCGGGATCGTGTACCGGTGCAGCCGCCCCTCCCAGGCGTAGGTCACCACGATGCCGTCGATCCCCCCGCCCTCGGGTCCCGTCTTCGTGACGGTGACGACGATCTCGCTGATGGGCTGCCAGGGGTCCTTGCAGGTGGTGGTGACCACCCACCCGTTCGGCTCGTGGAGCCCGGGCGGGATCCGCCGCGTGGCCCCGATGATGTGCCGCCGCCGGTACCGCTCCATGTAGCCCTGGGGCGGCTCCGATCCCTGCGGAGGCGGCCGCAGGGCGTTCCGGACCATGATCGGCGCGACCCGCACCTGCCCCACGACCGAGGCCGGCTCGAGCGAGCGGACGACGGGCCGGAGGTCAGGGGCGGTCAGGCACAGCCGGACGTCCCCGAAGGACCAGGTCGCCCCGACACCCGTGTGCGGGTTCAGCGCACCGACCCAGAAGCCCCGAGCGGCGCCCGAGCTGAGAAGGGCGCCCTCCCCGTCCTGCTCGACGATCACCCCCCTGGAGCAGGCCGCGAGCAGCAGGACGAGCAGGAGGGCACCCTGTACGCCCATGGTTACACGCGTACTTCCTCCGGTCACACCTTGTGCGCCTCCACCTTGGGCGAGCTCTCGCCAAGGGTCGAGTTGTTCCCGCACACCTTGCCCCGCACATGGAACTTGAACTCGATCGTGGCCGTCGAGCTGTACCCGGCCTGCGATGAGAGGTTGATCCCGTACACCGTGAGCCCGGCGGAGTAGGTCTGGTTCCTGGTCGACCCGTGCCTGTAGTACCCGTCCACCGGGTACACATTGCCGCAGTACGGGTAGTTGACGTGGGTGATGCTCGGCTGATTCCCCTTGCCGTAGTAGTTGTAGGGGACGTTCTGGTTCCCGACGCACACCACGGCCCGCTCCCGGTACATCCACAGCGCCTGGATCCGCTGGTCCTGCGCTGGCACGCGGAACCCGGTCCCCGTGGACGAGCTCGTGGTCATGGTTCCGCCCACGGTCCAGCTTGGCCCGTTGCTCAGGTAGCCCAACGTCGTCGAGGTGGACCCTTCGTTGAAGTACGAGCCCCAACCGTCGATCGAGGACGGATTCATTACGTCCATGATCTTCGTCTGGTACGGACCGTTGTAGTCGCCCCAGATGATCTGGCCGCACGGCGGAGCCTGCGCCTCGACCGAGAGCGGACCGGCGCCGCCGCCTGGCGGGACCACCGCCTTCGACATGTCGAAGGCCGGCACCCGCTTCGCGGTGTCACCGGGCCAGACCGTCGTGCCCCACGTGGAAACCTGACCGCCGTAGCGCGCCGCGACCATAACGTTCACGTAGCCCTCGTCGGCGACGAACCGCGGGTCGAGCGAGTCCAGATCCAGGGACAGACTGAACGACGGCGCCGCCGTGGTCTGCGCGACGGACACCACGGACACGGGCTCCCCCGCAGCCTCCGCCGCCCGCTGGACCTCCCAGGTCGGTTCCACGAGCAGCTCGACGGTCGGGGGCCCCGCATCCGGCCCCGCCACCCGCGCCACCGAGGGCGGGACGTCCACCCGGCCCTCGAACGTCACCACGGAGCTACCCCGAGCGACCGGAGCACCGAAGACGAGGACGAGCACGCCCACCGCCCCCCGCACCAGCCCAAGCCTCATATCGCACCCCCTCCTCCCGCGCGGGAGGGCCTGGCCACCTCGCCCCTCCCTCCCGGTCCGCCAGAAACGGTCGCGGGAGTTTCTCTCTCTCTGTTGTCAAATCGCGCAAGGCCTCCGAACGCCAGGGGGGTTCGAGCGGCTCGGCCGGGCGGAGCCCGCGCCGCCTGGTACGCTGGGCGGCCTATGGGCGACCACCGCGAGGTCATCCACGAGCGGCTCTACCTCAAGGAGCCGAACACCGACCGCCTGAGGAAGACGGCGGCGGGCAGGCTCCGTTCCCTCCTCTCGGACGGGTGGCGGGAGACCGACCGCTGGATGCGGGGCGAGTACATCGAGGTCCGGCTGGAGCGCACCGGCGTGCCGTCGCTCGGCGCCCGGCTCCCGAAGCGGGCCCCCGAGCCGCGCTTCGAGCGGCG
>DATLZM010000167.1:0-9219 GCA_035573995.1 Actinomycetota bacterium | reverse complement strand
CGACCCGGCCTGGCCGTCGCTGGACGCGCCGCCCGCCGCTCGCGTCCCGCTCGCGCTCTCGCTCGACGGCCGTCCCGCGGCCCGCCTCGAGCGCGGCGCGCGCCTCGACGCGGTCGCTCCCACCGTCGCCGAGCTCCTGGGGTTCCACCGCCCGCACCCGGAGGTCCGCTCGGGGGAGCCGCTGCCCGTGACCCGCCCGGTCCACCGGCCCCGCCTCGTGCTGCTCGTCGCGTGGAAGGGGGTCGGGACCCCCGACCTCCTGGCCCGCCCGCGGGCCTGGCCGTTCCTCCGCCGCCTGGTCCGCGGCCCCGGCGGCACGCTCCGGGCGGAGGTGGGCTCGCTCCCCCTCGACCCCGCCGCCGTCCTCACGACGATCGGGACCGGCGGCCTCCCCTCCCAGCACGGGATCACGGGGACCCTCCTGCGGAACGACCGCGGCGGCCTGGCCCGGGCCTTCGGCCCGGGCTCGCCCCTCCCGGTGATCGCCACGCTCGCGGAGGACCTCGACGCCGCCCTCGGGGAGCGGCCGCTCGTCGGCCTCGCCGCCTCGGACCCGTCGGACCGGGGCCTCGTCGGGGGCGACTGGTACGTGGAGCACGACCGCGACCTCGTGCGGATCGGCCCGGACCCGGCGGGCCTCGGCCTCCGGCTCCTGGGGCGTGGCTTCGGCGACGACGGGGTGCCCGACATCCTCGGCGTGACGCTCTCCGGGTCCATCCGGGCGATGGACCGGGCGACGGCGCGCCTGGCCCGGGCGGCCAGGGCCCGCGTCGGCCAGGGGCTGCTCCTCGTGGTGACCGCCACCGGCACGACCTCCCCGCCCGCCCCGGGGGCGTCCGCCACCGGCGCCTCCCCGGGCGTCGGCGCGGGCCGCCCCGGCGGCGCTCAGCCCCCGATCGCCGCGGCCAGGCTCGTCCGCGAGGTCGAGGACGCCCTGCCCGCCGCCGAACCCGTGGTCCTGGCCGCCGGGGTCGGGGGGCTCTTCCTCGACCAGCGGGCCCTCGCCCGGCTGGGGACCTCCGGCGACGCCGTGGTGCGGGCGCTCCGCTCGCTCCGCGGACCCGGGGGCCCGCTCGTCGCCGACGCCTTCCAGGGCTTCGCGGTCTCGTTCGCCAGGTACTGCTGATGGCGGTCGACGTCGCCCACGCCCCCGCCCCCCACGCGCCGCCCCGCGCCGGCCGCGCGTGGGGCGCCCTGGCCCTGCTCGCCCTCGCCGGGCTGGCCCTCGCCCTTCGCCTGGCCGATCCCGGGCGGACCCCGTGGGCCGCCAACCTCCTGGTCGTGTTCGGCGGCCTCCTCGTCGAGGCCGTCCCGTTCGTCCTCCTGGGCGCGGTCGTCTCGGCGGCCATCGAGGTGTTCGTCCGGAGCGACCTCTTCGCGAGGCTGGGGGCGCTGCCCCGTCCCCTCCAGCTCCCCGCCGCCGCCCTCGCCGGCCTCGCGTTCCCGGTGTGCGAATGCGGGTCGGTCCCCGTCGCCCGCCGGATGGCCGCCAAGGGGCTGGCGCCCGCGGCGGCGGTCACGTTCATGCTCGCCGCCCCGATCCTGAACCCCGTGGTGCTCGCGTCGACCTTCGTCGCCTACCGGGGCCGGGACGTCCTCTGGACCATGGTGCTCGGCCGCGCCGGGCTCGGGCTCGCGGTGGCGGTGGCCGTGGGGTGGGTCGTGGGGAAGGCCTCGCCCGGTGAGCTCCTGCGTCCGGCGGCGCCCGAGGGCCCCCGGCCGCTCCCCCTGGGGCGTCCCGAGCCCCGCTGGGCCCGCTTCGCCGAGCACCTCGTCGGGGACTTCGTGTTCATGGCCAGGTTCCTGGTCCTCGGCGCGGCGGTGGCCGCGGTCGTGCAGACCTTCGTGCCGCAGTCCTTCGTGGCCCGGGTGGCCGACCTGCCCGTCGTGAACCTGCTCGCGATGATGGCCCTCGCCGGCCTCCTCTCCCTCTGCTCGGAGTCGGACGCCTTCGTGGCGGCGTCGTTCGTCCGGTTCGGCCCCGCCGCCCAGCTCGCGTTCCTCGTGTTCGGGCCGATGGTCGACATGAAGCTCGGCGCCCTCTACCTGGGCACCTACCGGCGCGGGTTCACCCGCACCGTGGTGGTCGTGGTCGCCGCGGTGACCCTCGTCGGGGCGCTGTGGCTGGAGGTGTTCGTGGGATGAGCTCGACCGCCGTCGCGGGCCCCGGGGGCCGGGCCTGGAGCCCCGCGCGCCTGGCCCAGGCCGCGGTCCTCGGGACCTGGGCCGCGCTCTTCTGGGCGCTCCTCCTCACCGGGCGCTCGTCGCTGTACCTCTCCCCGCGGACCGGATGGGTGATCCCGGTGGGGGCCGCGATCTGCTCGGCGGCGGCCCTCGCCCGCCTGACCACGGCCCGGACCGCGGGGCGCGAGCGCCTCTCCGCCCGGGAGGCGTGGGGGCTCGCCGCGGTGGCCCTGCCCGCCGTGCTCGTGCTCTCCCTGCCCCCGCAGACCCTCTCCTCGTACGCCGTCTCCCGGCGGGCGAGCTTCGTCCGCGCCGGGTTCTCGGCCTCCGCCCAGGAGATCTCCTCGGGGGCCCTCACGCTCCTCGACGTGGCCGCGGCCCAGACCTCGGAGGCCGGGGAGCGGGCCCTCGCGACGCGGGCCGGGGAGACCGTCTCGTTCGTGGGCTTCGTGGACCGCCGCCCCGGCACCCCGGCGGACGAGTTCCTCCTCACCCGGTTCATCGTGTCCTGCTGCGTCGCCGACGCCACGATCGCCCAGGTCCGGGTGGTGGACGTGCCGCCGGGCCGGTTCGCGGCCGACGACTGGGTGCGCGTGACGGGGCGGCTCTACCCGCTCGGGCGGGAGGTGATCGTCGACGCCTCGCGCGTCGAGCCGGTCCCGAGGCCCGACCGGCCCTACCTCACGCCGTAGCCGCGCAGGCGGCGCAGCGGCCGAAGATCTCGGCCTGGTGCGAGGAGACCGTGAACCCCCGGCGGCGGGCGGTGCGCGCGGCCCACGGCTCCACCTCGCAGGAGGGGATCTCGACGACCAGCCCGCAGCCCTCGCAGATCAGGTGGTGGTGGTGCCCGGGCTCGCAGAGCTTGTAGGCGAGCTCCCCCTCCCCCGCCGGGAACGTCCGCGCCAGGCCCGCCTGGGCCAGGGCCTGGAGCGTCCGGTACACGGTCGCGAGGCCCGGGCCGTCCCCGCTCCGCTGCAACCGGGCGTGGAGGGCCTGGGCCGTGACGGGCCGTCCCGCCCGTCCCAGGGCTCGGAGGATCGCGGCGCGCTGTCGGGTCGGCCGCAGGCCGGCCGCCCCGAGGACGGCCCAGGCGTTCACGGCAGGGCCCTCCGGGGGTGCCGCCGCGCCGCCCTGCGGCCCGCCGCCGACGCGAGGGCGAAGATCCCCGCCGAGGCCAGCACGATCGTGCCCCCCGGCGCGAGCCGCCCCTGCCAGACCGCCGCCACCAGCCCCACCAGGACCGAGGCCACCCCCGACGCCGCCCCCCACAGGACCGCGCCCCGGAACGAGTGCGCGAGGCGCGAGCCCGCCGCCACCGGGATCACGAGCAGGGAGGCGACGAGGAGCAGGCCCACGACCCGCATCCCGGCGGCCACGAGGAGCGCGAGCAGGCCCAGCAGGAGGAGGTTGAGGCGCTCCACGGGCAGCCCGGACGCCCGGGCGGTCTCCTCGTCGAGGGCCACGGCGAGCAGTCCGGGGTACGAGGCGGCGGTGGCCGCGAGGACCAGGGCGCAGAGGGCCGCGACCCCCGCCACGTCGGCCCAGGTCGCCGTGAGGATGCTGCCGAACAGGACCCCGAGGACCGATGCGTCGAACCGCCCGGCCGCGGAGAGCAGGACCGACCCGAGGGCGATCCCCACGTAGAAGACGATGGCGAGCGAGACGTCCCCCGCGAGACGTCCCCGGGCGCGGAGGCCCTCGAGGAGCAGCGCCCCGGCGCCCGCCACGAGGAGCGCCCCCCAGAGCGGGGAGGCGCCGAGCGCCACCCCCAGGGCCACGCCGGCGAACGCGAGGTGCCCCATCCCGTCGCCGATCAGCGCGAGACGCCGCTGGACGAGGAAGCTCCCGACCACGGGCGCGGTCACCCCGACCGCGGCCCCGGCCAGGTAGGCGCGGACGACCCACTCCGCGAGGAGCCGGCTCACCCCCGCGCCCTCCCGGGGCCCTGCCCCCCCAGCTCCAGGTGGAGGTGGAACTCCTCGTGGGTCACCTGCCGGACCCGACCTCGGTCGACCACGAGGATCCGGTCGCAGACGTCGTGGAAGTCGTCGGGGTCGTGGGAGACCACGACCACGGTGGCCCCGCCCTCGGCCCGCCTCCGGAGCTCGGCGGCGATCCGTGGTCGGAGGTGCTGGTCGATCCCGGTGGTGGGCTCGTCCAGGAGGAGCACGTCGGGCTCCCCCACCAGGGCCCGGGCCAGGATGGCCCGCTGCTGCTGCCCGCCCGAGAGCTCGAAGAGGCACTCGGCGGACAGCTCCTCCAGGCCCACCGCCCGGAGGGCGGCCTCGATCCGCCCCCGATCGTCCCGCGACCCCCACCCGAACGGCCCCCGCCGGGCCACCAGGCCGGCCGCCACCACCTCGCGCACCGAGACCGGCAGCGACGTGGCCAGGTGGAGCCCCTGGGGCGCGTAGCCCACGCGGCGGCGTGCCTCGGGATCCCGCGGGTCGCCCCCCAGGAGGCGCACGGCCCCGGCCTGCGGGCGGAGCAGCCCGACGCAGAGCTTGAGCAGCGTCGACTTGCCGCTCCCGTTCGCCCCCGCGAGGACCGCGAACTCCCCCGGACCCAGCGCGAGGTCCACGCCCTCCAGCACCGGCGTCGCGCCGTAGGCGAACCGGACATCGGCGAGCTCGATCACCGGCACCGCAGCCCCTCCCGCAGCGTCGCGAGGTTCGCGCGCATCGCGCTCAGGTAGTCGCCCGCGGGCGGGCGCGACTCGAGGGTGGAGAGCGGGAGGGTGGGGACCCCGGCGTCCGCCGCGACGGCGCCGGCGATCCGCCGACCGACCTCGGTGGCCTCGCGGAACACGACGGGCGCGGCCTCGCCCGACCGGATGGCGGCGATCGCCGCCTCGATGCGGGAGGCCGACGGCTCGCCCTCGGGCTGGAGGCCCAGGATGCCGAGCTCGCGCAGCCCGTACCGCGCCGCCAGGTAGCCGAAGGCCTCGTGGCTCACGACGAAGGTCCGGTACTCGCAATCCGCGAGGCCGTCCCGGTAGGCGGCGTCCAGCCGGCCGAGCTCCTCCTCGAGGGCCGCCCCCCGCCGGCGGTAGGCGTCCGCGCCCGATGGATCGGCCGCGGCGAGCGCGCGGACCACGGTCCCGACGATCCGCCGCATCAGGACCGGGTCCAGCCACACGTGGGGGTCGGAGCGGAGGTCCCCCTGCCCGGGGAGGAGGTCGAGCCCGGCGGCCACCTCCACCACCCGCCCCTCCGCGTCCGCCGCCGCCCGCTCGACCTCGGGCTGGAACCCGAACCGCCCGAGCAGGAGGACCACGGGGGCGGTCGTGAGCGCCGCCCGCTGGGCCGCCGAGAGCGTCGCGTCGTGCGCCTCGCCGCCGGGCGGCGTGAGGTCCTCCACCCGCACGCGCCCCCCGCCCACCTCGGCCGCCGCCCAGGCGACCGGGTAGAACGACGCGACCACCGCGACGCGGTCGTCCCCGCCCCCGCCGCAGGATCCCAGCAGGCCCACGGCGAGCGCGACGCAGAGGGCGCGCCGAGCCCGCATGCCGGGGAGGATAGTCGAGAATGATTATCATTCGCAAACGAGCCTCCGGCGGCCCAGCCGCCGGGGCCCCCGTGGGGCTCGACGCGGGCCGGCCCGCTCCCCCGCGTTGTCCCGGCGCCGGGCGCGCGGGTAGGGTTCGGGCCGTGGCGGTGCACATCGGCATCGGCCTCTTCACGGGGCAGGTCCCCCCGGGCTCGGGGCGCACGTTCACGCAGGAGTACCGGGAGATGCTCGAGCTGGTCCGCCTGGCGGAGGCCGTCGGGTTCGACTCGGCGTGGGTGAGCGAGCACCACGGCGCCTCCGACGGCTACCTCCCCTCCCTGCTGCCGATGCTCGCGGCCTTCGCCGCGGCCACCGAGCGGATCCTCCTCGGGACCGCCGTCGTCCTGGCGCCCCTCCACCACCCGCTCCGCCTGGCCGAGGACGCGGCCGTCGTGGACCAGCTCTCGGGCGGACGGCTGATCCTGGGGCTCGGGATCGGCTGGCGGGAGGAGGAGTTCCGGATGTTCGGCGTGCCCATCGGGGAGCGCCTGCCCCGGACCGTCGAGACCGTCGAGATCCTCCGGCGGGCCTGGACCGGCCGGCGGTTCTCGTTCACCGGACGCGCGTACCGGTTCGAGGAGGTCCGGGTCACGCCGCCCCCGGCCCGCCCCGGGGGACCCCCGATCTACCTCGGGGGCTACACCGAGCGCTCCGTGCGCCGGGCGGGGCGCCTGGGGGACGGGTACGTGGTCGACAGCGGGGACGTCGAGGCCCTCCGCCGCTCGCTCGCCCTGGTGGAGGAGGCCGCCCGGCGGGCGGGACGCGACCCGGGCTCGATCGACCTCGCGGTGCTGCAGAACGCGTTCGTGACGGAGGACGGGGACGCCTGGGCGGCGGTGCGCGAGGGCGTCGCCCACCAGATGGGCGCCTACGGGGCGTGGGAGGCGGGGGCCGACACGCCCCGGCACGACTCGCTCGAGCCGCTGCCGCCCGACGAGGAGACCCTCCGGGCGTGGACCCCCGTGGGGCGCCCAGGGGAGGTGGCCCGTGCCCTCCGCCCCCTCGTCGAGGCGTTCGGGGCCCGCCGCGGGTTCCACCTCGTCGTCCGGCTCCACTACCCCGGCATGGACTTCGAGACCGCCTCCCGAGCGGTGGAGCTCTTCGGCGAGGAGGTCCTGCCGGCCCTCAAGGGGAGCTGAGGGACGGGGGCACCGCGGCGCCGTGGCCGGGCGCGCTCACCCCAGGATCCTGGCCTCCCGGTAGCCGGCGGCGAGCGCCCCGCCCTCGACCCCGAACCGGGAGGGGTGGAAGGCCGCGAGGTCCGGGTCGGTCGCCTCCCCCAGCACCAGGGCGGCGACGTGGGCCCCGAGGGCGGGCGCGAGCTTGAACCCGTGCCCGCTGGTCCCGGCGTCGACGAACACCCCCGGCGCGATCTCGCCGATCACGGGTTGCCAGTCGGGGCTCACGTCGTAGAGGCTCGCCCACCCGCCGTGCACCCGGGACGCCGCGAGCCCGGGGCACCGCCGGACGACCCTCCGGGCCAACGCCTCGATCTCCTCGGACCGGATCGCCTCCTCGACGCCGTCGGGGTCGACCTCGGGCTCCGGGGTCAGGGGGCCGACCAGGTACAGCTCCTCCCCCTCGGTCCGGGAGTAGTAGCCGCCGAGCAGATCCCCGTGGCAGGGGACCGGCTCGGCGTCGGCCCACCGGAAGACCGCGACCACGTGCCGCTCCGCGTGGAGCGGCAGGTCCACCCCGACGTGCGCCGCGAGCGCGCGGGTCCACGGGCCCGCCGCGATCAGCACCCGACGGCACTCGGTCCTGGCCCCGTCGTCCGTCACCACCCGGGCTCCTCCGCCGGCGAGCGACTCCAGCGCGACGACCCGTCGGCCCAGCCGCGCCTCGGCGCCGAGCTCGACGGCCCGCCGGAAGAACCCCTCGGTCGTCGCGTGCGGATCCGCGTAGCCCGCGTCCCGCTCCCAGGCGGCGATCCCCACCCCCTCCAGGTCGAACGCGCCCGGCCACCGGTCCTCCACGTCGCCGGGGGAGAGCAGCTCGGTGGAGATCCCGAGCGCGTTCAGGCGCTCCACCGAGGCCCGCACGGCGGGAGCGTCCTCGGGCGGGTGGAGGAACAGGAGGCCGGTGCGGCGGAGCCCGGCGCTCCGGCCCGTGAGCTCCTCGAAGCGCGCGAGCATGGCGATCGAGTCCCGCGCGCAGCGGGCGAGGAACGGGTTCGTGTAGTAGGCGCGGCAGATCGCGCTGGACCGGCCCGTCGGGCCCGCCGCGGGCCGGTCCCGCTCGAACCCCACCGCCGTCGCGCCGGACGCCGCGAGGTGGTACAGGGCCGACGCGCCGTGGACCCCGGCGCCGATCACCCCCACGTCGAACGCGCGCCCCACCGCTCTCCCGGGGAGAGCCTACCGCCCGGGGTGGGTCGACGGGGCGGGCGGCGGCGCTCAGGGCGCGGGCACCGCCCGGCCCGCTCGAGCCCGCCAGCGCCGCGCCCCCGACAAGACCACCGCCGCGAGCCCGGCGATGGGCACGAGGTAGCCGAGGCCGACGACGACCACGTAGGCCACCCCCAGGAACGCGTCCACGGCCCGGGCCCAGGCCTCCCCCAGGTCGGGACGGCGCTCGCGGGCCGCGATCTCCTCGCGGATGGCCGCGCCGGGCTCGCGGATCCGGACCGTGATCGTGGCGAGCTCCGTCCGGTCCCGCAGCACGCGGAGCTGGCCCCGGATCTCCTCGATCCGCAGCTGGACGTCCTGGAGCTCCCGCTGGATCCGGAGCGTGTCCTCGACCGAGGTGGCCCGCTCCATCAGCCGCAGGAGCACCGACTCCTGGGCCTCCCAGGCCCGCAACCGCGCCTCGAGGTCGACGAACTGGGCCGAGACGTCCTCCCCGGAGATCGACTCCCCCTCGACCCTCCCGAGGTCGCGGAGGTCGGCCAGGGCCCGCTCGAAGCTCGCGTTGGGGACCCGGAGGAGCAGGCTCCCGGACCGGACCCGCGTCCCGTGGGAGGACGAGGAGACCACGAAGCCCCCGTACTTCCCGGCCACGAGCTGCGCCTCCTCGAAGGCGTCCTGGAACCCGCCCTTCCCGACGAGGAGATGGAGGTCGGCGGTCTTCACGATGCGGGGGCCCACCATCGGGACCTCGCCGATGGACCCGAGCCCGCCACCCCCGGCCACGGCGCCCCCCTCGGCCACGCCCCCCGCCGCCGGGGCGGGGACCCCTGCGACCGCCTCGTCGGCCGCCACGACCTCCCGGGCCGCCCCGGCGACCGAGGGCGCCTCGGCCGGGGCGAGCCCGGCCCCGCCGAAGGGGCGCGTGGCGAGGAACCCCACCACCCCCGCGAGCGCCAGGAACCCCACGGCGGTGATCGCGATCCGTCGCATCGCTGGCCTCCTCTCCTCCGACGGGCGTTGGACGGAGCCGGCGGCCGGTGGCGTTCCGTCGGCGCCCGGGCCCTGGGCCGATCGCAAGGGGCGACGGGCCGTCTCGCCCCTCCCGGTCGCCCCGCCCGCGGGCTCCCTACCGGGCGGG
>DATLZM010000166.1:0-1263 GCA_035573995.1 Actinomycetota bacterium | reverse complement strand
CGGGGCACGGGGGGCCTGATCGGCGCCTTCGCCATCCTCACCGCCGACGGCGGGCGCGTGTCGCTCTCGGGCTTCTCCCCGGTCCAGCGCCTGCCCGAGCTCGACCCGCGCGAGGTCCCCGGCCCCACCGAGGAGTACGTCGAGCTCTACGACCCCTTCCGCGACGGGAACGGGTTCTGGCTGAACATCAACATGACCCCGGACTTCCCGACCGCCGCCCGGGCCATCCTCGACGCCTACCGGGCCGCCACCGGCGAGCGGCTGGACGGGGTGATCACCGCCGACCCCGTCGCGCTCGAGGCCCTGGTCCGTCTCACCGGCCCGGTGACCGTCCCGGGGATCGGGGTCCGGCTGGAGGCGGAGGACGTCGTCGACTTCCTGGCGGTCGAGGCCCGGGAGCTCTTCGTCGGCCAGTCTGTCCGGAAGGTGACGTTGGGGGACGTGGCGGGGGCGGTGCTCGCCCGGTTCCTCGCGTCCCGCCCTACCCCCGAGGGCCTGGCCACGGTGGCCGGGCTGGCAGCCGCCGGGCACGTCCACGCGTTCAGCCGCGATCCGGGGATGCAGGCGGTGCTGGAGCGGACCCCGGCGGGGGGCGCCCTCCGGGCGCCCGCCGGCGACCTGGTGGCCGTGGCCCAGAACAACGCCGGCGGGAACAAGCTCGACCTCTACCAGGAGACCGAGGTGGCCTACCGGGTGGCGCTCGCCCCCGACGGCTCGGCCCGGGGCCGCCTGGTCGTCACCCTCGCGAACCGCGCGCCGCGGGACGCGCCGACGGCCTCCGTCGCCCCGGGCCTGGCGCCGCTCGAGAACGCCGCGATCGTGCAGCTCTACTGCGCGGCGACCTGCCGCCCGGAGGCGTTCGAGGCCGCCGGCGAGCCGCAGCCGCTCTCGGGGGGCGTCGAGCGCGGGTTCCCGTTCGTCCGCGGCTACGTCCGGATCCCCCGGGGCGCGGAGGCACGGCTCGAGATGGCCAGCGTGACGCCGGGCGCGTGGTCGGGCGACGGCACCGGCGGGAGCTACCGGCTCACGGTGCTGACGCCGCGCACGATCCGCCCGGCGCGGGTGCGGATCGAGGTCGTCCCGCCCCCCGGGATGCGGGTCACGGCGGCGAGCCCGGACCTCGAGCCGGCGGGCGCGGGCGTCCGCTACGAGGGGATGCCGGGCCCGGTCCTCGAGCTCGAGGTCTCGTTCGCCCCGCCGTTCCCGCTCCGCCTGTGGCGCGAGCTGCTCGAGTTCCTCCGGACGCCGGTGTTCGGCCGCTGA
>DATLZM010000165.1:0-44581 GCA_035573995.1 Actinomycetota bacterium | reverse complement strand
CCGCGAGGACCCGCCCCCGACGACCGGCCGATCGGGGCCCCGCCGACCGCCTCGCGCCGCGGGCCGCCCGGCCCAGCTCGGCCCGCCACGCTGCCGCCATCAGGTCCTCCTCGAGCTCCCGCAGGAACCGGATCTCCGTGTCCACCTCAGCCCTCCATCGCTTCGGTCCCGAGGCGGAGCCGCTCGCCCAGGCGGCGCAGGCCCCGGCTGACCCGGGCCCGGGCCGTGGCCTCGGTGCACGCCAGGCGCCGGGCGACCTCTGCGTAGCCCAACCCCTCGAGGACCCGCAGACGCATCGCTTCCCGCTGTTCCTCGGGGAGCTCCGCCAGGGCCTCCCGGAGGGCCGATCGGAGGGCCTGGAGGTCGATCAGCTCCTCGATCCGTTCGTAGTCGTCTGGCGCGAGCCCCCGATCGGGGATCCCGAGCCGCCGGCGCGCCCGGTCGTCCACGACCCCCCGCCGCGCGAAGCGCCCCAGCCGGTGGCGGGCGATGCCGTAGAGCCACGCCGCCCCCGGCACCCCCCGGTCCCGGTAGCGGTCGCGGGAGGCGAGGGCCTCCGCGAACGTCTCCGCCACGAGCTCCGCCGCGGCCTCCGGGTCGAGGGTCCGGCGGACGAAGTACCGGAGCATCGGCTCGGCGTGCCGCTCGTAGAGCGCGGCGAATGCCTCGGGCTCGTCCCGGGAGCGGAGGATCAGCTCCGCGTCCGACAGCCCCGCGTAGCGGCCGGCGTCCATCCACCGGAACCATGCCACTCGGGGCCGCGTCCGTGACACGGAGGGCGGGGGGACGGCTGCTACCCTCGTGCCACCGAGCCGAGGAGCGGACGCGGTGCCGGTGATCGTCCAGAAGTACGGCGGCACGTCGGTCGCCACCACCGAGCGGATCCAGGCGGTGGCCGACCGCATCCTCCGCGCCAAGGAGCGGGGGGACGACGTCGTGGCCGTGGTCTCCGCGATGGGGGATACCACCGACGAGCTCCTCGCGATGGCCACCGAGATCACCCCGAGCCCCGAGCCGCGCGAGCTCGACATGCTCCTCACGGCGGGGGAGCGGATCGCGATGTCGCTCCTCGCGATCGCCCTCAACGCCCGGGGGTGCCGCGCCGCCTCCTACACCGGCTCCCAGGCCGGGATCATCACCGACACCCAGCACGGCAAGGCGAAGATCGTGGACGTGCGGCCGGGCCGGATCCTCGAGGCCCTCGCCGAGGGGAAGGTCGTGATCGTCGCGGGCTTCCAGGGCGTGTCCACCAGCCAGGACGTCACGACCCTCGGCCGGGGCGGCTCCGACACCACGGGGGTGGCCCTGGCCGCCGCGCTGGGCGCGGACGCCTGCGAGATCTACACGGACGTCGAGGGCGTGTTCACGGCGGACCCGCGGATCGAGCCGCGGGCGAGGAAGCTCCCCCGGATCAGCTACGAGGAGATGCTCGAGCTCGCCGCCTGCGGCGCGAGGGTCCTCCAGCTCCGCTCGGTCGAGTACGCTCGGAGGAACGGCGTCAGGATCCACGTCCGGTCGTCGTTCACCGACGAGCCCGGCACGTGGGTCGAGGACATCCCGGAGGAGGACGTGGAGCAGGCGCTGATCTCGGGCGTGGCCCTCGACACCGACGAGGCCAAGGTCACCCTGGAGGAGGTCCCGGACCGTCCGGGGATCGCGGCGGCGATCTTCAAGGCGGTGGCCGCGGAGGGCGTGAACGTGGACATGATCGTCCAGAACGTCTCCCACGCCGGGCGGACCGACGTCTCGTTCACGGTCCCCCGGGCCGACCTCCCGCGGCTCAAGGCCTCCCTCGATCGGATCGTCGAGGAGATCGGGGCCCCCCGCTACGCGACCGACGACGGGATCGCCAAGGTCTCCCTGGTGGGCGCCGGGATGAAGTCGCACCCGGGGGTCGCGGCCGAGATGTTCGACGCCCTGGCCGCGGAGGGCATCAACATCGAGATGATCTCGACCTCGTCGATCCGGATCTCCTGCGTGATCCGGAAGGAGGACGCCGAACGCGCGGTCCGCGCGATCCACGCCCGGTTCGGCCTGGACGGGTCGCGCCCGCCGGGTGCGTGACGGCGCCGGCCTGCCTGGACGGTTCGGTGCCGGCCGGCGCATGATGGAACCGGCGTGATCGTCTGCCCGAGCTGCCGGAACGCGAACCCCGAGGACGCGTCGTTCTGCTCGCGCTGCGGGGCCTCCCTCGCGCCGGGGGCGATGACCACGATGGCCCCGCGGCGGGCGCCGACGGCCCGGCCGCCGGTGGAGATCCCCCAGCCGAAGCCGCCCTCGCGGGCGAGGCCGTGGGTCGTGCTGGCCATCGGCCTCCTCCTCGCGGGCGGGGTGGCGGGGTTCCTGCTGTTCCGCCCCGACCCCTGCCGCGGCGCCGATTTCGTCTCGGACCGCTTCGGGTACTGCGTGGTCACCCCGGAGGGCTGGGTGGCGGGGGAGGCGCGGATAGGGGACGTCGAGCTCGACCAGTTCCAGGTCCCCTCGCGCGCCACCACGGTGTTCGTCGAGGCCGTGGACCTGGCCGAGGGCACCGACCTGGCCGCCTTCGGGGAGCTGGTCCGCCGCCGCGACGAGGAGGCGGGCCTCCTCCCCGGCCCGGTGCGGGAGACCCGACTGGACGGGGTGGACGCCCAGCAGTGGGACGTCGAGGTGGCCACCGGCGAGGGCGAGTTCGTGATGCGCGAGGTCGTGGCGGTGCGGGGGGAGATCGGCTACCGGATAACGCTGAACGCCTCCGCCGAGGACTTCCCCGTCCACGCCGAGGACCTCCGCCGGATGCTCGCCTCCTGGCGCTTCGCCTGACCGCCCCCCGCGGCTCGCTAGGATGGGCGGCGTGCGGGTCGCGGTCGTGGGCGCGACGGGCGCCGTCGGACGGGAGATGCTCCGGATCCTCGAGGAGCGGAGCTTCCCCGTGGACGAGCTGGTCCCCCTGGCCTCGCCGCGCTCGGCGGGGCGGCGGATCCCGTTCCGCGGCCAGGAGCTCGAGGTGCGGCCGTTCTCCCCCGACGCCCTGCGCGGCGTGGACCTCTCGTTCTCGGCGGCGGGCGCCTCGGTGGCCCGCGCCTTCGTCCCGGGGGCGGCCGCGGCGGGCGTCACGTGCATCGACAAGTCCTCGGCGTTCCGGATGGAGCCCGGCGTCCCGCTGGTGATCCCCGAGGTGAACCCCGAGGCGCTCGCAGGCTCGCCCCGGGTCGTGGCGGTCCCCAACTGCACCACGATCGTGGCGCTCATGGCCGTCGCCCCGCTGCACCGCGCGGCGGGGCTGCGGCGGCTGGTGCTCTCCTCCTACCAGGCGGTCTCGGGGGCCGGCCGCGGCGGCGTCGGGGAGCTCGTCGAGCAGGTCGAGAAGCTGCGGGGGCAGGAGGAGGAGCTCGCCCACCCCGACCCCGCGGCGCTCCCCTCGGGCGAGGTGTTCGGCCGGACCATCGCCTTCAACGTCCTGCCCCGGATCGACGCGGTCGACGAGGAGGGCTGGACCGGCGAGGAGACGAAGACGATGCGGGAGTCCAGGAAGATCCTGGGCCTCTCCGACCTCGACGTGGCCGCGACCTGCGTGCGGGTGCCGGTGGTCGTGGGGCATTCGGTCGCGATCCACGCCGAGTTCTCCCGACCCATCTCCCCGGAGGAGGCCCGGGAGCTCCTCGCCCGCGCGCCCGGCGTGCGGGTCGTGGACGATCCGGCGCGGGGCGTCTACCCGACGCCGCTCGATGCGGCCGGGCGGGACGAGGTCCTCGTCGGGAGGATCCGCCGGGCGCCGGGGCGGGACGACGCCCTCCTCCTGTTCTCCTGCGGCGACAACCTCCGGAAGGGGGCGGCCCTCACCGGCGTCCAGATCGCCGAGCGCCTCTTCCTCGGCCGCTAGCGTGCCCACCGTCGCCCGCCTCAACGTGACGCCGGTGAAGGCGACCCGTCTGCACCACCCGGTACGGATCCGGCTCGGGCCCCGCGGCGCCGAGGGGGACCGGGCCTTCTTCCTCGTGGACGGCGAGGGCCGGCGGTTCTCCGGCCCGCGGGCCGCCCGGATGATGGCGGTCCGCGCCGAGCACGACCCGGAGCTCGGGACGCTCAGGTTCGCGTTCCCCGACGGGACCGAGGTCGAGGGGCCGGCGCGGGCGACCGGCCCGGCCCTGGTGGCCGACTTCTGGGGGCGGCCGGTCCCGGCCCGGATCGTCCCCGGGCCCTGGGAGGAGGCGCTCTCGGCCCTCGCCGGGGAGCCGCTGCGGGTCGCCCGGCCCGACCGTCCCGGGGACGCCGTCGACGTCCGGCCCGTGACCCTCGTCTCGCTCGCCTCCGTGGACGACCTCGCCCGCCGCGGAGGCCTGGCCGGACGGGTGGACCCGGGGCGGTTCCGGATGCTCGTGGAGCTGGAGGGCTGCGCGCCCTACGAGGAGGACACCTGGGCGGGGCGGATGCTCGTCCTGGGCGGGGCCGTGGTCCGGGCGGGCGGCCCGGTGCCGCGGTGCGCGGTCACGACCAAGGACCCCCGGACGGGCGAGACCGACCTCCCGACCCTCCGGGCGATCGAGCTGGCCCGCGGGCGGGACCCTACGGGCAAGCTCCCGTTCGGGATCTACGCGGACGTGGTGGAGCCCGGGGAGGTCACGGTCGGCGACCCGGTCCACGTCCTGGAGGGCTGAAGCGGCCCGGCCGCTCAGTCGTCGCGCCGTCCCGGCCCCCGTTCCTCGAGGGGCTTCACGAACCACGTCCCGTACCCCTCCCAACCGTGCTCGCGGTAGAAGGCGTGGGCCCGCTCGCGCCAGCCCGCGGTGACCAGCCACATGCGGAAGCACCCCCGCTTGCGGGCGAGCTCCTCCGCCCGGCGGAGCAGGAGGGAGCCGACCCCGCGGCCCCGGAGCGCCTCGGTCACCACGAGGTCCTGGACGTAGGCCTGCGGCCGGTGGTCGCCCAGGCGCTGCTGGTACCACATGTCGAGGAAGCCCACGACGCGGCCGTCGGCCTCCGCGACGAGCGTGACCGCGTCCAGGGACCGGGTATGGCCGGCGAACCGGACCCGGTGGGCGTCGTCACGCGCGGCCGATGGCAGGACGCCCCGGTCGAGCTCGACCAGGAGCGCCGCCACCTCCGGCCAGTCCTCCGGCCGGGCGAACCGGACCGTGGGCCCGCTCACCGCGGCTCGCAGGCGCAGGGGATCCGGCCGCACCGCGGACAGCCGGTCGTGTAGCGCGCGGCGGCCTCCTCCAGGTCCACCCCCACGAGGTTCGCGAGGGAGCCGAGCCAGGCGAGCACGTCGCCGAACTCGTGGACCAGGGCCCGCCGGTCGCCGGTGCGGAGCGCCCGGGCCAGCTCGCCGACCTCCTCGGCGAGCCACCGGAACGTCCCGTCCCGTCCACGCGCCGCGTCGCGGCCGTGGTAGGTGCGCCGGAGGACCGCCTGCAGCTCGGAAATCTCCATGGACGCCCGAGTGTATCCGCAGGGTCCCCAGGGCCCCGCGACCATCCGGGCCGTCGCCCCGGACGCTGGCGGCCGCCCTCACCCCTCGACCTCGACCACCTCGCAGCGTCCGACCTCGAGCGGGAGCACGTCCGGGATGCCTCTGCCGCCGGGCACGGGCACTCGGATGATCCCGAGGTTCGTGCGGAACGTGCCGGTGGTGCGCTGTCCCTCGATCACGAGGGTCGGGGGATCGCCCTCGACGAAGCGTGCCCGCCCCGACGCCGCGATCTGCGTCGCCCCGGACGGTGTGCGCCACACGAGGTCCATCGGCCCGCGGAGGCTGTGCTCGTCGAGCTCGATCCGGGCGACGCCGGCCATGGGAGGGAAGCCCGGGATCCCGGACACGGTGCCCCGCAGCTCCCAGGTCCCAGCCGGACCGTCGCACTTCTCACCCTCGAGCGAGTAGGTAACCCCTGCGAGCGTCACTGAAAGCCGGACCCGGTACCCCGGGAGCTCCCAGTCGATCACGGGGAACGTGTACGTCGCCCCGCGCACCCCGAACCGCTCGAGCAGTTCGGCGATGAACCCCGGGAGCGCGGCCCCGGCGCCCCCGATCGCCGCGCCCGCGACCGTCTCACCCACCGACACGAGGTCGTTCACGAGCTCGGCGGTCGTGAGCTTCACGGTGATGGCCACCGTCGCTTCCTTCCGCGCCTCGAGGGCCCACTCGCCGAGCTCACTGCTTCTGCCGGCGCCCCTGGATCCCGGTACGCGCCACCCCGTCCTCGCCCGTCCGCGTCTCGTACGCGTTCCGGGTCGGGTCCCCCGACTGGATGCCGCCGGCCCCGCTGCACGGCAGGGCGCAGAGCTGCACCGGCTCGCCCACCCGGCAGCCCTCGACGCAGCGCCAGAGCACCTCGGCGCCCTCGACCGGCCCGTCGTCGGGCAGGCTGAAGTCGAGCCCCGCGGCGTTCAGCAGGATGCGGAAGCAGTTGAGCATCTGGGCCTTCCCCACGTCCATGCGGATCGTGGCCCGGAGCTCACGGGTATCGGCGTCCACGTTCGTCTTCTTCGTCCGCACGAGCGGCGGGGCCGGGACGAGCTCGATCCTCGGGTCGAAGATCGCCTGGATGACGAGGAACCTGAGGACCGGCAGGGCGGCCCCGGCGAGGGCCAGGAGCTTGCCGGCCGGCCCCTCGACGCCGGCCAGCTCCCAGAGCTTCCCGAACCCGGTGGAGGCGACGAACGCGGCTCGGTCCATCACGAAGCTCTCCGCGTCCGAGAGCGAGCAGGGGAGCTCGCCCGAGGTGGCTAGTTGCGACCAGAGGCCCGCTCCGGCCGCCAGGAGGCCGGGGAGCGCGGCGCCGAGGGCGCCGGTGGTGACCCCCGGGGAGCGCTCCCCGCCGATCGCGTACGCGTCGGCGAACAGGCGGAGCAGGATGAGGAAGGTCTGCACCCCGTCCAGGGGGACGTCGGCCGGATCGGGCACGTCGGCCAGGTCGTAGCCGGCGGGCCCCTGGCGGCCGAGCTCGACGATGAACGCCGCCCAGGACCCGAGCGGGGGCTCCCCCCGCTCCGCGTGGTCGGCGATCAGATCGGCCAGGAGGCGTTCGACCGGCGCCCGCTCGAGGCCGAGGCCGGGCATCCGGAGGAGCGCACCCACGTCGGCCAGGGTCGCCTGGTAGCCCCGCTCTTCGAGCCGCATCATCGCGAGGACGTCAGCGGCCTGGACCGCGAGGCCCTGGGACGGCTCGTCCGGGGCCACGACCACCCGGTCCCCGAGCGAGCGGTCCCGGACCGCGATCCCCGAGTCCGCGAGGGCGGTGAGGAGCGCCGCCGTCCCCCGGTCCCCGCCGGCGAGGACCTCCCGGGCCAGGAGCGCGGCGCGCTCGCTGCGGCTCCCCGAGAGGTCGAGGGGAGCGGGCAGGAGCTCGCTGTCCGGAACCGGGCCTTCCGCTCGGGCTCCAACGCCTCCCGGGGCCGGTGCTCCGGACGTGCACGCGCTGGCGACGAGCAGCGCCACGGCGATCACGATCCTCCCCCGCATCGAGCCTCCCTTCTCCGGGGTTGACGGCCCCGGCAGCTCGGCGAGGCGTACGACGGACGCCCAGTTGCCCCGTGCGAGGCCGACGTCGGCCCTTGGGCGGCGCGGATGTTAGCCGGCCATGGCTCCCCCGCGCAACGGAGCCCCTCGCCCCTCCTTGTCTACCGGTCGGTAGAGGACCATAATCTGCCGCGTGGTAGACAACGGGAACGGTACGGGAGGCGGGCCGTCGATCGTCGAGCGGCTCGCGGGGAAGACGGTCCTCGTCACCGGCGTGACCGGGTTCCTGGGGCAGGCGTTCCTCGAGCGGCTCCTGCTCGACTTCCCCCGGACGCGCGTCGTCGTCCTCGTCCGGCCCAAGCTCGGGCAACCCGGTCGGCAGCGGCTGGAGCACGTCCTGCGGGGGAACGCGTTCCGCGTGCTCCGCGACCGGGAGGGCGACGAGGGCGTCCGGCGGATCCTCGACGAGCGGGTGGAGGTGGTCGAGGGGGACTTCGCGGCGGGCGACGAGGCGCCGGCCTTCCCGCCGGGGATCGACGCGGTCGTGCACTGCGCCGCGACCGTGGCCTTCGACGAGCCGATCGACGAGGCGTTCCAGACCAACGTCCTCGGCGCCCTCCGGCTGTACGGGGCGGTCCGCGACGGAGGGTCCGCACCGCACCTCGTCCACGTCTCCACCGCCTACGTCGCGGGGACCAGGAAGGGGGTCATCCCCGAGGCGACCCTCGACCACCGCGTCGACTGGCGGACCGAGGCCGAGCTCGCCCTCGCCGCGCGCCGGGAGGTCGAGGCGGCCTCGAGGCGGCCGGAGCAGCTCGACCGGTTCCTGGCGAGGGCGAGGGCGGAGCACTCCCGGGCCGGCCCCCAGACCGTGGCGGCGGACGCGGAGGAGCGACGGAAGGAGTGGGTCTCGAGGCGCCTCACCGAGTACGGCCGGGCCCGGGCCCAGACCCTCGGCTGGCCCGACGTCTACACGTTCACCAAGGCCATAGGGGAGCGGGCGGTCGAGGAGCTCGCCCGGGAGGCCGGCCTGCCGCTCTCGATCGTGCGGCCGTCGATCATCGAGAGCGCACTCCTCCACCCCTACCCGGGGTGGATCGAGGGGTTCAAGATGGCCGACCCCATCATCCTGGCCTACGGGCGGGGGGCGATCCCGGAGTTCCCCGGGATCCCCGAGGGGATCGTCGACATCGTCCCGGTGGACCTCGTGGTGAACGCGATGCTCGCCGTGGCGGCGACCCCGCCCTCGCCCGGGGAGGCGGCCTACTACCACGTGGGCTCCGGCTTCCGGAACCCGCTCCAGTACCGGGAGCTGTACGAGCACGTGAAGGAGTACTTCGAGCGCCACCCCCTCCCCGAGCGGGACCGGGGCGAGGTCCGGGTCCCCGAGTGGCGCTTCCCAGGCCACCTCACCGTGGAGCGGATGCTCCGGACCGGCGAGCGGCTCGTGGACCTCGCGGAGAAGGTGGTGACCCACCTGCCGAAGTCGAGGGCCATGCGCGACCTCGTCTCCCGGGTGGACCGGGACCGGGCCCGGCTGTCGTTCGTCCGCCGCTACGCGGACCTCTACGGCGCCTACACCGAGGCCGAGGTGATCTACACGGACGACCGGGCCCTCGAGCTCTTCCGCTCCCTCCCCCCGGAGGACCGGGCGCGGTTCCCCTTCGACGCGAGGATCGTCGACTGGAAGCACTACCTCCAGGACGTCCACTGCCCCGCGATCACGGCGGGCCTGCGGGTCCTGTCGTCCTCGCGGCCCAGGCCCACGGTGCAGGTCCGGGAGCGGGACCGGCTGGTGCTCGCGGTCTTCGACATGGAGGGGACGATCCTCCCCTCCAACGTGGTCGAGTCGTTCGTGTGGGCGCGCCTGGCCGACGCGACCTGGGACGAGTGGCCCATGGAGCTGCTCTCGGTGTTCGCGCGCATCCCGGGCTACCTCCTGGCCGACCGGCGGGACCGGGGCGAGTTCCTCCGGACCTTCTTCCGCCGGTTCGAGGGCGCCTCGGTGGAGGGCGTGGACCGGCTGGTGGACGAGGTGGTGGCGGAGCTGATGCTCCAGAAGACCTCCGCCGCGGCGGTCCGGCGGATCCGGGAGCACCGGGCGGCCGGCCACCGCACCATCCTGATCACGGCGGCCGCCGAGCCCTTCGTGCGGCCCCTGGCGCCGCTGTTCGACGAGGTGATCGCGGCGAAGCTCGCCGTGCGCGACGGCCGCTACACGGGCTACCTGGCCGAGCCGCCCCTGGTCGGGGAGGCCCGGGCCGCCTGGCTCCGTCGCTACGCCGAGCGGGAGGGGGCCGACCTCCGGGCCTCCTACGCCTACGCCGACAGCCACTCCGACCTCGCGCTCCTGCGGGCCGTGGGCAACCCGGTCGCGGTCTCGCCGGACTCGGCCCTCTACCGGGTGGCGCGCCGGCGGCGGTGGCCGATCGAGGAGTGGGGGATCACGGGCGGGATGCCGCGGGTCCGCTTCCCGCGGCCGGCGGTGCGGTGAGGGCGATGATCGCGACGACGGGGTCCGCGCGGAGGGGGTGAGGGGGGTGCCGACCCGCTCCCTCGAGCTCTTCCGGTCGGTCCCCCGCTACCTCGCGGCCCGCGCCGTGGGCTCGCGGGCGCCGGGGCTCCTCACCGGGCCGCTCTCCACCCTCCGGCTCGTGGACCGCCGGGACCCGGAGCCGCCGGGCGAGGGATGGGTCCGGATCCGCCCCCGCCTCGCCGGGATCTGCGGCTCGGACCTGGCCACGATCTCCGGGCGGTCGTCGTTCTACTTCTCCCCGCTCGTGTCGATGCCGTTCGTCCCCGGCCACGAGGTGGTGGGGGATCTCCTGGAGGACGCCCCGGACCTCCCCGCCGGGACCCGGGTGGTCCTCGAGCCGGTGATCGCGTGCGCCGCCCGGGGGCTCGAGCCCTGCGCGAACTGCCGGGCCGGGGACACGGGCCGGTGCGACCGGGTCACCGCGGGCCACGTGAAGCCCGGGCTCCAGATCGGCTACTGCGAGCAGACCGGCGGCGGGTGGAGCCGGGGGCTCGTGGCCCACCGCTCCCAGCTCGTGCCGGTCCCCGACGCGATGCCCGACGAGGTGGCCGTGCTCCTCGAGCCGCTCTCCTGCGCGGTCCACGCGGCGCTCCGGGCCCGGGTCGAGCCCAACGCCGAGGTCCTCGTGGTGGGCGCGGGCGCCATCGGGCTCCTCACGCTCCTCGCGCTCCGGGAGCTCACCCCGGCCGGGCGGCTGGTCGTGGTCGCCAAGCACCCCCGCCAGCGGGAGGCCGCCCGGGCGCTCGGGGCCTCCGAGGTCGTCCCGCCCCGGGAGGCCCTGGACGCGGTGCGGCGGGCGACGCGGGCGTTCCAGCTCCGGCCGGAGCGCGGGGCGCCGTTCCTCCTGGGCGGCGTGGACGTCGCGATCGACGCCGCGGGGTCGGCGAGCGCCCTGGACCTCGCGCTCCGCTCGGTCCGGGCGGGCGGCCGGGTGGTGCTCGCGGGGATCCCCACCGAGGGCGTCGACCTCGCGCCGGTGTGGTTCCGGGAGCTCGAGGTCGTGGGCGCCTACACCGGCGGAACCGAGGAGCTGGACGGGGTCCGCCGACGGACCTCGGAGATCGCGATGGAGCTCGCCGGCCGCGCCCCGCTCCGGGGCCTGGTGGGCGCGGTGTATCCCTTGCGGTCCTGGCGGGAGGCGATCGACCACGCGCTCGGGGCGGGCCGCCTGGGCACGGTGAAGGTGGCCTTCGACCCGCGGCGGGACTGAGGGAGGAGGACGAGGTGACGAGACCGGGGTTCGTGCTGGAGGTGGACGAGCGGACGCCGCCGCTCCTGGTCCACGAGGGGGAGGGGTTCCGGCTCGAGCGGTTCCCGCTCGGGACCCGGGTGGTCTACCCGCCGGACCCGCTCCCGGGGATCCGCGACCTGCGCGGAGCGATCGAGCACGCGCTCCTCCACCCGCTCGGGAGCGAGCCGCTGCCCGACCTGCTCCGCCCGGGGATGCGACTCACGATCGCCTTCGACGACATCTCGCTCCCGCTCCCCCCGATGCGGACCCCCGACATCCGCCAGCGGGTGATCGAGGCGGTGCTCGAGATCGCGGCCCGTCGGGGGGTGGAGGACGTGGAGCTGATCGTGGCCAACTCCCTCCACCGGCGGATGACGCCCCGCGAGATCGAGCGGACCGTGGGCGAGCGCGTGTTCCGCTCGTTCTTCCCGCGGAACCTCCGGAACCACGACGCCGAGGACCCCACGAACCTCGTGGAGGTGGGGCGGACCGAGAAGGGCGAGGTCGTGGAGATCAACCGGCGCGCCGCCGAGTCCGACCTGATCGTGTACGTGAACATCAACCTGGTGGCGATGGACGGCGGCCACAAGTCGGTCCCCGTCGGCCTGGCCTCCTACCGTTCGCTCCGCCACCACCACAACGTGGAGACCATGCTCCACTCGAGGAGCTACATGGACCCCCGCCCCGAGGCGTCGGCGATCCACGCCTCGTGCATGCGGATGGGGAGGGTGCTCAGGGATGCCGGCATCCGGATCTTCACGATCGAGACCACCCTCAACAACGAGACGTTCCCCAAGGAGCTCGGCTTCCTCAACCGACGCGAGTGGGAGTGGTCGCTCGCCGATCAGGCCCTCTACCTCGCGGCGAAGAAGGCGAACGACGCGGCGCCCGCGCGCGTCCGCCGGGAGGTGTTCCGGCGGATCGAGGCCCCCTATGGGGTCACGGGGGTGAACGCCGGCGACACCGACCTCGTGCACGAGCGAACGCTCGAGACCCTCCACCGCCAGCAGCTCGTGGAGGTGCAGGGGCAGAGCGACGTGCTCGTCGTCGGCCTCCCCTACATCTGCCCCTACAACGTCAACTCGATCATGAACCCGATCCTCGTCCACTGCCTGGGGCTCGGCTACTTCTTCAACCTCTACCGAGGCAAACCGCTCGTGCGCCCCGGGGGGGTGATGATCCTGTTCCATCCGGTGCCCCGGGAGTTCCACCAGGTCCACCACCCGAGCTACGTGGACTTCTTCGAGGAGGTGCTCGCGGAGACCACCGACCCCGCGACGATCGAGTCGAAGTACGAGGAACGCTACGCGACCGACCCGTGGTACGTGCACCTGTACCGGCGGAGCTACGCGTACCACGGCGTCCACCCCTTCTACATGTGGTACTGGGGCGCGCACGCCCTGCACTACCTGGGCGACGTGATCTTCGTGGGCGGCGACCCCGGGGCCTGCGCGCGGATGGGGTACCGGGCGGCGACCACGTTCCGGGACGCGCTGGAGATGGCGAGCGACCGGGTGGGGCGGGACCCCTCGATCACGTACTTCCACTGCCCGCCGCTCGCCCTGGCGGACGTGCGCTGATGGCGGGGGGGGTGGGCTGAGCGTGGGCTCGTTCCTCGACGAGGTCCGGACCGTCGCCCGCGGGTTCCGCTGGGGCCGCCGGCCGCTCGTGCCGCGCTCCGCGGAGGGCCAAGCCGGGCCGCGGGAGCCGGGGCTCTTCCCCACGGCCTGGGCCCGGACCCCCCTCGCCCGGGCCGCCCGCGAGGCGATCCTCACGCTCGGGCTCGGCCCCCTCGTCCGCAACGAGACCGCCCCCCGCGTCCACGGGCTCGAGAACCTCGAGGGGCTCGAGCCGCCGGTCCTGTTCGTGTCGAACCACACGAGCCACCTGGACGCGACGCTGATCCTCACCACGCTGCCCCGGCGGTGGCGGGAGCGGACCGCGACCGGCGCGGCGGCGGACTACTTCTTCGACACCTGGTGGAAGTCGATCGCCACGGCCCTCGTCTACAACGCGTTCCCCATCGACCGGAGCGGGCGGGGGAGGGGGACCGCGGGCGCCCGCGAGCTGCTCGCGGAGGGGTGGAGCCTGATCGTGTTCCCCGAGGGCACGCGCTCGCCCGACGGGTGGATGCAGCGGTTCCGGACCGGCGCCGCCCGCCTCGCGATCGAGCACCGGGTGCCGGTGGTGCCGATCGCGATCCGGGGGGCGTTCGCCGCGATGCCCCGTGGTCGGGCCTGGCCCCGGCCCGGGCGGCTGCCGATCTCGGTCCGCTACGGCCCGCCCATCCTGCCCCGGGAGGGGGAGGACCACCGGGAGCTCACCCGGCGGATGCACCGGGCGGTGGCCGAGCTGTTCGACGAGGATGAGAGCACGTGGTGGGAGGCCCAGCTCCGGGCGAGCCGCGGGGAGACCCCGTCCCCGGCGGGGCCCGCGGGGCCCCGGTGGCTCCGGGTGTGGGAGGCCTACCGGCCGCTCCCCCGGCGGGGCCCGCGTCCCACCTGGCGTCGGTGAGGAGGCGGGAGGTGGCGCGGACCGGCGGCGAACGGCGGCGGCGGGTCCTGATCGAGGAGGCCATCCGGCTGTTCGGCCGCCAGGGCTACCACGGGACCAGCCTGGACCAGGTGGCCCAGGCGGTGGGGATCCGCAAGCAGACGCTCCTCTACTACTTCCCCACCAAGGAGGCGCTGCTCCAGGCGTGCCTGGCGGCGGCCGCCGAGCGCCTGGTGTCGGTGCTGAGCGAGGCCCTGGCCGACGCCGACTCCTACTGGGGGCGGGCCGAGGCCGTGATCCGCGCGGTCTTCCGGCTGGCGGAGGAGTGGCCGGAGTTCCCGGCGTTCGTCCGGGAGGCCGGGCGGCTCGGGCCCGAGGCGTTCGAGCGGTTCGCGGCGGTGCTCGACCCCCTCCGGCGCCGGGCCATCGCGTTCCTGGAGTCGGGGATGGCGCGGGGGGAGATCCGGCGGCAGGACCCCGCGCTCCTGCTGTTCACGCTGTACACGGCGGTGGTCGGCTCGCTCACCGAGGCGAGCGTGCTCCGAGCGGTGGTCGGGGAGGACAAGGGGCGGGCGTCCCTCCGCCGGCGCGAGCGCGAGGTGCTCGCGTTCGTCCGGGGCGCGCTCGCCCCGCCGGCTCCGGCGGAGCGCGCCGGGGGCCGCCGGGGAGGAGGGTGAGGTGGCGATCCACGTGATCCGGCTCTACCGGGAGGAGGCCCGCCGGGCGCCCCGCCCGCGGTTCCTCGTGGACCGGGTCTGGCCGCGGGGCGTGGCGCGGGACGAGCTCGAGATCGACGGCTGGCTCCGCGACGTCGCGCCCAGCGACGAGCTACGTCGGTGGTTCGGCCACGATCCGTCGCGGTGGGAGGGGTTCCAGCGCCGCTACGCCGCCGAGCTCGACGCCAAGCCGGAGGCGTGGCGGCCGCTCCTCGAGGCCGCCCGCCGGGGCGACGTCACGCTCCTCTTCGGCGCGCGGGACGAGGAGCGGAACAACGCCGTGGCCCTCCGCGGGTACCTCGAGCGGCGGCTGCGGGACGAGGGGCGGTCGCGCGGCCCGGGGGGCGGCCGGGGCCGGCGCCGGTGATGCGGAAGGCCGGGAGGCGGCCAGCCGCGGTCAGGTGCCGGGGACGGGGCGCCAGGCGGGCGTGTAGTCGTTGGCGGGATCGTCCGTGAGGTTCCGCTCGTGGGTCCCGTCCGCCCGCATCACGTAGATCTCGTAGTTCCCGTCCCGGAGCGAGGTGAACGCGATGAAGCGCCCGTCGGGGGACCAGGCCGGGTTGAGGTCGAGGCCGGGGGCGTCCGTGAGCCGGCGGAGGTGGGAGCCGTCCGCGTCCATCACGTAGATGTCGTAGTCCCCCTCCCCCTGGACGTTCGAGGAGAACGCGATGCGGCTCCCGTCCGGCGACCAGGCGGGGTCGCCGTTGTAGGAGCGGCCCGACGTGAGCTGGGTGATCTCGCCCGTGGCCACGTCGAGGACGAACAGGTGGCGCTCGCAGGCGGGGTCGGCGGGCGAGCACAGGAGCTCCCGCTTGCTCGTGAACAGGAGCCGGCTCCCGTCCGGGGACCACTCCGGGGTGAGGTCGGCCAGCCGATCGACGGTGAGGGGCACCCGCTGGCCGGAGAGGCGGTTGATCGCCCAGATCTCGGGGATCCCGGTCTCGTCGGACTCGAAGGCGATCGTCGTGCCGTCGGGCGACCAGGCCGGGGAGGCCTCGCGGGTCGGGGTCTCCGTGAGCCGCTCGAGCCCGTCGGGCCCGAGCACGTAGAGGTCGAAGTTGGGGTCGGAGAGCCCCCGGTCGGCCTCCGCGAACACGAGGCTCCGCCCGTCCGGCGACCACGCCGGGTGGAGCTTCGTCCCGGGTCCCCCCGTGACCTGGACCGCGTTCCCGCCGTCCTCGTCCATGACCCAGAGCTGGACGGTCCCGGTCCGTCCGGAGACGAACGCGATCGCCCCCCGGACCTCGGCCAGGGGGACGAGGACCTCGACCGGCGCGGCGGGGGCGGCCGGGGACGATGGCGTCGCGCCCTCGCCCGGGGGCCCTGCCCCGGCCCCGGCGGCGGCCGCGCCGGTCCCCGCGGGCCGGCAGGCCGCCGACAGGATCAGCGCGACGCCGACCGGCACCAGCGCCTCGCGGACGCGCCCCACCGCTCCAGGATAGGCCGGGGGCGTCCGGGCGGGGGCCGGCGGTCCTACGAGTAGAACTCGACGACCAGCCGCTCCTCCACCGGGACCGGCAGCGGGACCTCGTCCCGCTCCGGGTACCGCGTGAGGGTCCCCTGGAACTCGTCGCGGTTCCGGTAGAGGTACGGGGGCGGCTCGGGGGAGAGCTCCAGCGCCTCCCGCACGAACAGCAGGTTCCGGCCCTTCTCGGTGAGCTCGATGGTCTGGCCCGGACGGACCTGGTAGCTCGGGACGTCCACCCGGCGGCCGTCCACGCGGACGTGGCCGTGGGAGACGAGCTGGCGCGCCTGGCGCTGGGAGAGCGCGAACCCCAGGCGGAGCACGATGGCGTCCAGTCGGGTCTCGAGCTGGCGGATCAGCTCCTCGCCGGTCACGCCGGTGCGCCGCGTGGCTCGCTCGTAGTACCGCCGCATCTGGCGCTCCGAGACCCCGTAGATCGCCCGGAGCTTCTGCTTCTCGAGCAGGCGCATCTGGTACTCGGACACCCGCTTCCGCCCCCGGCCGTGCTGCCCGGGGGGGAACGGACGACGGGTGGCCGGGCAGTTGGGCCGCCCGCAGAGGGGCTGGCCGATGCGACGGCACATGCGGTGACGGGGTCCGAGCTTGTCCATGCGGGGTGCAAGGGTACCAAGGCTCGCCGGCGCCCGACGGGCCCCGGTCCGCCCCCGCCGCGACGGGGGCGCTTGTCGGGAACGACGGAGACGGGGACCATGGGGGACGGAGGCGCCGATGGGTCCGGACGAGATCTTCCGGCTGATCGTGAAGGCGGACGACGCGGTGAAGTACGCGACCGCGGACAAGCTCGCGGCCCGGGTGGATCGGGCGCGCCGGCTCCTGCTCCAGGCCCGCCAGGAGGCCGAGGCCATCGGGAACGAAGCCCTTCGGTCCCTCGCGGAGCGGCGGCTCGCGGACCTCGAATCCCTCCAGTGACCGGCCCCTCCGTCCCGCGGGCCGATGCAGGGCGACCCCCGGAGCTCGGCCCCGACGCCATCGCGGTCCTCGACGGGTCCACGTTCATGGTCTCCGACGCCCGGGGAGACGTGCCGGAGGGGGCCGTCGCGGGGCTGTTCCACGACGACACCCGGTTCCTGAGCCGCTTCCAGCTCCGCCTCGGGGGGCGCCAGCCCGAGCTCCTCACGTCGTCGACCGTGGACTACTACTCGGCGGCCTTCTTCCTCGCGAACCCCGAGCTCGAGGCGGCCGACGGCTCCCGGGTCCCGGCGCACTCGTTGACCGTGGTCCGGTCGCGCTTCGTCGGCGCCGGCCTGCGGGAGACGATCGAGGTCCGCAACCACCTCGACCGGCCGGTGGCCGTGGAGCTCCGCCTGGGCTGCGGCGCGGACTTCGCGGACATCTTCGAGGTCCGCGAACGCGTGCGTGCGGCCCGGGGGACCCTCACGCGCTCGCACGACCCGACGCACTGCGTGCTCGGCTTCGGCTACGAGCACCGGACCTTCCGGGCGGCCTCCCGGATCCACTCCAGCGCCCCCGGGCGGATCGAGGGAGACGACCTCGTCTTCGACCTCCGGCTCGAGCCCCGCGGCGCGTGGCGGACCGAGGTGCGGGTCGTCGTCCACCTGGACGAGGAGATCGTGGAGCCCGTCCACGGGACCTTCGGCGAGGCGGCCCCCGAGCCCGGCCGGGTGCTCGCCAAGTGGCGCGACGAGGTCCCCCGGCTCCGGGCGGACCTGGACCTCCTGGAGCACGTCTACCGGCGCTCGATCGTGGACCTCGCCGCCCTCCGCCTCTGCGCCGAGGTGGAGGGGAACGAGTACTCGCTGCCGGCGGCCGGGCTCCCCTGGTTCATGGCCATCTTCGGGCGCGACACGCTGATCACCTCGTACCAGGCCCTGTGGGTGGGCCCGGACCTCGCGCTCGGCGCCCTCCGGGCCCTCGCGGCCCTGCAGGGGACCGTGGAGGACGACTTCCGCGACGAGGAGCCGGGCAAGATCCTCCACGAGATCCGGTTCGGCGAGCTCTCGGCGCTCGGCGTCAAGCCCCACCGGCCGTACTACGGGACGGCCGACGCGACCCCGCTCTGGCTGATCCTGCTCTCCGAGTACCACCGGTGGACCGGCGACGACCGGACCGCCCGGGAGCTCGAGCCGAACGCCCGCCGGGCGCTCGAGTGGATCGATCGGTACGGGGACCGCGACGGCGACGGGTACGTGGAGTACGCGACCCGCTCGCCCCAGGGCCTCACGAACCAGGGGTGGAAGGACTCGTGGGACGGCGTCCGCTTCGCCGACGGCCGGCTGCCCGAGCCCCCGATCGCGATCGCCGAGGTCCAGGGCTACGTCTACGACGCGAAGCTCCGGGCGGCCGAGCTCGCCGCGGAGGTGTGGGGCGATCCCGGGCTCGCCGCCCGCCTTCGGGCGGAGGCGGCGGCGCTCCGGGAGCGCTTCTCGCGGGACTTCTGGACCGACGAGCGGGGCGGGTACTACGCGATCGGCCTGGACCGGGAGAAGCGGCGGATCGACTCGGTCGCCTCCAACATGGGTCACCTGCTCTGGTCGGGGATCGTCCCGGAGGACCGGGCCCGGGCCGTCGCGGAACGGCTCCTGTCGCCGGCGATGTTCTCCGGCTGGGGCGTCCGGACCCTCTCGGAGGAGGACGCCGCGTACAACCCGATCGGCTACCACACCGGCTCGGTCTGGCCCCACGACAACTCCCTGATCGCCGCGGGCCTCGCCCGGTACGGGTTCCGCGACGAGGCGAACCGGATCGCGCTCGCGATGCTCGACGCCGCCGCGTTCACCGGGCACCGGCTCCCCGAGGTCTTCGCCGGCTACGCGCGGGGCGACGCCCCGTTCCCCGTCCGGTACCCGACGGCGTGCAGCCCGCAGGCCTGGGCGACGGCGGCGCCCTTCCTGTTCCTCCGGGTGATGCTGGGGCTCGCGGCGGATGGCGGCGAGCTCCGGTGCGACCCGCGGCTCCCGCCCGAGGTCGGGCGGGTGCACCTCCACGGCCTCCACGCGTTCGGCTCGCACCTCGACGTGGAGGCCGAGGGGACGTCCGGTCGGGTCGGCCCCACGAGGTGAGCGGGCGGGGACGCCCGCCGGGTCGGCCACCCGCCGGGCATCGAGCGGCCCCTAGCCGGGACGCGCCGCCCCGACGAACGAGCCCCAGTCCACGTCCCTGATCGCCACGACCGCGCCGCTGTGAGGCGCGTCGATCATCCGACCGCCTCCGATGTAGAGCCCGACGTGGTGGATGGGGCTGTAGAAGAACACGAGGTCGCCCGGCTGGAGCTCCTCCCGCGGCACGTGGGGGAGCACCGCGTACTGGAGCTCGGAGGAGTGGGGGAGGGAGACGCCGGCCTGGGCCCAGGCCCACATCGTGAGCCCGGAGCAGTCGAAGCCGGTGGCGGGGCTCGCCCCGCCCCAGCGGTAGGGGGTGCCCAGGACCGAGTAGGCGGCCTCGATCGCGAGCCGGGCGCCGGGGCTCGGGGCGGGGATGGGGCCCGGGGGCGGCGAGACCGCGCCCGGGCTCTCGACCACGGCCTCCACGGCGGCCGCCTCGCGGGCCCGTCGGGCGGCCGCGCGCAGGCCCGCCACCACCCGCGCCTGCTCGGCGATGGCCCGACGGATCTCCGCCTCCTTCCTCGCGATCTCCGCGACCACCTCGGCCCGCTCCCGGGCGACGTCGCGGAGGCGCTCCCCGAGCCACGAGGCCCGTCGCCCCGCGGCCTCGGCCTGGAGGGCCAGGTCGGCGTCGTCCTGCGCGATCCGACCGATGAACTCGAGCCGGTCCGAGAACTCCGCGAGGGAGCTGGCATCGAGCAGGACCATGGCCTCGGTCCCCATCGTCATGTAGGCGCTGGCGGCCCGCCGGGAGAGCAGGGTCCTGGCCCGCTCCGCCGTCTCCCGGGCCTCGGCCGCCGCCCGGCGGGCCTCGTCGAGCCGGGCCTGGACCTCCGCCAGCCGCTCCCTGGCCTGGTCGTACTGCTCGACGAGGAGCGAGAGGCGCTCGTGCAGGGCCCGCAGCCTGGCCTCGGCGGCCTCGATCTCGGCCCGGGTGGGCGCGGCGCTCGACGTGGCGGGGGCGACCAGGAGGGAGAGCGCGAGGAGCGCGGCCGCCGCCGGCCGCACGCGGTGCCCGTGCCCCCGCCCGTTCCCCCGCATACGGAGCGAGCTGCCCGACGGCAGCCCGGGGAAGGCTACCGGCGCGCCCCGCGTCCGTCAAAGCGGCGGGCGAACACGGGTTCGAGAGGTCGGGACGGCGGGATTCGAACCCGCGACCTCAGCGTCCCGAACGCTGCGCGCTACCAAACTGCGCCACGTCCCGCGCCCCTGAGTGTAGCGGGCCGCCGTCGCCGACGGTGCGGTCGGGTAGGCTTCGGCCCGGCATGGGGGGGTGGAGGAAGGCCCGCGACCCCCGGGGGCGCGCCGCCCGGGCGGGACGGCCGTGAAGATCTCCGAGGTCGCCCCGCCCTGGCTCGCCGTCCCGCCCAAGGGGTACGGCGGCATCGAGTGGGTCGTCGCGCTCCTCGCGGACGGGCTCGCGGAGCGGGGCCACGACGTGACGCTCTTCGCCACCGGGGACTCCGAGACCCGGGCCCGCCTGGAGTTCGCGTTCGAGCGGGCCCCGGGCCCCCGCTTCATCAACGACCCCTGGCACGACACCGTCCACACGCTCACCGCGTTCCGCGACCCCTCCCGGTTCGACGTGATCCACGTCCACTCGCCGTGGTCGGCGCTGGTCGCGGGGACGCTCTCCGGCGTCCCCACGGTGCACACGCTCCACGGCTCGTTCACGCCCGAGATGCGCCGCCTCTACGGGGAGGTGGCCGACCGCGTGTGGTTCGTCGCGATCAGCGAGGCCCAGCGCCGGGGCATGGAGGAGCTGCGCTACGCGGGCGTGGTCTACAACGGCATCGACCTCGAGCGGTACCCGTTCCGGGAGGAGAAGGACGACTTCCTGCTGTTCCTGGGGCGGGCGGCGCCGGAGAAGGGGCTCCGCCGGGCGGTGCTCGCGGCGCGCGAGGCGGGGGCCCGGCTGGTCTGCGCGCTGAAGATCGCCCATCCCACCGAGGAGGAGGAGTGGGAGCGGAACGTGAAGCCCCTCCTCACGGACCGGGTGGAGGTCCTGGGCGAGATCACCCACGAGCAGAAGGCCGACCTCCTCGCCCGGGCCCGGGCCGTGCTGTTCCCGATCGACTGGGACGAGCCCTTCGGGCTCGTGATGACCGAGGCCATGGCCTGCGGCACGCCGGTGATCGCCACGCCGCGGGGCTCGGTGCCGGAGGTGATCGCGGACGGGGAGACGGGCTTCATCGTCCCGGTCGATCGGTACCCCGAGGAGGCGGCCCGCGCGCTCGAGCGGCTGCGGGAGATCGACCCCCGGGCCTGCCGGGAGCGGGTGCGGCGGCTGTTCTCGAAGGAGGCGATGGTCGAGGGCTACGAGCGGGCCTTCGCGACCGCGGTGGCCGCCCGCTGACCCGCGGACCCGACCCCCCTGCCGGGTCCCGCTCGGGACCCGTCCCGGCCGAGGGGAACCGGGGGGCCCGCCGCCCCGTCTCAAGCATCGCGAGCACGTATGCTCGCCGGGTCCCCATCGGGAAGGAGCGGAACCATGGAACGCCGGGCCGGCCGCGCCCTCGCCCTCGCCATCGCCCTGGCCTCGCTCGCCGGGCCGTCCGTCGTCGCGCCGGCCGCCCGCGCGGCCGCCCCTCCCTCGCTCCGCCTCTACGCCGTGGAGCCGGAGGCCGAGGTGGTGCGCTGGGGCGGGCGGGGGTTCCCCCTCGACGTCGGGGTCTGGGTGGCCTCCTCGGGAGGGGCCTTCGAGCTCCGGGTGTCGCGGCCCGACTACGCCACGCCGGTGGGCGTGGTGCAGGCGGACGCCGCCACCGGACGGGTGCTCCGGGCCCTCCCCGCCGACGTCCTCGACGGGTGGAACGGGCTGGCGGGCTTCCTCCACGTGAGCGTCCGGGACGCCCGGGGGAAGCTCGTCTCCCGGGGACCGTTCACGTTCTGCCCCAACGCCTTCGAGCGGGCCCGCCTCGACGACTCCGGGCCGCTCAGCCCCCGCTACCCCTCCTGGTGCGGGGGGAACCCGTTCACGCTCGGCACCGTGTGGGGGATCGACGCCGGGTGGGCGGTGAACCCGCTCGCCTACACGGAGGTCGGCGGACGCGTGCCCGACGGTCGCTACTCCGTCCGGGTGTGGATCGACCCCAGGTTCCGGGAGCTCCTCGGGATCGCCGAGGGAGACGCCGAGGTCCGGGTGGAGGCGGTCCTCCGGACCCGGGGACGGACGGGGCCGGCGCCGGTCCCGGCGCGGACGGGCCGCCCCGCGGTCCGGGTCCCCACCGTCCCCTCCCCCTCCCCCTCGACCGTCCCCGACCTGGTGGCGCTCCCGGCGTGGGGGATCTCGACCTACAGCCGGCGGGGGCGTGACTACCTCGGCTTCGCCTCGACCGAGTGGAACCGGGGCCCCGCCCCGCTCCTCGTGGAGGGCTTCCGCGAACAGGGCGAGGACGTGATGCAGGCCTACCAGTACTTCACCTCGGGGGGAGCCGTCGTGGGCCGGGCGCCGGTCGGGACCCTCGAGTTCCACCGGGGCGGGGGCCACGACCACTGGCACTTCGTCCAGTTCACCGAGTACTCGCTCCTCGACGCCCGGGAGATGGAGGTCCAGGTCTCCGGCAAGCAGTCCTGGTGCCTCGCGCCGACCGATCCGATCGACCTCACCCTCCCGAACGCGGAGTGGGCGGTGGAGACCGGCCTGTGGACCGCGTGCGGGGGGCCGAGCGCGATCTGGATCCGGGAGGTGCTCCAGGTGGGGTGGGGCGACACCTACGTGCAGGCGGTCCGCGGGCAGGCGTTCGACATCACCGACCTCCCCAACGGGCGGTACTTCATCCGGGTCGAGGTGAACCCCCTGGGCGCCCTCCACGAGGTCACCGACGAGAACAACGTGGCGCTCCGCGAGATCAGGCTGCGGGGGAGGCCGGGGGGCCGGCAGGTCATCGTCCCGCCCTGGAACGGCATCGACACCGAGGGCGGGCCCGGCTACTGAGCGCCGCGGGGGCGCAGCTCGAGGAGCGTGGCCTCGGGCCGGCAGAGGAACCGGAAGGGCGCGTACCTGCTGGTGCCGAGGCCCGGGGAGACGTGCACGAGGGCCGGCCCCAGCCGGAACAGGCCAGAGGCCAGCCGCCTCGGGAGGTGGGAGTTGGTGACCAGGGCCCCCACCAGGGGCAGCCGCACCTGCCCGCCGTGGGTGTGCCCGGCCACGATCAGGTCCCAGCCGAGCGCGGCGAGCTCCGGCGCCACGTCCGGCGAGTGGGTCACGGCGATCCCGACCCGTTCGGGCGCCCGGCGGACGGCGGCCCGCAGGTCGTGGCGGCCGATGTGGGCGTCGTCGAGGCCGAGCACCTCGACAGGGAGGCCGTCGAGCTCGAGCTCCAGGCGGACGTTCCCGAGGTGGCGCCAGCCGTCGTCCGCGAGGCGCGCCACGAGCTCGGCGGCCCGGCCCCGGACCCCGCGGCGGACCCTCCGGCGCCGGCGGAAGTAGGCGAGGTAGTTGAGCGGCCGCGGGGCGAAGTGATCGTTCGAGCCCAGCACGAACCACGACCCGAGGCGGCCGCGGACCGGCCGCAGGGCACGGGCCACCTCCTCGACCGCGTCGGGCTCCCCGAGGAGGTCGCCGGTGACCACGGTGAGGTCGGGCCGGGGGAGCCCGGCGATGAACCGGGCCTTGGCGCGGTCGCCGCGGACGAGGTGGAGGTCCGAGAGGTGGAGCACGGTGATCCGGGGGGGAGCCCCCGCCGGTAGGATGTCGAGCCGGCGTCGGCGGAGCCGGAACCAGCGGCGCTCCACGAGGACGCCGTAGGCGACGCAGGCGAGCCCGGCCGCGGGGATCGCGAGGACGGCGGGGACCGGCACGGAGGGGAGTCTACGGATGGGGGCGACGGGGGGCCTCAAGGAGCGCCTCGCGGGGGAGATCAGGGAGGCGATGCGGGCCCGGGACGAGGTGCGCCTGTCGGCGCTCCGGCTGCTCTCCGCGGCCGTCCGCAACCGGGAGGTCGAGCTCCGCCGGGAGCTCTCGGACGACGAGGTCCGGGAGGTGGCCCTGCGCGAGGCGAGGAAGCGGGACGAGGCGCGGGAGGCCTACGAGCGGGCCGGGCGGGAGGACCTGGCGGCCCGGGAGCGGGCCCAGGCCGAGGCGCTCGGCCCCTACCTCCCCGCGCTGCTCTCCGAGGAGGAGCTGGACGCGCTCGTCGAGGAGGCGATCGCGGCCACCGGGGCGTCGTCCCCGAGGGACCTCGGCAAGGTCATGGGGTTCGTGATGGGGCGGGCCAGGGGCAAGGTCGACGGGGCCCGGGTCCGCGAGCGGGTCGCCGCCCGGCTGGGCGCCTGAGCGCGCGCCCCGCGGGTCCTGGGCCGCCTCAGCCTCCGTCCGCCTCCCCCGGCGGCCGGGCCTCCCCCACCGTGATCGTGACCTCGGACCCCGCGGGGACCGACCGGCCCGCGGGCGGCGACTGGTCGAGCACCACGCCGTCCTGCGCCTCGCCGTCCACGGGCGTCCGCACCACCCGGGCCACGAGCCCGGCCCCCTCCAGGGCCTGCACCGCCCGCCACCCCCGGAGCCCGACCACGTCCGGGACCTCGACCGAGGGGGGCCGGCCCGTGCTCACGAGGATCCGGACGAGCCCGCCCAGGGTCGCCCGGGTCCCCGCGGCCGGCTCCTGGCCCACCACGGTGCCCTCCGGCTCCGGCGCGTCGGTCTCCTCGAGCAGCGGCGTGAACCCGGCGGCCAGGACCTGCCGCTCGGCCCGGGCCGAGGGGAGGCCGACCAGGTCCGGGACCGGGGCCCGCTCCGGCGGGGGCGGGGGCGGGAAGCCCTCGACCGGCATCCCGGCGACCGCCCGGGCCATGAAGTCGTGCCAGATCGGCGCGGCCACCGTCCCGCCGAACACCGGGCCGCCGAAGTACCCGTCCATGGGCCGCTGCCCCTCGGGGAAGCCGACCCAGACCGCCGTCGCCACCTGCCGCGTGTACCCCACGAACCAGGCGTTCGTGTAGTCCTGCGTGGTGCCGGTCTTCCCGGCCACCGGCCGGCCGGGCAGCGCGGCGGCGGTGCCCGTCCCGCCGGAGACGACCCGCTGGAGCATGGCGGTGACGAGGTTGGCGAGCTGGGCCGGGATGACCCTGCGGCACTCGGGCCGGTGCCGGTAGAGGACCCGGCCCCGCCCGTCCACGATCCTGCTCACGGCGAACGGCTCGCAGCGCACCCCGCCGTTCGCGAGCGTCGCGTACGCCGCCGCCATCTCGAGCGGGGAGACCTCCTCGGCGCCGAGCGTGATCGAGGGGACGGCGTCGAGCGGGCTCGTCACCCCGAGGTCGTGGGCGGCCTCGACGACGGCCTCGGGGCCGACGTCCAGGACGAGCTGGGCGAACACCACGTTCACCGACCCCTCCGTTGCCGCCCACAGGTCGAGGTAGCCGCGGTCGCCCCGCCCTTCCGCGTTGAACACGCAGTGGCAGTCGTTGTTCCACCGGGGATCCCGGTAGGGGGCCTTCGAGGGGTAGACCTTGCCCGGCGGGATGCCGGCCCGGAACGCGGCGACGAGCGTGAACGGCTTGAACGCCGAGCCGGGCTGGCGCGCCGCGGTCACGAGGTCGAGCGGCTCGGGCTGCCGGAGGTAGTCGCGGCCCGAGAACATCGTGCGGATCGCGCCGGTCCGCGCGTCGACGGCGGCGATCGCGGCGTCCGGCCCGTCGGGATCGGGGAGGTGCGCCGCCACCGCCGCCCCCGCGGCCTCCTCCCAGGCCGGCAGGAACGTGGTGTGGATCCGCAGGCCGCCCTCGAACAGGGCCCGCGCCCGTTGCCTGCGCGTCGTGCCGAGCGCGTCGAACTCCCCGCCCGGCGAGTCCAGGATCAGCCGGCGGACGTACTCGACGGCGAACGGCCACCGCCCGGGCTGCTCGGCCGCGGCGTCCGGGTCGAGCCCGAGCGGCCGGCGCTTCGCCCGCTCGACCCTCGCCGCCGGGGCCCAGCCCAGCGCCGCCAGCCGGTCCAGCACCTCGTTCCTCCGCCGGAGCGCGGCCCGGGGCCGCTCGAGCGGGTCGTACGTCTCGGGGGACGCGATCATGCCCGCGAGGAGCGCCGCCTGGGGCAGCCGCAGCTCGGAGGCCGGGACCCCGAAGTAGAACTCCGCCGCCGTCCCTATCCCGTAGACGCCGTTCCCCAGGTAGACCCGGTTCAGGTACATCTCGAGGATCCGGTCCTTCGAGTACCGCTGCTCGAGCCGGATCGCGAGGGCCGCCTCCCGCAGCTTGCGGTCGAGGGTCTGGGAGGGGTCCTCGATGAACACGTTCTTCACGAGCTGCTGGGTGATCGTGGAGCCGCCCTGCACCACCTCCCCGGCCACGAGGTTGGCGACGAGGGCCCGCAGCACCGAGGTGGCGTCCACCGCGCCGTGCTCGTAGAAGCGGTCGTCCTCGATCGCGAGGACCGCCCTCCGGGCCACCGGGGAGACGTCCTCGAGGGACACCTCGGCCCGGTTCTCCTCGTAGAGGGTGGCGAGCACCTCGCCGTCCGCGGCGTAGACGACCGAGCGCTCGGCGAACGGCCGGATCCTGCGGAAGTCCTCGCCGAGGACGGCGAGCTGATCGTTCACCCGGCGCACCCCCAGGGCCAGCGTGCCGGCGAGCGGGAGGAGCGCGGCCGCCACCAGCGCGGCGGCGAGGGCGATCACGGCGGCGAGGACCGCGGGGAACAGCGGGTCGAACGGCGGCCCCGGGGGTGGGCCGGTCGCGGTTCGGCGGACCGGTGCGTGCGGCATGGGGCTCGGAGCAGGATACCGGCCGGCCGAGGCCCCGGGCCGCGTCCCCGGGCGCGGTCGGACCCTGCCCCGGGCCGCGCCCCGGGTAGCATGGGGCCCGGATGCGTCGGGCCCTCCTCCTCCCGCTCCTCGCCTTGGCCCTCCTGCCCGGGTCCCCCGCCGGGGCGCAGGGGCCGTCCCCCACGCCCGTGGAGGTCGTCAAGGTGGACGGGGCCCTGGACCGGATCGTGGCCGGCTACCTCGAGGAGGTCCTCCGCGAGGCGGAGGGGGCGGGCGCCGTCGTCGTGCTGCAGCTCGACACGCCGGGGGCCCTCGGTCGGTCTGGCGTGGCCCTGGCCGAGCGCGTGGCCCGGGCCACGGTGCCCGTGGTGACGTGGGTGGGGCCGGCGCCGGCACGGGCGAGCGGCGCGGGCTTGCTCCTCGTGGCCGCGTCGAGCGTGGCGGCGGTCTCCCCCGGGTCCCAGACCGGCCCCCTCGACCCCCTGGACGTCGCGCGACCGGCGGCACGCTTCCCCGGGATCCTGGCCCGGGTGGCCGAGGCGCTCCGGGCCCGGGGCGACGGGGAGCTCGAGCTCGTGGACCGCCCGCTCACGGCCCAGGAGGCGCTCGACCTGGGGGTCGCCGACGTGGCCGCCGCCTCCGTCCCCGAGCTCCTCGGGCGGATCGACGGGCGGGTGGTGCCCACGGCCGCGGGCCGGGTGCGCCTGGCGACCCGCGTCGCGACCTCGCCGGAGGAGGGGCCGGGCGTCGAGGTCCTGTTCCGGGACCTGGGCCCGGTCCGCCGCATCCTCCACGGCGTGGCCACGCCGACGGCGATCTACCTCCTCCTGGTGCTGGGGCTCGCGGCCCTGGCGTTCGAGTCGACGCAGCCGGGCTTCGGGTTCGCCGGGGTGAGCGGGGTCGCGCTCCTCGGGCTCGCCGCGTACGGCCTCACCGTGGTGCCGACCTCATGGGCCGGGCTCGCGCTCCTCGGGCTGGGCGTCGGCGCGATGATCCTCGACGTGCACCTCCGACGCCTCGGGCCCCTCACGTACGGCGGCCTCGCCGGCTTCGCGGCGGGCTCCTGGCTCGCCTGGCGGGGGGTGGGCGATGCGATCGATCTCTCGACCTGGGTCGTGGCCCTGGCCGTCGTGGGCAGCTTCCTCTTCTACGGCTTCGCGCTCACCGTGGCGCTCCGTTCCCGGGAGCGCATCGTCTCGGCCCGGCACGGCCTGATCGGCCTGGTGGGCGAGGCGCGGGGGGATCTGGCTCCCGAGGGCCCCGTCTTCGTGAAGGGGACCCTGTGGCGCGGGCGGAGCGCCGACGGCCCGATCCCGAAGGGGACCCGGATCCGCGTCCGCGGCGTGGACGGCCTGATCCTCAAGGTCGAGCCGGAGCCGGACGACGGGTAGGCCGACCGCCGCGGAGCGTCCGCGCGAGCCCCGCCGGCCCCCGCAGCGTCGATCCGCGGGGACCCCTTGGGTCCCCCGCTGAATCCCCCGGGCGACCGCTGACGGATAACTGTAGGAGGGGGGTCGGCTCGGGTGGAGGGCCCGGGGTGGTCGAGCGGGTGACGACCGGGTCGGACGGGTGGTCCGACGGCGCGCAGGGGTGGCGGTTCCGAGCGGCCTGCCGCGGCGAGGACGCGGCGCTGTTCTTCGCGCCGAACTACTTCGAGCGCAAGGAGGAGAAGGATGCGCGCGAGGCCCGGGCCAAGGCGATCTGCCGCCGGTGCGAGGTCCGCGCCGAGTGCCTCGCCTACGCCCTCCGGACCCGGGAGCCGCACGGCATCTGGGGCGGGCTGAACGAGCTCGAGCGCCGGTTGCTGCTGCGCGAGCTCGAGCGCCGGGCCGGCTGAGCGCGGGCGCGCGGCGGATCGCGGGACGCTCGAGCCGCCCCCCCGAACGCTCGGGCCGCCCCCGGGACGCGCACCGGCCGATCCGGGGTCCCGCGACGGGCAGGCGCCGGTCGCCCAGCCCGACGTCGGGCGGTATCCTCCGCGCACGTGGACGACCGCCGCGTGCTCGAGAGGCTCCGGGAGCTCGGCCTGGAGCTGCCCGCGGCCCCCCAGCCGGTCGCCAACTACGTCCCGGTGGTCGTGGCGGGCGGGCTGGCCTTCGTGGCCGGCCAGGTGGCGACCGAGGGCGGCTCCGTGCTCCACCCCGGCCACCTCGGGGCGGAGGTGAGCGTCGAGGAGGGGCGGGCGGCGGCTCGCCGGTGCGCGCTCCAGGCGCTCGCCGCGCTCCGGGAGGAGCTCGGGGGGTTCGATCGGCTCGAGCGGATCGTCCAGGTGACGGTGTTCGTGGCCTCCGCGCCGGGATTCACCGACCAGCCGGCGGTGGCGAACGGCGCCAGCGACCTCCTGGTCGACCTCCTGGGGGAGGCCGGCCGCCACGCGCGGGCCGCGGTGGGGGTGGCGGAGCTCCCCCTCGGGGCCCCGGTCGAGGTGGCCCTGGTGGCCTCGGTCCGCTGAGGGGCCCGGCCGGACGCCGCTGGCTCGCGCGCTGCCGACGAGCGGAGCTCCGGGGGTGCCCCGCTACCGGCCCGTGGGCGCGTCGGCCCGCACGAACCGCAGGTCGCCCTGCCTCCGGGTGAGCCCCTGCCGGTCGAAGTGCTCCAGCAGGGGGAGCGCGTACCGCCTCGACGTGCCGAGCCGTTCCCGGAACGCGCTCACCGTCACCCCCGAGGCGCCCAGCTCGCGGACCACCTCCGTCGCGCGCGCGACGAAGCCCGGGGTGAAGACCAGGTCGGGGGAGATCCGGACCAGGAGCCCGGCCCGGACGGCGGCGTCGATCACCTCCCGCGCCGTCCCCGCCGCGACGAGCTCGGGCACCGTGGGGGGGCTGGGCTCCCTCCCCGCCACCGCCCGCACCACTCGCTCAACCTCCTCCTCCCGGCCGCCCAACGACGGCAGGTGCGAGGCCAGCCGCACCGTGCGCCCCGCGCGGACGAGCACCCCCCGGGCCTCGAGGTCCCCGAGGAGGGCGTCGACGAGGTCGGGGTCGGCGGGGGCCCCGCGCGAGCGGAGGGCGGCGAGCACGGCCCCCCGGGCCAGCGCCACGTCGGCGCCCTCGAGCAGCGGGCGCTCGCGGTGGAAGGCCCCGAGGGCCCGCTCGAGGGCGGCGCGCACCTCCGCGTGGAGGGCGGGATGGATCCACCAGTCCCCGGCCCGCTCCGCGCGCTCCACGTCCGCTCGTCCGCAGAGCGCGACGAGCTCGGCCGCGCGGACGGCCCCCCGCTCCTCGACCGCGATCGCGGGGAGCTCCTCACGCCGGGCCCCGAGCCGTCGGCGCAGCCGCGCGGCGGCGTCCGGCCCCGGCCGCTCGGGGGGGTCGACGTCCAGGACCACGCCCCCCGCCACGGTCTCCCGGCGGCCCACCTCGCGCAGGACGAACCGGTCGTGGACGTCGAGCACGAGGGGCGCCGAGAGGTGGATCCTGGCGAAGGCCTCCTCGCCCCTGCGGACCTCGGGGACGTCGTAGAGACGCAGGCGCGCGTCGCGCTCCGCCGAGCCCGCGTACAGCTTGTAGGCGCCGCGGGCGGTGAGGGGATGGGCGAGCCCTCGGACCGGCCGCAGGTGGACCTCGATGACCCGGGTCCCGCGCCAGGCGCCCGGCGGGCCGATCACGTCCCCCCGCTCGAGCCGAGCGCGCTCCACGCCCACGAGGTTCGCGGCGACCCGCGAGACCGGGCGGGCGACGTCGATCGACCGCTTGTGGGTCTGGAGCGAGCGGATCCGCGCCCGGGCGCCCACGGGCCAGACCTCGACCTCCTGGCCCACGGAGAGGCGTCCGCCGGTGAGGGTTCCGGTGACCACGGTCCCCGCGCCGCGGATCGTGAAGACCCGGTCCACGAAGAGGCGGGCCCGCCCGTCCTGCTCCGGGACCGGCGCCCGCGCGAGGAGGGCGTCGAGCTCGTCGCGGAGCCGGTCCAGCCCCTCGCCGGTGGCCGACGAGCACGGGACGATCGGCGCGTCCGCCAGCGCGGTGCCGGCCAGGCGGTCCCGGACCGCGAGCGCCTGGAGGTCCCGGGTCTCGGCATCGACCAGGTCGACCTTGGTGAGCGCGACGACGCCCCCCGCGGCGCCCAGCACGTCGACGATCTGGAGGTGCTCCTCGGACTGGGGCTTCCACCCCTCGTCGGCGGCCACCACGAACAGCACGAGGCGGACGGGGCCCACGCCGGCCAGCATGTTCCGGACGAACCGCTCGTGGCCGGGGACGTCGACGAAGCCGACCTCGCGGCCCGAGGGGAGCGTGCACCACGCGAACCCCAGGTCGATCGTGAGGCCCCGGCGCTTCTCCTCCTCCCACCGGTCGGGGTCGATCCCGGTGAGCCGGAGGATCAGCGAGGACTTCCCGTGGTCGACGTGGCCCGCGGTGGCCACGACGTGGAGCGCGGGCTCGGCCACGGCTCACCCCTCGACGTCCTCGGCCTCGAGCGCGTAGAGGGCGGCCCGGGCCAGGTGCGGGACCTCCTCGTCCCGCACCGTGCGCACGTCGAACACGACGTGGCCCTCCTCCACCCGGCACAGGACCGGCGGGCTCCCGGACCGCAGCCTCGCCGCGAAGGCGGGAGGGTCGGGGACGCGGAGCCGCACCCCGGCCGAGGGGAGCGCGTGCCCCGGCATCGACCCCCCGCCCACCGACGCCCTGGTGTCGACGACGCGGGCCCCCTCGAGCTCGCCGTCCAGGGCCAGCGCCAGGCGCTGGGCCCGGTCCCGGACCGCGCCGAGCGGCTCGCGGAGCATCCGCCACACCGGGAGCTCGTCCCGACGCCCCGCCGCGTACATCGCGAGGACGGCCTCGAGGGCCGCCACCTGCATCTTGTCCACCCGGACCGCGCGCGCGATCGGGTGCCGTCGGAGCTTGGCGAGGAGCGCCGCCTTCCCCAGCACGATCCCGGCCTGCGGACCGCCCAGGAGCTTGTCCCCGGAGAACGTGACGAGGTCGGCCACCGCCACCGCCTCGTCCGCCGCCGGCTCGTCGGGGGGCACGCCGTTCCCCCGGTGGAGGAGGCCGGAGCCGAGGTCGTGGAGGAACGGCACGCCGGCGCCCGCGGCCAGCGCCGCGAGCTCGCGCGGCGAGGGGGCCTCGGTGAACCCCACGATGCGGTAGTTGCTGGGGTGGACCCGGAGGATCAGGCCGGTGCGCTCCGAGAGCGCCGCGCGGTAGTCGGCCAGGCGGGTGCGGTTCGTCGTCCCCACCTCGACGAGCTTGGCGCCGGAGGCGGCCAGGATGTCGGGGATACGGAACTCGCCGCCGATCTCGATGAGCTCGCCCCGCGAGACGAGCACCTCCTTCCGGCGGGCGAGGGCCGCGAGGGCGAGGAGCAGCGCGGCGGCGCAGTTGTTCACGACCAGGGCGTCCTCGGCGCCCGTGAGCGCGGTGAGGAGCAGCTCCGCGCGGCTCGTCCGCCTCCCGCGGCGACCGGTCGTGCGGTCGAGCTCGAGGTCGGTGTAGGAGGTGCCCGCCCGGGCCGCGGCCCGCGCGGCCTCCTCGGGCAGGGGGGCCCGGCCGAGGTTGGTGTGGAGGACGACCCCGGTGGCGTTGATCACGGGCGCGAGGCCGGCCGCGGTGCGGGCGGCGATCCCCGCCGCCGTGGCGAGGATCGTGTCGTCGTCGGGAGGCTCCGCCCCCCGCGCCGCCCGGGCCCGGAGCTCGTCGAGGACGATGTCGAGGGCCCGCTTGAGGAGGGGTCGTCCCAAGGAGGCGGCGGCCCGGCGGCCCGGCTCCGAGCGCAGCAGGGCGTCGACCGAGGGGATCCGCCGCCGGAGCCCTGCCTCCGCCACCATCCTTCCTCCCCGCGCGCCGCCCGTCCTGAGCGTACCGGGTCGGGCCCGCCGTGGTCGGGGGCCGAGCGCATCTGCGAGGATAGGGCCCGTGGACCAGCGCGAACGCCCGGCCTACGAGAGCTCCGCCGTCGCCTCGATGGTGCGGGGCGGCGGCCTCGACATCGAGGTCGTGGGCCGGGGGCTGCGGACCGAGGAGATGATCCTCAACATCGGCCCGCAGCACCCCTCGACGCACGGGGTCCTCCGGATCGTCCTCGAGCTGGACGGCGAGGTCATCACCCGCGCCGAGCCCGTGATCGGGTACATGCACCGGGGGGCGGAGAAGCTCGCGGAGCACCGCGACGCCCGCCAGGTGCTGGTCCTCATGAACCGACACGACTGGATCAGCGCGTTCAACAACGAGCTGGGGTGGGTGATCGCGGTGGAGCGGCTCGCGGGGATCGAGGTCCCCGACCGCGCGCAGTGGATCCGGACCATGATGGCGGAGTGGAACCGGATCCTGAACCACCTGATGTTCACCGGCTCCTACCCGCTGGAGCTGGGCGCGATGACGCCGATCTTCTACGCGTTCCGCGAGCGGGAGATGATCCAGGACCTCATGGAGTCGGCGACCGGCGCGCGGATGCACCACTCCTACGCGCGGGTGGGCGGGCTCAAGGACGACCTCCCCCGGGGCTTCCTGAAGCGGAGCGCGGAGGTCCTCAAGCACGTCCGGGCCAAGCTGCGCGAGTTCGAGGACCTGATCATGGGCAACGAGATCGTGTACGCGCGGACCAAGGGCGTCGGGATCCTCCCCAAGGAGATGGCGCTGGCCTACGGGTGCTCGGGGCCGGTGCTGCAGGGCTCGGGCGTCCCGATGGACCCCCGGAAGGACGAGCCCTACGAGAAGTACGCGGAGGTCGAGTTCGACGTGCCGGTGGGGCAGACCGGCGACTGCTACGACCGGCTGTGGGTCCTGGTCCAGCGGATGTGGGAGTCCTGCAAGATCATCGAGCAGTGCATGGAGAAGCTCCCCGCCGGCCCGTACATCGCGCCGAAGCTCCCGAAGAAGCTCTCGCTCCAGGGCGAGGTCTACGTCCGGACCGAGAACCCCCTCGGGCTGATGGGCTACTACCTCGTGGGCGACGGGAAGAAGACGCCCTACCGCCTGAAGATGCGGACGGCGTCGTTCTCCAACGTGTCGGTGCTCCCGGCGATGCTGCCGGGGAACCTGGTCCCCGACCTCATCGCCATCCTGGGCTCGATCTTCTTCGTCGTCGGCGACGTCGACCGGTAGCGCTGCGGGGCCCCGCGATCCCGCGAGGGCAGAGGCGGCGGGTCCCCCGTCGCGGCGTCAGCGCTGGAGGTTGAACCAGCTGCCGCCGGGGCCGGTCCAGCTGAACCCCTCGCCCCAGACCGCGAAGGTCTTGCCCGCGCTCGTCACCGCGATCTCGCCGTAGTCGCCGTAGACCTCGAGGAACCCCTCGGGGGTCTTGTAGCCGGCCCCCGACGTCGCGTCGGAGATCCGGACCGGGGCGCTCCAGGTCGCGCCCAGGTCGGGCGAGCTCCGGTACCACACGTTCCACGCGTCGTGGTCCCCGCCCGCCGTCTGCATGTACCAGAGCCGGACGTCGCCGGCCCCCACCGCCTCCACGGCGGGGGACGTGGCCATCTCGGTGGGCGGCGAGAGCGCGACCGGCGCGGTCCAGGTGCGGCCGCCGTCGGACGAGGTCCGGACATAGATCCGCTGCTTCCCCCCGGGGACCGTCGCGCCGTCGTAGACGTAGACGATCCGGCCGAGGGCGTCGGCGGAGACGGCGTCGTGCCCGGCGTAGAAGTCCGCGTAGCACCCCTCGGCGACGCAGGGCTCGCCCAGCTCGACCGTGGCCAGGGCCTGCTCCTCCCACGTGACCCCGCCGTCGCGGGAGATGAAGGCGTGGTGGAGGACCGGCCCCTCGGCCGCCCCGCCCGGGCCCGTGTAGGTGAAGCTCGACCCCGAGAAGATCACGGTCCCGTCGGGGAGCACGTCGGCGTCGAACGCGAAGAAGTAGCGGTCGCTCGACACGAGCTTGGTCTGCGCCCACGTGGCCCCGCCGTCGTGGGACACCGCGACCCACGGATCGCCGCCGGTGGGCCCGTTCCACGAGACGTAGACGTCCCGCCCGTCGTCGCTCACGGCCATCGCCGGCTTGTCGTTCCAGGCGACGTTGCCCCAGGTGGGCACGGGCTCGCTCCAGGTCGCGCCGTGGTCGGTGGAGCGCATCACGACCACGTTGAACCCGATCATGAACGCGGCGAAGACGTCCCCCGTCCCGGCGGCGACCTCGATGACGGGATCGAACTGCCCGGATCCCTTGCACGCGCAGAGCGGGCGGCCCTCGCTCCACGTCCGGCCGCCGTCGGCGGAGATCTCCAGCGCGATCCAGGGCGAGGGGCAGTTGCCCGGGCACGGCTTGGGCTCGCCGTAGCGGGTGGTGAGGACGTACACGTACGGGGCGTTGGGGTCGGCCGCGGTCGCGGGCTCCCAGTCGTCGGTGCGGGGGTCGACCACCCGTTCGCCGACCCATCCGGGCGCCGGCCGACCGGTGACCCGGAGCGGCCGCCCGAACAGCCCCGCGGCTCGGGCCTCGGCGAGGGCCTCGAGGCGGGCCTCGGTGGTCTCCCGCTGCTCGGCCTCCTCCTCGCGTGGGACGGGCGCCCGGGCCCCGTCGGTGCCGACGGGCCCGCGCCCCGGCCCGGGCGGGACGGGGCTCGCCGGGATGCTCCCCAGGAGGAGCGTGGCCGCGGCGAGGGCCACGGCCTTGGCGACGACGGGTCCGCGCATCCCCACCCCCTGGACCAGGGACGGGCCGATCGTAGCCCTCAACCGGCGGCCGGTCGATCGGCCGTTCGGCGGTCTCCTCCCCCCGGGAGCCACCCGGGCGCCGGGAGGCCCGGGGTGGCGAGGAGGAGCCACCGGAGCCGACCGAGGCCGGCCGGCTCCACGAGGAGCGTGGCGCGGCTGCGCCCGCCCCAGGCCCGGACCGCCTCGAGGCCCCTCCCGGCGTCCAGCAGCTCGCGCTGGCGGCGGAGCTCGTCCCGGAGCCATCCCTCGAAGCCCAGGGCGAGGAGGGCGTCCCGCTGGTCGAGGAGGGCGAGGACCTCGAGGCCGACGGCGCGGGCCCGCCGCGAGAGCGCGAGGAAGTCCACCCCGGCCGTGACGTCGGTCCCGCCGGGATCCTCGAGGACGCGCTCGACCAGCCGGTGGCCGCGGTAGCCGTGCACCGGGCCCGGGGACCGGCCCTCCGCGGACCCGTAGTCGACGAGGAGCGCGTACCCGCGCTCGAGGGCCCCGGCGAGCGCGTCGACGAAGGCGAGCGCGCCCGTGGGGACCGCTGCCTCCTCCCCGGGGGCGAGCTCCGGCGCCAGGGCGGCGAGCTCGGGCGGGCACGGGGCCTCGACCTCGACGAGGCCGGCGGGCCCGTCCCCCACCAGGACCTCGACGAGGGGGCCCGGCTCCCCGGGCTGGCCCGTCTCGAGGTCCGTCGCGCCCTCCGCCGGTCCCCGCATCGGGTCACCGGCCGCACCGCGTGCGACGCGCGGGGCCCCCCGGCGCCGGACCACGCGGAACGGGAGGTTGTCGAGGAGCTCGTTGGCGAGGACGACCCCGTCCCGGATGGGCGCCGCCCGACCGATCTCCTCGACGACCGCGGCCAGCGGGAGCCGCCCGAGCGCCTCGCGCGCCCCCGGGCTCCGCTCGACGCCCACGTAGCGCACGGGCAGGTCGGCGAGCTCGTCGTGGAGGGCCCGGGCCAGGGTCCCGTCGCCGGCGCCGACCTCGACGACGGGGAAGGGGTCGGGACGGCCCAGCGCCCCCCAGGCCTCCCGCAGCGCGCGGGCGAGGAGCGTCGCGAAGACCGGGTGCACGTGGGGGGAGGTCACGAAGTGGCCGTGGGGGCCGACCGGCGGCTCGGCGTAGAACCCCCCCTCCCCGTACAGGGCCTCCTCCATGAACTCCGCGAACGTGATCGGGCCCCGGCGGGCGATGGCGCGACGGATCCGGTCGATCGGTGCGGTCCCCACGGGGAGCAGTATGGCGTCGGACCCTGGGGGCCGATCGCCGGCGGGCTCGCGTCGTGGACAATGCCCTCCATGGGGCGAGGAGGCGTCCGGGACGCGGCCACCGTCGTGGCCGCCCGGGAGGGGCGGGGCGGGCCCGAGGTCCTCGTGGTCCGCCGCTCGGCGAGCAGCAGGTTCCTCGCCGGGTACGTCGCGTTCCCGGGCGGCGCCGTGGAGCCCGGGGACGCTGAGCTCGCGGCGCGGTGGTTCGGGACCCGGGCCGAGGCCGCCAGGGCCTGCGCGGTCCGGGAGCTGCTCGAGGAGACCGGCCTCGCCCTCACCCGCGGCGGCATGCGGCGTGCGGAGGTGCGGGATGGGCTCGCCGCGATCGACGCCGCCCCCCCGCTCGCCGAACAGCTCGCGCCGATCTCCCGGTGGGTGGCCCCCGAGCGGGTGCCGGTGCGGTTCGACGCGCGGTTCTTCGCGGTCCGGGCCGCCCCGGACCTCGAGCCTCGGGCGTCGAGCCCGGAGGTCGCCGAAGCGAGGTGGGCGAGGCCGGGGGACCTGCTCGAGGGCTGGGCGGAGGGGCGCGTCCTGCTGTTCTGGCCCACGATGAAGATGCTCGAGGGGCTCGCGGGGTGCAGGGACGTCGAGGAGATCCTGAGGGCCCGGATCCCCCAGCGGGAGCCGGTCGGCGGCGAGGAGGCCTCGATGCCGCGCTCGACGTTCTCCGAGGGGGCCTGAGGTGGCATCCCCCGGCCCGCGGATCGTCCGGGTGCTGGCCCCCAACCCCGGCCCCTACACCCTGGAGGGGACCAACACCTGGATCGTCGGACGGCACCCGGCGGTGGTCATCGACCCGGGCCCCGACGAGCCGGCCCACCTGGCCGAGGTCCGCCGGGAGGCCGGTCCCGTCGCGGCCATCCTGCTCACCCACGACCACCCGGACCACGCCCCCGGGGCCCCCGCCCTCGCGCGGGAGACGGGGGCCCCCGTCCTCGCGTTCCGGCCCCCGGCCGGGGGACGGCGGCTCCGCGACGGGGAGGTCGTGCGGGCCGGCGGCGCCGTCCTGCGGGCGCTGCACACCCCCGGCCACTCCCCGGACCACGTGGCGTTCCTGCTGGAGGGCGAGGCTGCCCTCTTCACCGGGGACGCCGTGCTCGGGCGGGGCACGAGCGTGATCGACCCGCCCGAGGGGGACCTGGTGGCCTACCTCCGTTCGCTCCGGCGGATGCTCGATCTCGCCCCCCGCGTCCTCTACCCGGGCCACGGGCCGGTGGTGCTGGACGGGGCCGCGAAGCTCCGCGAGTACCTCGAGCACCGTGCGATGCGGGAGCGGCAGGTGCTCGCGGCGCTCGAGGCCGGCCTCGCCACGAGCCCCGAGATCGTGGAGGAGATCTACCGCGATCACCCCGCGGAGCTCCAGCCCCTCGCGGAGCGCTCGATCCTCGCCCACCTCGAGAAGCTCGAGGCGGAGGGCCGGGTGGTCCGGCGGGGGAGCCGGGAGGGCGCCCGGTACGAGCTCGCGGACCCCCGGGCCTGCGAGCGGTGCGGGGAGCCGGTGCTGGGCCGCACCCGCCTGTGCCGGCGCTGCAGCCTGGAGGTGCTGCAGGAGGGGCCGGCGCCCGGGCGGGGGAGGGCGGTCCCGCGCCCACCCGAGGGTGCCGGGCCCGAAGGGCCGGCGCCCTGAGGCACGGCCCGCCCTCACGTCCGCACCACGTACCCCCGGGGCGTCCGCCGCACCCGACCGACCCGCTCCAGCGCCCGGAGCGCGCGGTTCGCCGACTCCCGGGTGGTGGCGCAGAGGGCCGCGAGGTCGTCCTGGGTGACCGGGAGGTCGAGCAGGAGCCCGTCGGGGACGGCTCGCCCGAGGCGGGCGGCGAGCTCGCGGAGCCGGCGCTCCACCCGGACCGGCACGTCCAGCCAGGAGAGCTCGGTGATGGTGGCGGCGAGCCTCCGGGCCCGCTCGGCCAGCGCGTCGCAGAGGTCCGGGGCCGCCGGCTGTCCGTCGATCGCCTTGACGAGCGCGTCGGTGAGCGCGATCGCGCCGGACCGGAGGGGGCTGCCGGGGCTCCCGCCGAAGACGTCGCCCGGCCCGAGCAGGTCGAGGACGACCCGGCGCCCGTCGGCCGAGGTCGTCTGCTCGCGGGCGAACCCCCGCAGGAGGAGGAACCAGCGACCGGGGTCCCCCTGGCGGGCCACCCACCGGTCGCGCCGGACGATCAGCTCCTCGCCGGGCAGGCCGCCCCGCTCCACCTGGGGCAGGGTGCGCAGGAGCCGGGGCGCGGGAGCGCCCCGACCGGCGAGGGGGAGGGATGGGCTCGCGGGCTCACCGGCCACATCGCCTCCTCGGGTCGGGGGAACCCTAGCGCCCCCCTCTGACATGGACTCGCGACGCACGGTCGGGCGGGGTAGTCTTGCCGGCGTGCGGAGGCAGGTGGCGCAGGCGCTGGCGGGCGTGCCGCTGTTCTCGGGGCTCTCGAAGCGGCAGCTGCGACGGCTCGCGGACGCGGGCCGCGAGGTCTCGATGAAGGAGGGGTGGCGGATCGTCGGGGAGGGCGAGCCCGGGGACGACCTGTTCGTGATCCTCGAGGGGGAGGCCAGGGTGGTCGCCAGGTCGGGCCGCACCCTCGCCCGGCTCCTGCCGGGCGACTTCTTCGGCGAGATCTCGCTCCTCGACGGCGGGGTCCGGACGGCGACCGTCGTCGCCGAGACGCCCATATCCCTGCTCCGGATCGACCGCGCCGGGCTGGCCCGGATCGTGAAGGAGGACCCCGGCGTGGGGCTCCGGATGCTCGAGGAGCTCGCCCGGCGGCTCCGCCGGATGGAGCGCCCGCTCGCCGGGTAGCCTGGGGGGCGTGATCCGGATCGAGTTCCACCGCCCCGACGCGGCCGAGGAGGTGGTCGGGGCGGCCACCTGGGACGGACGTCGCATCGAGGTCCACGCCGACGATCCGGGGGTCCGTGCGTCGATCGAGCGGATCTTCCGGCCCACGCCGGTGGTCGTGGACGACGCCAGCCTCCGGGGGATGGGGGCACGCGGCGAGGTGGTGCTCCAGCCGGGCTCGGTCGCGTGGTTCGAGCAGGCCGCGTTCGTGCGGGCGCCGGGGGCGGGGCTCGTGGCGCGGGTCGTGCGGCCGGGGGTGGAGGGTGGCTGGGACCCCGCCGCCAACTACCGCCGGTTCCGGGAGCAGGTCCGCCGCCTCACCCTCGGGCCGGCCGCCGCCTGAGCGCCGGGCGTCCGACGGTTCGCCGCCGGGCGCCCGAGGGTGCCCTCAGCTCCCCTCCACGGACCTCCGCCCGTCGGCGCAGAACGGCAGGAAGTCGCAGTACCGGCAGGCCGGGTTCGGCGTGGGCTCGAAGCGGGCGGACCTGATGGCCCGGAGGGCTCCCGCCACCCGCCCGCGGGTCTCCCCGGGGTCCCCGGCGGGGCGGCTGACCTCCTCCCCGGTCGCGAGGTAGAGGTAGGTGAGGCGCAGGTCCTCCGGGCGCTTCCCCCACACGTCCACGCAGGCCAGCGCGTACAGGTCGAGCTGGAGCCCGGCCAGGGGATCGTCCCGGGGCGGCGCGCCGGTCTTGTAGTCCACGACCTCCCAGGGCCCCTCGGGCGTCCCGTAGATCGCGTCGATCCTCCCGCGGACGAGGAAGCCCTCGACGGCGAGGAGGAACTCCCGCTCGGCGAAGAGCGGCACGAGGTCGGCGAAGCGGCTGCGCCGGAACGCCTCCTTGAGCCGCTCGATCCTCCCGGGCTCGCCGGCGAGCTCCTCGAGCGTGAGGTCCGGCTCCTCGTCGAGCTCGATCAGCGTCGCCTGGCCCGAGGAGCGCCGCTCGATCCAGCGGTGGACCTCGGTGCCGATCCGCGCCGCGGGCCCGCTGAACCGGGGGAGCGGGCGGACGACGGACCAGTAGAACCGCTTCGGGCAGCGGAGGTAGTCGATCACCCCGCTCACCGAGAGCGTCGAGGGGGCCCGGGGCGTGGCGGCGACGGTGCGTTCGCGTTCCACGAGCGCGGCGGCGAGCGTCCGTCGCTCCGCCGCCAGCCCACGGTACGCGTCCCGCTCGGCGTGGTCGAGCCCCTCCACCCAGGCCGGGGGGACGCCGCCGGCCTCGGCGGCCTCGGCGGCCGCCCGCCGCCACCCCTGCGGGAACAGGGCGTCGGCCTCGTCGCGGAGGGCGGGGCCCGGCCAGTCGCGCACGAAGCGCTCGCGGTAGCCCAGGAGCGGGTTCTCCTCGCCGGGCTCCTCCGGCCCCCGGTCGACGGCGGCGAGCCCGGTCTCCTCCCCCCACGAGGCGAGCTCGTCGAAGAACGGGCTCGGCCGCTTGGGCTTCTGCGTGTCCCCGTACCAGTGGGCCCCCGAGACGAAGAGGCTCCGCCGCGCCCGGGTGAGCGCGACGTACAGGGTCCGGCGCTCCTCGAACCCCTCCTGGCGGCGGAGGGCCTCCTTGAACTCGGCCAGGTTCCCCCGGTAGCGAGGGAGCAGCTCCGCGTCCCCCCGGAGCTCGAAGTCCAGGGACCGGCCCCGCTCGGCGGGGTTCTGCTGGATCGTGAGGTCGGGGAGGAGGTCGGTGGCGAGCCCGGGGACGAAGACGTGATCGAACTCGAGCCCCTTGGCCTGGTGGATCGTCATCACCTTCACCGAGTCGATGTCCGAGGGCTGCACCGGCGACCAGTCCTCCCGCTCCGCCTGTTCCACGAGGTCGACGTAGTCGAGGAACGTCCGCAGCGTGAGCTCGCCCTGCACGGGCGTGAAGGCCGCGACTTCGTCGAGGAACGCCGCGAGGTTCCGCTTGGTCGCCAGGGCCAGCTCCGCGTCGAGGTTCGCGTCGAGCTCCTCCCGCAACCCGATTCGGCGGATCACCTCCGCCAGGAACTCGCTCACCGGCCGAGCCGCGAGCTCGCGGAGCTCGTGGAGCTCGTGCCGGAACTCCTCCAGGCGGGCCCGCCCCTCGTTCGAGAGCCCCTCGACCTCGTCGAGGTGCTCCAGGGCCTCGGCGAACAGGAACGCGTCGGCCTCGTCCTCCTCAGCGGTCCGCACGATCGGGTGGTTCTTCTGCTTGGCCCACGCCGCCACCCGGGCCAGGTCCTTGAAGCCCACCCGGTACCGAGGCCCCAGGAGGATCCGGGCCAAGGCCACGCTCGCGTAGGGGTCGGCGACCGCCCGCGCGTAGGCCAGCACCTCGACCACCGCCGGCGTCTTGAGCAGCCCGGCGAGCCCCACGATCTCGGCCGGTATCCCGCGCTCGGAGAAGGCCTCCTGGAGCGGGACGAACAGCCGGCTCTTCCGACACAGGACGGCCACGTCCCGCCACCCCGCGCCCTCGCGTCGCAGCTCGAGGATCCGGTCGGCGATCCAGCACGCCTCGGTCCACTCGTCGGGGTGGCGCACGAGCTCGACCCTGCCCTCGCCGTTGGGTCCCCAGTGGTCGAGCCGCTTGTCGGGGTCGGGGCGCTGCTCGGCGGGCAGGGGGGCCAGCACGCGGTCGGCGGCGGCGAGGATCCGCCGGCCCGAGCGGAAGTTCGTGTAGAGGGGGAGCCGCGGAGCGGGGGTCCCGTCGGCCCTCGGGAACCGCTCGGGGAACGAGAGGAGGTTGTACAGGCTCGCGCCGCGCCAGGCGTAGATGTTCTGGTCGGGATCGCCCACGGCGGTCACCGGGAAGCCCCCGCCGAAGATCCGGGAGATCAGCTCGGCCTGGGCCACGTTCGTGTCCTGGTACTCGTCGAGGAGCACCGCGCCGTAGCGGCCGCGGAGCTCGTCCGCGACCTCGGGCTGCTCCTCCACGATCCGGAGCGCGTACGTGATCTGGTCGCCGAAGTCGATCACGCCGGCCTCCCGCTTGAGCTCCTGGAAGGCCCGGACCGCCCGGGCCAGGTCGATCCGCTCCAGGGCCGCCCGGTAGGCGCGGTCGCTCCGGTGGCGCGCGAGCGCCTCGAGGCGCGCCGCGGCGAACGCCTCGATCTCGTCGGGGCTGACGCGGTGGTTCGCCGCCTGGTCGGCGAGGGAGAGGAGCTGGTCGACCGCCGAGGGCAGCCACTCCACCTCCAGGTGCTCGAGGGCCACGCGGTCGAGGGCGGCCGCGGCCACCTCCTGGCGCTGGGCGTTCGTGAGGACCCGCAGGCCGGGCTCGATCCCGAGGAGGAGCCCGTACCGTTCCACGATCCGGGCGGCGAACCCGTGGTAGTTCAGGACCTCGGGCTCCTCCCCCTCGGGGAGGTCGAGGGAGCGGAGCGCCCCCCGCACGCGGAGCGAGAGGTTCTCGGTCGCCTTGGTGGTGAACGTGAGGCAGAGCACGCCGCCCGGCGCGACCCCCTCGGCGTCGATCGCCCCCTTCCAGGCCAGGGCGAGGTAGGCGATCCGGGCGGCCATCACCGAGGTCTTGCCGGAGCCCGCGCCGGCCACGATCACGTACGGCTCGAGGGGCCAGGAGATGGCGCGCCACTGCTCCTCGGTGGGCTCGGCGCCCATCGCGGCGACGATCTCGGGCGGGGCCGTGCGGACGCTCATCGCGCGCTCGCCCCCGAGGCCGGGGCGGCCGCCGCCGGTGTCGCCCCCGCACCGCCCGCGGGCGGGAAGAGCTCCTGCCCCTCGGGGAAGAGCGGGCAGAGCGGCTTGAACGAGCAGAAGCGGCAGTTCGCGGAGGGGTTGGGCCGGACCCGCTCGGTCTCGTACAGCCGCCGCAGCCGGCCCAGGTCCGCGCGGATCCGCTCCGCCATCGCCTCCCGGTACCCCGGCTCGTTCCCGCCGGTGAAGCTCATGGAGAGCCGGGCCACGCCCTCGCCCCGGAACCCCCGGTCCCGGAGGAACACGAGCTCCACGGCCCGGACCGGCCGGTAGGGGGCGAGCTCCTCGGCGTGGTTCACCGCGAGGTAGTAGACGCCGAGCTGGAGGTTCTCCTCGGCGGGGCCGGCGTTCCGCCTGCGGCCGGTCTTGAAGTCGGTGATCTGGGTCCCCCCGCTCTGGACCCGCCCGATCCGGTCGATGTAGCCGGTGAGCCGGGCGCCCTCGAAGTCGAACTCGAACCGCTGCTCGGTGGCGACGGCCGGGGCGGGCCCGTACTCCTCGAACCACGCCGGGAGGATCACCTCGGTGACGAGCCGCTCGAAGGTGTCCGACACGGCCCGGGTGGGGAACTCGTCGCGCCGCCACCGCCGCCGCGCCTCCGCCTGGACGGCGGCGAGCTCGCGCGAGAGGGCCCCCTCCTCGATCTCCTGGATCAAGCGGTGGACGAGGTGGCCGACCCACGCGTAGTGCCCCGACCGGGGCTCCAGGCCGAGCTCCTGGCCGAGCAGGAACTGGAGCTCGCAGTTCTCCAGGACCTCGAGGCGGGAGGCGGAGGCCCGGATCGCCTCCCGGAGCGGCACGCCCGGGTCGGTCCAGTCGCGCTGGTACCACCACCGGCGGGGGTCGACGCCGAGCGCCAGGAGCCCGTCGATCGCCGCGAGGCGTCGGTGCGGCGGGGCACCGGGGTCCGCGAGCTCGCGCCGCCACAGGGCGGTGGCTTCTGGGACCGAGACCGGCTCCCTCGAGGGCCCGGTCGGCGCCGGGGCCCACGTCACGCCGAGCTCGTCGCCGAAGCGCGACCTCGTGGTCTCGCCGTCGTCCTGGGCGTGCCGGTCGCCCACCGTGAGCAGGACGCGCCGCCGCGCGCGGCCCACGACCATCCGGAACAGGCGGCGCTCGTCCTCCAGGCGCTCCCGCATCCGCTCCGAGCGCGTCGGGGTCCGCTCGAGCACCTCGAGGTCGAACATCGGCTCGGGCCGGGAGAGGCTGGGGAAGTCCCCCTCGGCCGCGCCCACCACGACCACGGTGTCGAACTCCCGCCCGGCGGCCCCGTGGGCCGTGAGGACGTGGACCGCGTCGGGGGCCGACGTGCGTCGGGGAGCCTCCCCGGCCCCGACCGCGCCGGCCTCGACGCCCTCGAGGAACGCGTCCGCGGGGACGTCGCCGTCCTCCTCGAGGGCCCGGGACAGGGCGACGACGGCATCGAGGTCGCGGGCGGCCTCGGGATCGGCGGCCGCGCGCTCGACCAGCCGCGCGGAGCACGGGAGGTCGTCCCAGAGGATCCGGAACGCCTCGCGGGCGGACCTGCCCGCGACCTCCCCCGCCCGGGCCAGGCACGCGGCC
>DATLZM010000164.1:0-3482 GCA_035573995.1 Actinomycetota bacterium | reverse complement strand
CGGCCCCCGAACGCTGCCCGCACTGCGACGCCCGCAGCCGGGAGCCCGGTTACTGGGGGCACGGGATGCGGTGTCCCCTGCGCCGTCCGGAGGGGGCCCGGGCGGCCGGGGGGAGGTGATCCGTCGGAGGATCGAGCGCCTGCCGCCGCCCCGGGGCCTCGCAGCCGCGGCGCTCCGCCTCGCCGGCCGGGTCCGGCCCGCCGAGGCAGGCGGCGGGGTTTCCGCGGGAGCCGCCGTGAGGCGTACCCGTCGGGTTCGGGTCGGTGCCGAGCGGTCCAGGCGGTCTCTGCCCTCCGGCCGGCCGCTCGGTGGACCCACGTCCTGCCACGTCGGCGCCGTGGGCTAGGCTGGGACCCGCGGAACGCGGTGACGCCTTACTGGCCGCACCCCCGGTTCCTCGACGAGCACCCCGCGCGGAAGCAGGGTGGGGGAGCGGTCCCCGGGGCTCCTCGAGCTGCTAGAGGAGCTCAAGGGCCGCGCGTCGCCCCCACCTCGAGGAGATCATCCGCACCTACGGAGGGACGGGCTCATGTGGCTGATCACGGAGGACGGAGGGCTCGTGAACCTCGACCGGACCTTCGCGCTCGAGGTCCGGGTCGCGGAGAGCAAGGCTCGGCTCCTCGCCGTCGCGGAACGAGGGATGGAGGTCGTGGTGGCGCGGGGGACGGCCTCGAAGCTGGCCGACCTCGTGCGGACCATCGTCCGCGAGCTGGACGCGGACGTGGTGGCCGTGCTCGACGTCCGGACCGGGAAGGGCGCCGTCGCGTGACGGTCGTCCCAATCTCTGCCTCAAAAGCCGTGCCTCAAAACGTCGTGAGGCCCTGGACCGTTCGCGAGCTGGAGGAGCTGCGCCGCCTCGCCCACCTGGGGGCGGTGGGCGCCGCGGCGGCGCTGCACCGCTCCGTCCACGCCGTGCGGACGGCCGCCAAGCGCCACCGGATCAGCCTGCGCCGGCCCGGGGAGCGGCGAGGCCTCGTCCTCGGTCAGCCGCGAGGGGTCCGGCTCGGCGGCGACCTCCGCCGCCTCCGCGAGCAGGTCCTCTCCGGCGAGCTCGACCCCGCCGAGGTCGAGGCCCGGGGGGCCGCCGTCCTCCTCGGCGCCGGCCTCTGCCCGGCCTGCGCCTCTAGGCCCCCGGAGGTGGCCTCGACCGGGCTGTGCCGGCCCTGCCACCTGCGGGCGCTCGCCCACGGCGTGGCCCACGTCCGCGCGGAGGTCCAGGCCCGCAGGCTGTGGGACGCGGAGCGGCAGCGGAAGCACCGAGGCTCCGCCTGAGCTAGGGCACGTCGCGGCCGTCGGTCGAGTCGCAAAACCCTTGACATCGTCCCCCCGTAAAGTATCCTTAGCCTTGACGAAGAACAGGGGTAGTGAGAAGATGGCAAAGGACATTAGGGACATCGTCAAGGCGGCGGAGGAGCAGGGCTTCCGGGTGGAGCGCACGAGGAAGGGTCACTGGGTGTTCTACCCGCCGGACACGACGAAGAAGCCGGTGTACCACTCAGGGACCCCGGGCGACCGGCGGGCCGTCGACAACCTGATCGCCCGACTCCGGCGGGCGGGGCTCGTCTGGCCCCCCAGGGGGAGGAAGGGATGAGGGAGTACAGCGTTGACATCGAGGCACGCGTCGAGCGCTGGCCCGAGGGCCGCGACGAGGTCGACACCCTCGAGGCGCTCCTCGAGGAGCTCCCGCGGCTGGGGGCCTTGGGCGCGATCGTCCACGGGAGGATGCCGGAGGTCGCCGGGGCCCGGTTCCACGTCGAGGCCGACGAGCCCGAGAAGGCCGTCCCGGCCGCGCTGTCGATCTTCCGGGACGCGGCGTGGAGGGTCGGTCTCGCGCTCGGGGAGGTGGAGTACGTCGAGGCGGTGACCGATGAGCGGCTCCGGCGGGACCTGGAGGAGCCGCAGGACACCTACCTCGGGGTCTCGGAGGTCGCCCGCCTGCTCGGGGTCTCGAAGCAGCGGGTCTCCGAGCTCCGCTCGAGGCCTGACTTCCCCGCTCCCGTCGCCGAGCTCGCCTCGGGGCCCTTGTGGCGCGGCTCGCAGCTCCGGCGGTTCGTGGAGAGCTGGCCCCGCCGCCCCGGCAGGCCGCGGCTGATCGACCAGGTGGCTGGGTGGCTCGAGGAGATCCCCGTGGACGCGCTGAGCCCGGCGCAGGCCGAGGTCGTCCGGGCTCTCCGGGAGGCGAAGGGCGGGAGCTACGAGGAGCTCGCACGGGCCCTGGGGGTCTCGCCGGCGACGGTCCGGGCGCACCTGGGGCGGATCAGGCGGCTCATGGAGCGCATCGCCGAGCGCGAGGCGGAGGGCGAGCGTCATGAGCGCGTGTGACCCTGGGCCGGGACGACGTCCGGGGGCGGGATGAGGCGATGTCTCGGGTCGTCGGGCGCTCCTGGGACCGGGCCGACGAGGAGGAGCTCACGGCTGGCGCTGAGCGGCCTCGGCGGGCGGCCGGTGGGTCGGGCAGCGGAGCCAGCGCTCGAGCCTGAGCGGATCGCGCCCCTGCCCTACCCGCGCGCCTCTTAGACGCCGAGCACCCGCTCGGCCCGCTCGACGCCGGAGGGCGCTGCGTGCGCACCCTGCCCTCCGGGGAGCGGTGCCCGGCCCCGGCCGAGGAGACGAACCACGTCGTCCCGCTGCCGGCGGCGCGGGGCCTCGAGGAGGCGCTCGCGCTGTGCCTACCGGAGAACCTCGAGGCGGTCCGCCGCCACCACCCGCGCGGAGCGTAGGGAGCGGGATTTCGTGGCACCGCCCGCCGCCGAAGCCCGCCGTCGCCTCCCCGGGGTCGTCGAGGCTCACCCCGCCTGACGCCCTAGGCCGCACCGGAGGAGGCCTCCCCCGTCGCGCCCTCAGGTCGCCGGGAGACGGGGCTCGGCGGCAGGGGGAGCCGAGGTTGCGCATCTCGGGCCATGGAGGGGACACGTCCCGGATGCCGATGTCACCCGTCGAGGATCGCAGGCGACCCGATCGAGCTCCGAGGGGGGGATATCGTTGGTTCGGCAGGCCGGAACCTGGACCGGAGGAGGCCCCCAGCGCGACCCGGGCCGGGGGGGGGCGAGGGAGCCCGCCCCGGCCGCCTCCAGGGCCCCACGGCGCAGGAGGCCTGCCACGCGCTGCTCGAGGAGATGCCGGCCGTGGCCTACGTGGCGAGGGCGGGCGACCGGGACACCTCGCCCGTCCTCTACGTCGGCCGCGCCATCGAGGAGGCCCTCGGCTACCCGCGGGAGGTCTGGACCGACGATCGGTGGTTCTGGTCGAAGCACCTCCATCCCGAGGACCGTGCCCGGGCGGAGACCTGGTGGCTCGGGGTGCTGTCGGGGGCCGTCCCGGTCGGCCGGCCGAGCTCCATCGAGTACCGGATGGTGGCCCGCGACGGCCGGGCGGTGTGGTTCCGCGACCGCGCCGTCCTCCGGGCCGACGGCCTGATCCACGGCGTGATGGTCGACGTCACCGAGGAGCGCGAGGCCCTCGAGCGGGCCCGGCGGGCCGAG
>DATLZM010000163.1:0-3147 GCA_035573995.1 Actinomycetota bacterium | reverse complement strand
CGGCCGCCGGCTAGCCCCGCCGCGCCCCGGGCCCGTCGCCCGCGTCGTCCGCCGACCGGGATCCCGGTGGCCCGCCCGCCCCCGCATCGGGCGGGGCCGCGTAGACCCCGACGTCGACCTTGATCACGCGCCCCTCGCGGGCACCCCGCGCGAGCGCGGCGAGCAGCTCGCGGCGGACGTCGGGGACGGCGAAGGGATCGAGGTAGCCCCGGCGGAGCGCGCGGTCCTGGATCACGGTCCAGTGGAGCGGCCGCCCCTCCTCGCGGAGCACGGCCAGGGCGGCGTCGAGGGGATCCATCAGAGGGACCTCGCGGCCGGGATCACCGCCTCCGCGAAGAGCTCCACCATCCCCGGGTCGAAGATCGCGAACGGGACCGAGGCGGCGCCCACGATCAGCTCCTCGACCCCGAGCTCGGCGAAGGCGGCGATCCTCTCGACGACCCGCTCGGGCGTACCGGTGAGGGTGTCGGCCGCGTAGGCATCGAGGAGCTCGCCGTCGAGGGCCCCGCCCGGGGCCCACCGCTGCAGGGCCCGGAACCGGGCCACCAGGTCCCGCTCGTCCTCCCCCACGAGGGTGGCGAGCCCCAGCGAGAGCCGGAGGGTCGCGGGGTCCCGCCCCTCCTCCTCGCAGATCCGCCGCGCGGCCGCCACGCGTGCGCCGTAGGCCTGCGGGGTCCACCGCCAGACCGTGTTCCACCCGTCGGCGTGCCGGGCGGCGAGCCGGAGCGCCCGCTCCCCGCCCTTGGCGCCGATCCAGATCGGCGGCCGCGGCCGCTGGGCGGGCGGCGGGTGGTTGTACGCTTCGCGGAGGGAGACGTGGCGGCCCTCGAACGTGGCCGGCCCCCCCGGGAGCAGCGCGGCGAGGGCCCGGACGGTCTCCTCGAGGATCCGGAACCGCTCCCCCACGGTCCCGAAGGCGTACCCGAACGCCTCGAACTCCTCGCCGTACCAGCCGGCACCGAGCCCGAGATCGACGCGTCCCCCGGAGAGCAGGTCGAGCGCGGTGGCCTGCTTCGCGAGGATCGCGGGGTGGCGGAACGCCGCGCAGGCCACGAGCGTGCCGAGCCGCACGCGGTCGGTCACCGCGGCGATCCCCGCGAGCGTGGTGAGCGGCTCGAGGGATCCCTGGGGCCGGTCGGGCCCGCCGTAGCGCCCGAGCGAGAGGAAGAAGTGATCCGAGACCCACACCGAGTCGAACCCGAGCGCCTCCGCGCGCCGGGCCCACCCGGCCACGGCGTCGAACGTGACCCTCCCCCCGTCGAGCGAGAAGTCGTAGTGCGGAAGCGCGAGCCCGAAGCGCACGGCCTCAGAGGTAGCGGAGGACGTCGGCCGGGCTCGTGAGCTCGGTGCCCTCGGGGACCCGGATCCCCTTCGGCACCTTGAGCCGGGGGTAGATCGCGATCCCGCCCGCGAGGTGGACCCCGGCCTGCACCGTGACCTCGTCGCCCACGGCGCAGAACCGCTCGAGGATCGAGGGCAGGTCGGGCTCCGAGCGGATCTCCGCCATCGAGCCCACCACCGACTCCCGGACCTGGGCGCCCGGGCCGATGATCGCGCCGTCCCGGATCTGGGAGCGGATCACCATGGCCCCCTCGCGGACCTCCACGTCGTCGTCGAGGTTGGACTCGATGATCACCGCGCCCGGCGCGATCTCGCAGTACCGACCGATCCGCACCGCCGGGCCGATGTGCACCGTTCCCGCCTCGAGCTTCGCCGCCAGGGTCGTCCCGGTCACCCCGTCCCGCATCGACAGCGTCTCGGGAGCGATCCAGACGTTCCGCTCGGGGTCGAACGGCGGGCCGAGCAGGCGGTCCACGGACTCGAACCGGCCGTGGAGCACGTCGATCATGGTCTCCACGTAATCCCGGACGTTCCCGAGGTCCCCGATCCGCCGCACCGGGTGCGCGTAGACCGGGAAGCCCTTGCCCACGAGCCAGGGGAGGAGGTCCTTCCCGAAATCGAGGCGACGCGTCCGGAGCTCCCGGACCTCGGGGTGGTCGGCCACCTCGCGGAGGCGCTCCGTCTCCACCAGGTAGAACCCCGCGTTGGTGAGGAGCGGGAGCGCCCGGAACTCCTCGTCGGTCTCGGCGTGGAAGTGCTCGCGCAGCTCGGCGAGGGTCGGCTTCTCCACGAACTCCGTCACCCGCCCGTCGGGGTCGGCCAGCATCACGCCGTACTTCTCGGCGACCTCGTCCGGGGCCCGGGTCATCGCGGTGATCGTCACCAGCGCCTCGCGCTCGACGTGCGCGTCGTGCATCGGCTCGAGGTCGAAATCGATGATCGAGTCCGTGGGGAAGACGAGCGCCCGCTGGCGCAGGTCCCAGTGGTCCATCATGCGGAGCGTGGAGTCGGCGCTGCCGGTGGAGAGCGGGTCGTACTTCACCGGCGAGTACATCACGTCGACCCCGAACGCCTCCCCGTACCCGATCATGACCTTGATCTGGTAGCGGTTCTCCTTCCCGTGGGCGATGATGTAGTACTGCTTTATCCCCTCGCTCGAGAGGATCGCGATCACCCACTGGATCAGCCGCCGCCCCAGGAACGACATCGCGGCCTTGGATCGCAGGTACCCGGGGGCCTTGAGCGTCAGCGGCCGGGCCCGGACCCCCTGGCCCCCGGCGAGGCCGATGCCGATGATCTCGGTCGCTCCGGGCATGCCCCCGCATCCTACCGCGGGTCCGCGGCGCGGGCATCCGCCGAGGCTCCCCGCGGGGCGGGCATCCGCGGAGGCCGCCCGGCGGCATCGGGACCGCGCCCCGCGCCCGCTAGGCCGGGGTCCCCTCCTCCGTCGTGGGGACGGCGCCCCGGAGGACCGCCTCGCCCCGGGCGTCGAGGACCACGACGTCGGAGAACGTCGACAGGTCCTCGGGGAACTCCCGCGCCTCCTCCGCCGAGCCGTCGCGACCGACCTCGTGGGCCCCGATCCGGGCCACGAGCAGCTCCCGGCCCCTCGGCCCGAGCAGCACGACCCGGTAGGGGAACGCATCGCGGTCGGCGGGGTCGAGCCCGGCGAGGAGCGCCACCGCGAGGTCCAGGCGCCGGGGCGACGCGAGCAGCACCACCGCCCCGCCGGCCACCGGGGCGGAGGGGGCGGGCGTGAGCTGCACCACCCGAGCGTCGTCCCGGCCCGCGAAGGGCGCGGTCTCG
>DATLZM010000162.1:0-2307 GCA_035573995.1 Actinomycetota bacterium | reverse complement strand
ACCTGGTGCGGTTCCTCCTCGAGGAGGGCGACCGCGTTCGGGTCCTCGACGACCTCTCGACCGGCCACCGGGCGAACCTCGCGGGGGTGGGCGTCGAGCTCGTCGAGGGCGACGTGCGCGATCTGGATCTGGTCCGCCGGGCCTGCCGGGGGACGGAGGTCGTCTACCACCTGGCGGCGCTCCCCTCGGTGGCGCGGTCGCTCGCCGACCCCGGGACCACGAACGACGTGAACGTCCGGGGCACGCTCACCGTGCTGCTCGCGGCGCGGGCGGAGGGGGTGCGGCGGGTGGTGTACGCGTCGTCGTCCTCGATCTACGGGGACGCGCCGACCCTGCCCAAGGAGGAGGGGATGCCGCCGCTCCCCCGCTCCCCGTACGCCGCCGCGAAGCTCGCGGGCGAGGCCTACTGCCGGGCCTTCACGGCGAGCCTGGGGCTCGAGACGGTCTCGCTCCGGTTCTTCAACGTCTTCGGGCCGCGCCAGGACCCCGCCTCGCCCTACGCGGCGGTGATCCCTCGGTTCGCCTCGCGGATGCTCGCGGGGGAGCCGCCGGTGATCTTCGGGGACGGCCTGCAGAGCCGGGACTTCACCTACGTGGCGAACGCGGTGCGGGCCTGCCGGCTGGCCGCCCTGGCGGACGGGGAGGTGGCGGGGGAGGTGGTGAACGTGGCCTGCGGGGGGCGGATCTCGCTCCTCGAGCTGGTGGCGCTCCTCAACCGGATCATCGGGACCCACCTCGAGCCGGTCTTCACCGACCCCCAGCCGGGCGACGTCCGCCACTCCGAGGCCGCCATCGGGAAGGCCCGCCGGCTCCTCGGGTACCGGCCGGAGGTGGGGGTGGAGGAGGGGCTCGCCGAGACCGTGGCCTGGCTGGCCCGGGCGGCCCCGGTGGGGGGTGCGCCGTGAACGCGACCTCGGGAGGTGGGCCGTGAGGACGACCTCGGGAGGTGGGCCGTGAGCTCCCCGGAGCCCTCGGGCGCCGCCCCGGAGCGGATCCCCCTGGCCCGCCCCGCGGTCGGCGACCCCGAGCGGGTCGCGGCCCGCGTGCGCGCGATCCTGGAGGGCGGGGTCCTCACCGACGGGCCCTCGGTGCGGGAGCTCGAGCGGCGGGCCGCGGAGTACCTCGGGGTCCGCCACGCGGTCGCGGTCTCCTCGTGCACCGCGGGGCTGATGCTCGTCCTGCGGGCCGCCGAGCTCACCGGGGACGTGATCGTCCCCTCGTTCACGTTCGCCGCCACGGTCCACGCGGTGGCCTGGAACGGGCTCCGCCCGCGCTTCGCCGACGTGGACCCCGGGACCCTCACGCTCTCACCGGAGGCGGTCCGCCGCGCGGTGGGGGCCCGGACCCAGGCCATCCTCGCTACCCACGTCTACGGGACCCCGGCCGACGTCGAGGGGCTCGCCGCGATCGCCGAGGAGCACGGGCTCCGGCTGTTCTTCGACGCCGCCCACGCGTTCGGCTCCCGGCGCGGCGGGGTCCCGGTGGGCCGGTTCGGCGACGCTGAGGTCTTCAGCCTCTCCCCGACGAAGGCGCTCGTGGCCGGGGAGGGCGGGTTGATCGCCACCGACGACGACGTCCTGGCCGAGCGGTGCCGGGTGGGGAGGGACTACGGGAACCCCGGCGACTACGACTGCCGGTTCGTCGGGCTCAACGCGCGGATGTCGGAGCTGCACGCGGCGGTGGCGCTCGCGTCGTTCGAGGACCTCGAGGAACGGATCGGCGAGCGGAACGCGCTGGCCCGTGCCTACCGGGAGGCGCTCGCGGACGTGCCGGGGATCTCGTTCCCGGCGGTCCGCCCGGGGGACCGGAGCACGTACAAGGACCTCGCGGTGCTCGTCGACCCAGGGGCCTACGGCCGCTCGGCGGACGAGCTGGCCCGCGCGCTCGCCGCGCTCGGGATCGAGACCCGCCGGTACTACGCGCCGCCGGTGCACCGGATGCGGGCCTACCGCGCGCTCGGCGGGAACGGGCACCTCCCCGAGACCGAGCGGGCCTCGGCCCGGGCCCTCGCGCTCCCCCTCTGGTCGGGGATGGGCGAGGAGCGGGTCGGGCGGGTGGCGGCGGCGGTGGCGGCCCTCCGCCGCTGAGCGGTCCGGGCCGCGAGTAGGAAACATACCCAACCCGTTCGATGGCGGCGCGGGGATGCCCCGGCGTACGGTGTTGGGTCGGAGCAGCGAGGGGACCATGTCCGAGCGCGGGAACGGCATCACCCGGCGTGCCTTCGTCCGCCGGACCGCGGTCGTCGGGGGGAGCCTGCTCTGGATCGCCCCCGCCATCCAGACCCTGGCCCCGGCCGCGCGGGCCCAC
>DATLZM010000161.1:0-3457 GCA_035573995.1 Actinomycetota bacterium | reverse complement strand
CACAGGTACGCGCCGTACCCGCCGAGCGAGGCCAGCGAGAGCAGGAGGGCGACCACCGCCGAGGCGAACAGCAGGCCACGCCGCAGCGACCCGCGCTCCGATCGTCCCCGGCCCCGCGCGTCCGCGTCCACGAGGCAAGCGTACCGAGCGACGGGCCTCCGGGCGGCGGGCCGGGGGGCCCACCCCGGCCCGCGGCCCCGGGCATAGGATGGGCCCGGTGAGCGACGCGTACCCGAGCCACCTGGTGGCGGACGTCGTGCTCCGGGACGGGCGGACGGTCCGGATCCGGCCGGCCCGGCCCGAGGACCGCGAGCGCGTCGAGGACTACCTGATCGGCCTCTCCGAGGAGACGCTGCGGCTGCGGTTCGGGAGCCCCTCGATCGACGTCCGCCGCGTCGCCGCCCAGGCCGTCGACGTGGACCACGTCTCGCACCTCACCCTCCTCGCCACGACCGGCGGGGACGAGCGCGTGGTGGGGGGCGCCCAGTACGTCCGGATGGACGGCGGTCGCGCCGAGATCGGCGTGAGCGTGGCCGACGAGCTCCAGGGGCTGGGGCTCGGCTCGATCCTCATCGGCGCGCTCGCCCAGGCCGCCGCGGAGCGCGGGATCCACACGCTCGTGGCCGAGGTCCTCCCCGAGAACCATCGGATGATCGACGTGTTCCGCAGGAGCGGGTTCCCGGTGTCGATCCGTGCCCGGGCCGGCACGATCGAGGTGGAGCTGGCGACGGCCCTCACGGAGGAGGCCGCGGAGCGGTTCGAGGAGCGGGAGGCCCGGGCGGCGGCCGCCGCGGTCCGGACCCTCCTCCAGCCCCGGTCCGTCGCGGTGATCGGCGCCTCCCGGGACCCGACGAGCATCGGGGGTCGGCTGTTCGCCAACCTGATCCGGGGGAGCTTCGCCGGGGTGGTCCACCCGGTGAACCCCAAGGCCGCCGCGGTGCAGGGGGTCCGCGCCTACCCCAGCGTCCTCGACGTGCCCGGCCCGGTGGACGTCGCGTTCATCGCGGTCCCGGCGGCCGCGGTGCTCGGGGTGGCCGAGGAGTGCGCCCGCAAGGGGGTCCGCGGACTCGTGGTCATCTCCGCCGGCTTCGGCGAGACCGGCGGGGAGGGCCGCGAGCGGGAGCGGCGGCTGCTCGAGATCTGCCGCCGGGCCGGCATGCGCCTCGTCGGACCGAACTGCATGGGGATCGTGAACACCGATCCCGAGGTCTCGTTGGACGGCACGTTCGCCTCGGTCTCGCCCCCGCCTGGGAACGTCGGGTTCCTCTCCCAGAGCGGGGCGCTGGGCCTGGCGGTCATGGGACACGCGGCACGGCTCGGCCTCGGCCTCTCCTCCTTCGTCTCGGTCGGGAACAAGGCCGACATCTCGGGCAACGACCTCCTCGCCTACTGGGACGCCGACCCCAGGACCGACGTGATCCTCCTCTACCTGGAATCGTTCGGGAACCCCCGACGCTTCGCGCGCCTCGCCCGACGGATCGGCCGCCGCAAACCGATCGTCGCGGTCAAGAGCGGTCGGAGCAAGGCGGGCGCCCGGGCCGCCTCCTCCCACACCGGCGCGCTCCTCGAGGCGTCCGACGTCACGGTGGATGCCCTCTTCCGCCAGGCCGGGGTGATCCGGACCGACACGCTCGAGGAGATGTTCGACGTGGCGACGCTCCTGGCGAACCAGCCGCCGCCGGCGGGCGACGGCGTGGCGATCGTGACGAACGCGGGCGGGCTGGGGATCCTCTGCGCCGACACCTGTGAGGCGAACGGCCTCCGGGTGCCGCCGCTCTCGGAGGAGACCGTGCGCCGGCTCCGGGAGGTCCTCCCGCCCGAGGCCTCGGTGGGGAACCCGGTCGACATGATCGCCTCCGCGACCGGGGCGAACTACGCGACCGCGATCCGCACCGTGGCGGAGGACCCGGGGGTGGACGCGATCATCGTGATCTACATCCCGCCCCTCGAGCAGCAGGCTCCGGAGGTGGCCCGGGGGATCGTGGAGGGCATCGCCGCCGCGGGAGGGCGGGTGCCGATCCTCACGACGTTCATGTCGGCCCGGGGGCTCCCCGAGGAGCTCCGGGGGCCGGGCGGCCTGCGCGTGCCCTCCTACGCCTTCCCCGAGCAGGCGGCGATCGCCCTGGCCCGGGCCGCCGCCTACGGACGGTGGCGGAGCCGGCCTGAGGGCAGGGTCCCTCGGTTCCCCGACCTCCGCACGGACGAGGCGGCCGGCGTCATCGCCCAGGCGCTGGCCGGGGGGCGGGGCTGGCTGGCCCCCGAGGAGGTGGAGCGCCTCCTCGCCTGCGCCGGGCTCCCGACCCCGGAGAGCGCGCGGGCCGCGACGCCGGAGGAGGCGGGGGAGGTCGCCGCCCGGATCGGCGGTCGGGTGGCCCTCAAGGCGGTCGGCCCGCTGCACAAGACCGACGTGGGCGGCGTCGTCCTCGACCTGGAGGGAGCGGAGCGGGTGGCGGCGGAGGCCCGGGCCATGGCCGGACGGGTGCGGGCCGCGGGTCAACGCCTGGACGGCTTCCTTGTGCAGCGGATGGTGCCCCCTGGCGTCGAGATGCTCGTGGGGGTCGTCCAGGACCGGACCTTCGGGCCGGTCGTGGCGTGCAGCGCGGGGGGCACCGTCGTCGAGCTCCTCCGCGACGTGGCGGTCGGCATCGCGCCCCTCACCGACCTGGACGCGGCCGGGATGGTGCGGTCGCTCCGAACGTTCCCCCTGCTCGAGGGCTACCGCGGCGCGCCCAAGGCCGACGTCGCGGCCCTCGAGGAAGTGATCCTCCGGGTCTCGGCCCTGGTGGACGAGCTGCCGGCCATCGCCGAGATGGACTGCAACCCCGTCGTCGTCCTCCCCGAGGGGGCGCTCGTCGTGGACGCCCGGGTCCGGGTGGAGGAGCCGCCACCCCGCCGGCCCCTGGCCGCCGCGCGAGCGGGCTGACGGACCTCCGTCCGCCGTCCATCGGGCGGGTACGCTGTGCGCGGGATGGGGGCGACGCCGAGCCGCGAGCGGAAGCTGATCGAGGCGGGGCTCGCGCTCGCCTCGGAGCTCTCGCTGGAGGGGGTCCTCCAGCGGATCGTGGAGCTCGCCGCCGACGTCACCGACGCCCGCTACGGCGCCCTCGGCGTGCTGGGGCCGGACGGCCGGATCGTCCACTTCATCACCACGGGAATCACCGAGGAGGAGCGGGCGCGGATCGGCGACCCGCCCGTCGGCAGGGGGATCCTTGGCGCCCTCATCCGGGAGCGGAAGGTCCTGCGGATCGACGACCTCTCGAAGGACCCGCGGTCGGTCGGCTTCCCGCCGAACCACCCGGTGATGCGCTCGTTCCTGGGCGCCCCGGTGATGGCCCGGGGGCGGGTCTTCGGCAACATCTACCTCACCGAGAAGCGGGGGGCGCCGGCCTTCACCGAGGAGGACGAGCGGGCCCTCGAGGTCCTCGCGACCCAGGCCGGCGTGGCCGTCGAGAACGCC
>DATLZM010000160.1:0-4979 GCA_035573995.1 Actinomycetota bacterium | reverse complement strand
CCCCCTGATCAGGCCTCGGGCTCGCCCAGGCTCCTCCAGCTCACCCAGAGGAGGCCGCTCCCGACCACGAGGAGCGCGAGGGCCAGGAGCGCCCAGCGGGTCGCCTCGGTGCCCGTGAACGCGGTGCCGCCGACGGTGGTGGTGGGCACCGGCGAAGGCGTCTGGGTCACGGTCTCACCGAGGACAGCCTCCACCCGCACCGTGGATTCGTCCTGGTCCGATGCGGTGTTGCCGGCGTTGCCCTGCTGGCCCACGGTCACCGACGCGGTGTCCACGATCGATCCGGGAGCCGTCCCGGTCACGGGGGCGTAGTCGGGGATCGTGAACGTGCAGGTGGCCGACGCCCCGGGCGCGAGCACGGTCCCCACGAGGCTCCCCTCGTCGCAGGAGACCGCGAACGGAGGTTGGCCCGGCCACTGGTCGGTGAGCGACTGGATCACCACGTTCACCGAGCTGGTGTTGGTGATCGTGAGCCGGAAGGTCACGTCCTGCCCCTGCTCATCGGCGGTCTCGTCGTCGGTGAACCTGCCGTCCCGATCCGCGTCGTTCACCTTCACCAGGTCCACGGAGATCGCCGGCGGCGGGGGCGGCGGAGGGGGAGGCGTCGGCGAGGAGCTCGGGCTCGGAGAAGGCGATGGCGACGGACTCGGCGAGGGGCTGGGGCTCGGGCTCGGCGACGGAGATGGAGACGGACTGGGAGATGGCGACGGGCTCGGGCTCGGGGACGGAGATGGAGACGGACTGGGAGATGGCGACGGGCTCGGACTCGGCGACGGGCTCGGGCTCGGAGAGGGGCTCGGTTCGACGTCATAGCAGAAGGAGATGTGACTGAGGCCGTAGTACTTGCCGTTCTGGTCGTTGATAGGGGCGTGGAGTCCTGCGTCGGCCGTTTCCTCGGGGTCGTATCGGTAGAGGTTGCCGTTTGGGCCCCCCTTCACGAACACGGCGTCGATGCCGATGTTCGACACCCAATCAACCGTTTGACCGAGCTCCGTCTCATGGATCGTCAGGGTTACCGTGAGAGATCCTTCCGAGTGTTGCCCGGACGTGACGGGTTCGATCTTGAATTCTGTCCAGCTGGGGTCGAAGTCTCCGCAGGTGGGGTTATCTCCCTGTTCCTCCGGATCCACGTGGTCGGCTGCGGCGGGCCCGAGCGGCAGGGCCACCAGGGCGACGATAGAGAGCAGCGTGAAGAGGACGGTGCGCCCGTTGCGGCGGGGGCCTGCAGGGTGGTTCGCTGGTGATCTCATCGCTCCTCCGTCTCCTGAGGCTTCCCACCGGGCCGAGTGGCCGGCCGTCGGGCCTCTCCCTGCTGGTGGATCCAGATCGGCGTCCGCCGACGCTCAAGTGGCCTCGTGTGGTCCCCCCGTTGGGGGGAAGTGTCACGGTCGTTCGGGGGTAGCCTACGGACGACGCGCCGCCCGGACATCGGGCGATGGCCTACTCCTCGCGTCGCCCCGGCTTAGGTCGTTCGAGGTAGGCGGGAGCGTACCCGCGCGCCGCGTGCGGAGCAAGCGCGCGGGCGGCTAGGGGGTCACCCGAGTGGCTGAGGGGATCCGCGTGCCGCTCGCCCTCTCCGTCTACTTTCCATAACGCGCGTTATGGGCGCTGCTGAGAGTGGCTGCCGAGGACCGTTCGCGGCGCGGGCTCGGGCGCTCGGCCTACCTCGCCCGGTGAGGGTCCCGGCCGAGGCGCTCGCGCACGCCCCAGGTCCCCACGAGCCAGAGGGCCTCGAGGACGATGCGGCGGGAGATCTTGGAGGCGCCGTGCTCGCGTTCGCGGAACGTGATGGGGACCTCGGCGACGCGGAAGCCGTCGCGCCAGGCCCGGTGCGCGAGCTCGACCTGGAACCCGTAGCCGTCGGAGCGGATGTCTCGACCGAGCAGGTGTTCGAGGAGCCGACGGCGGTAGACCCGGAACCCGCTGGTCGCGTCCCGGAGGGGCATCCCCAGGGCGAGCCGGGCGTAGAGGTTGCCGCCGCGGGAGAGCGCGACGCGGGCGCGGCTCCAGTTGGTCACGGAACCCCCCGGGACGTAGCGGCTCCCGATCACGAGGTCCGCGCCGCGGGCGGCCTCGAGCAGCCGCGGGAGCTCGGCCGGGTCGTGGGAGAGGTCGGAGTCCATCTCGACGGCGAGGTCGTACCCCTCCTCCAGGGCCTGGCGGAAGCCGACGAGGTAGGCGCTCGCGAGCCCCGACTTCCTGGGCCGCTCGACCAGGCGCACCCGCGGCTCCCGCGCCGCCACCTCGCGGACGACGTCCGCCGTGCCGTCCGGCGAGCCGTCGTCGACCACGAGCGCATCGACCCCCTCGGGGAGGGCCAGGAGGCCCTCCAGGACCGCCCCGATCGTCTCCCGCTCCTCGTAGGTCGGGAGGATCACGAGGGTCCGGGGTCGCTCGGGGAGGGGCCCGGGCCCGGCGCGCTCGGTCCGCCGCCGGCGGGGGGCCGCGGCGAGGCCCAGCGCGAGGGCGAGGGAGCCCCAGGGCACCCAATCCCCGAACCGCACGTAGGGCGTGACGGCCCCGGAGGCGCGCACCCGGCCCCGGAGCACGCCCGGCTCGAAGAGCCCGGCCTCGCCCACCACCCGTCCCCTGGGGTCGATGAGGGCGCTCACCCCGGTGATCGCGGCGTGCACCACCCACCGCCCGGTCTCCACCGCCCGGAGCCGGCTCATCAGGAGCTGCTGCCGCGAGGCCGCGCTGAAGCCGTAGGAGGCGTTGTTCGTTATCACCACGAGCAGCCGGGCTCCCCGCCGGACGAGCGCCCGGTCGAGCGACGGGAAGCTGTTCTCGAAGCAGACCACGGCCCCCACCGGCGGCAGGCCCGCCCCCCGGAGGACCCGGAGGCCCTCCCCCGGGGCGAGGTCGTAGGGGATCTGCCGCAGGGCGGAGATCCAGCCGAGGGCCCCGCGCCAGGGGATGTACTCCCCGAAGGGGACCAGGTGGACCTTGGCGTAGCGGTCGACCACCCGGCCCCCGGCGTCGAACAACAGCGCCTCGTTGAACAGCTCGCCCTCCGGCCCCCGCTGCACGCTCCCGGCGATGGTCGGCGCGCCGACCTCGCGGATCGCGCCGGTCACCTCCTCCCACACCGTCGGGTCCGAGGCGCCGGGGTCGAGCGCGCTCTCCCCCCACACCGCGAGGTCGGGGGGGTCCGCGACCAGGCGGCGGTGGACCACGGCGTTCATCCTGGCGACCGCGCGGTCCTCGGCGAGCGGGTCCAGCCGGCGGGCCGGGCGCACGTCCACCTGGACCGTCGCGACGTCCAGGGGTCGGCCGTCCGGCGCCGGGAGGGGGATCGCCGCGGGTGCCAGGAGGGCCAGGGCGGCGAGGGCGAGGGGTCTCGCGCCCGCGAGGATCCTCGGCGCGGCAGGGGGTCGACCGCCGGCCGTGGGCGCGCCGGCCCGCACCGCCTGCGCGGCCGGCCCGCCCGCGGAGCCCCCTCCGAGGCCGACCCCCGGCGCCGGCCGGCTGCTCCCCCGCCTCGCCCGATCGGCGGCCACCACGAGCAGCGCGTTCACCAGGGCCACGACGAACGTGAGCGCCCAGACCCCGCCCCAGGACGCGAGCGGGAGGAGGGCCGGGTTCCCGACCTGGGTCGAGCCGAGCTGCCCCCAGGTGAACCCCCCGAGCGGCCACGCGCCGCGGAGCCACTCGAGCACGGTCCAGGCGGCGGCCACCCCGAGGGCGGACCCGAGCGGGCGCTCGTCGCGCCACAGGAGCGGCGCCAGGGCCCCGAAGGCCGCCACGAACGCGGCCTCGGCGAGGACCAGGCCGGTCCACGCGAGCTCCCCGAAGAGGAGGATCCAGGAGAGGGTCAGCCCGAAGTACGCGACGCCGAACGCGAGCCCCAGGATCGCCCCCCGGGCAGGGGGAGCTCGCCGGGCCTCGGCCACGAGCGGCGCCAGCGAGACCAGGGCCAGGGGCCAGAGCCCCGCGGGGGGGAGCGAGAGCGACAGGAGCGCCCCCGAGGCGACGGCGGCGAGGAGCGGGAGCCAGGGGCGGCGGCGGGGCGGCGTCAGGCGCAGTCCCGGCAGAGCATCCTGGTCTTGTCCTTGAGCTGGCTCCGGTGCTTCACCAGGTAGCACTTCTGGCATACGAACTCGTGGGGCTGCGGCGGCACGACCTTGACCGCGAGGGGCTCGAGCCGCTCCTCCCGGGACAGCGCGAGGAGCGCGTCCTCTTCCTCCTCCTCGGCCGCCTTGGCCTCCTGCTTGACCAGGAGCTCCTGGATCGACTCGACGTCGCCTTCCTCCGGCTCCCTGGCGAGGGGGGCCGGCTCCTCGGCGACCTCGACGTCCTCCGGTTCCTCGTCCTCCACCTCGCCCACGAGGTCCTCGTCGTCGAGGCGGTCCTCGATGTCCTCCATGGCTGCTCGTCCTCCCAGCCGGAACGGGGATTCTACCCTCGGCCCGCGAGGGGGGTTCCCATCCCGACATCCGTAGTTCGAACGGCGGGGGCGGCGCGGATGTTCCCCGGAGGGTCGTTCCCAGCCCGGGACCCGCGCACACGGAAGGAGGACCCGAGTGGCCTTTGGAGCCGCGGCGCCGGGGCGCCGCGTTGTCTACTCAGCCTCTCGGGTCCTCGGCGCCGCCGCCGGGGCGGCGACGCGATGCGCACGGTAGCGAAGGCGGGAGCGCGCTGTCAAACGCGCCGGTCAGCCGGCCACCGGCGGCAGGGCTCCGATCCCGTAGCCTCAGGTCGGCCCCCGCGGCGGTGCCGGTCCCGGGCGGTAGGTGGTGCCGTCCGGCCGGTACCAGCGGAGGACCCCGCCCTCCCCCCGCTCGGCCCGCCAGCCGAGCTCGTGCACGAGCTTGTGGTGGAAGGCGCACTGCAGCGTGGTGTTGCCGAGCGTGGTCGGGCCGCCCGCGCTCCACGGCCGGAGGTGGTGGACCACGGTGAAGGCCCGGGACCCGCAGCCCGGGAAGGTGCACCCCCTGTCGCGCTGGCGGATCAGCCTGAGCATCCAGGCCGGGGGGTTG
>DATLZM010000159.1:0-1597 GCA_035573995.1 Actinomycetota bacterium | reverse complement strand
ACGTCGGCCAGGACCGGCGTGGCCGGCGCCCCGCCCAGGTCGGCCAGGACGTCGTGGAGGTGGGTCTCGTCGTGGTCGAGGAGCACGAGGGCGGCGGGGCCGAGCGCCGCGACCTGGCGGCTGATCTCCGAGCCGATCGACCCCCCGGCCCCGGTCACCAGGACCCGCCGCCCCCGGACCATCGCCGAGACCGCCCGGAGGTCGGTCTCGACCTGCCGGCGCCCGAGGAGGTCCTCGATCCGCAGGTCGCGGATGTCGCGGACCCCGACCCGCCCGCCCAGGATCTCCCGCCGCGAGGGGAGCACGCGGAGCGGCACCTCCACCTCCTCGCAGAGCGCGGCCACGTCGCGGACCACCTCGCCCGAGGCCGAGGGGATCGCGAGGAGCACCTCGTCCACGCCGAGGCGCCCGACGAGGCCCGGGATCGCCGAACGCGGGCCGAGCACCCGCAGCCCGTGGAGCGAGATCCCCGCCTTCCTCGGGTCGTCGTCGATCAGCCCTACCGGGTCGAGGCCGGTCCAGGGGTTCTCGAGCATCTCGCGGACCACCATCGCGCCGGCCTCGCCCGCCCCCATCACGAGGACCCGCCGGGTCGCGTCGACCGCCGCCCGCCGGCGGAACCCGAACAGCCGGCTCTGGAAGCGGATCGCGCCGACCGCGCCGAGCGAGAGCGTCGCGCCGAGCCCCACCACCGAGATGGGCAGCGGCCGGAGCCCGCCGGTCGGGAGGAGGTCGAGCCCCGCCACGGCCAGGCCGGCCAGGCAGCCCGCGAGGAGCACCCGCCGGGCCTCCTGGACGCTCGCGAACCGCCACATCTGCCCGTACAGCCCGAGGAGGTAGTTCGAGAGCAGGTGGACCGTGACCGCGAGGCAGCCGAAGCTCCAGAACGCCCGCCAGTACCGGTCCGGCACCTCTCCCCCGAACCGGAGCACGAGCGGGACGAAGTACGAGGCGAAGATCGCCGCCAGGTCCAGGGCGGCGAGCGGGAGGTCGCGGCGGACGGCCGCGACGACGCGCCCCGGCAGGCCGGGGTCGGGCCGATCGGTCGAGCCGCTCCGATCCATGCGCCTCCTGCGCGGTGTCGGACGGGGCCAGCAGCTCCTGCCGGGGACGAAGCTAGGGCGAGCGGGGCACGCACCTCATCGGCACGCGCGGGTATCTTTCCTACCCGACGCGATCGACCCGCCCGCCGGGACCGGCCGCCGGACGCGATCGGCCCGCGCGGGGCGATCACCCGCCCGACGCGACCCGCCCGTCGAGGAGCCCGACGACCGCGTCGAGCAGGAGCTGCGGCCTCTCCGGGACGCCCATCTCGTAGCAGCGCGCCTCCCCGGCCAGGCCGCCGAGCGCCTCCACCGCCCGCCCCCCGAGCGCCTCGAGGTTCAGCGCGGCCGCCGAGAGGCGGTGGAGGGCGAGGCCGCGGCTCACCGGGCGCGGCCCGTCCGCGCCCGGGGCGTGGGTGATCACCACCTCCACGGGGAGCGGGCGCCCGATCGGGGGCCGGTCGGGGCCCACGGCATCGCCGTCCAGCGCGGCCAGGGCCTCGGCGGCGCGGGCCGGGACCCCCAGCACGTCGGGGGCAGGCACCACGTGCCCG
>DATLZM010000158.1:0-1422 GCA_035573995.1 Actinomycetota bacterium | reverse complement strand
TTCGAGATCACCGGGATGAGCTTCTACCGGGTCCGGGACGGTCGGATCGTCGAGGGGTGGGTGAACGACGACACCCTGGGCATGGCGGTCCAGCTGGGGCTGGTTCCCCCGCCGGCGGGGGCGTAGGCTCGGGCCACCGGTCCGGGCGGCCGGCCGGGCAGGGGAGGCGGTGGAGCGGACGCTCGAGGAGCTCGCGGAGGGGGCGGCGCGGGGCGACCGGGCCGCCCTCGACGCCCTGGTCCGCCGGATCCAGGATGACGTCTACCGCCTGGCCCTGCGGATGCTCGGCCACCCGGCGGACGCCGAGGACGCCGCCCAGGAGATCCTGGTGAAGGTCGTCACCCACCTCGGGTCGTTCCGGGGCGAGAGCAGCTTCCGGACCTGGGTGTGGAGGATCGCCGCCAACCACGTGGCGTCGGTCCGCCGGTCGCGGCGGGAGGTCCCCGGGCTCTCCTTCGAGGCCCTGGAGGACATGCTCCGGCGCGGCCTGGCCGCGGCCGGCGAGCCCGACGCGGTCGACCCGGTGCTCGAGGAGGAGGTGAAGCTCGGCTGCACCGGGACGATGCTGCTCTGCCTGGACCGAGATCACCGGCTGGCCTTCGTCCTGTCGGAGATCTTCGACCTCACGAGCAGGGAGGGGGCCGAGGTGCTCGGGATCTCCCCGGCGGCCTTCCGCAAGCGCCTCGAGCGGGCGAGGGAGCGCCTGCGGACGTTCATGTCAGCGAACTGCGGGCTCGTCTCCGAGGAGGCGTCGTGCCGGTGCCGGAGGCAGGTCGGCCCCAGCGTGGCCGCCGGGCTGATCGATCCCGAGCACCTCCTGTTCGCGCTCCATCCCACCCGGGCCCGTGCCGATCCCGCCGCGCGGCGGGCCCTGGACGCGATCGAGGGGGCGAGGCGCTACGCGGCCGTCCTCCGCGGCCACCCGGCCTACGCGGCGCCCCCCTCGGTGCTCGAGGGGTTCCGCGAGCTGCTCGCCGAGGCCTGAGCGAGCCGCCCGTCCCGCTCGGGGGCCAGGGCCCCCGGGACCAGCATGAAGGCAAGGGTGACGACCCCGCCGAGCACCCCGGCGGCGACGAGCGTAGCGTCGGCCCCGATCCAGGCCGCGGTCGGGCCGACGACCGCGAACGAGAGCGGGACCCCGGCGATCGAGATCATCCAGTCCAGGCTCGAGACCCGCCCGAGCAGCTCGCGGGGCACGAGCCGCTGGAGCAGCGTGTACCAGATCACGACCAGGACCGCGATCGAGGTCTCGGCGACGAAGGCCACCGCCATCGCCTGCCAGACGGCCGTGACGATCCCGAACCCGGCGAGCATGAACATCCCGAGCGCCCAGGCGAGGTAGAGGACCGTCACGGGCCGCCGGGGGAGCCCGCCGCGCTGGCCCAGGACGATCCCGGCGAGCACCGCGCCGAAGCCGCCCGC
>DATLZM010000157.1:0-8026 GCA_035573995.1 Actinomycetota bacterium | reverse complement strand
GGCGGCCCCGGCTCCGGCGGCGCCTGCCCCGGTTCCGGCCCCGGCTCCGGCGGCGGTCGCGGTCACCGCGCCGGTCCGCGCCGCCCCCCCGCCCACCGGCGCCGTCCCGACCCCCAAGAAGGGGGCGCCGGAGAAGCACCGGCTCCTCGCCCTCGTGCCGCCGGAGGGGATCCAGCGGGTGGAGCGGGAGCAGGGCGACCGGGTGAACGTCTGGCCCCACCTCCTGATCGAGGAGTTCATCTCGCTCCTGATCGTCTCGGCCGGGCTCGTCCTGTTCTCGACGTTCGTGAACGCCCCCCTCCGGGAGCTCGCCAACCCCAACCTCACCCCGAACCCGTCGAAGGCCCCCTGGTACTTCCTGGGGCTCCAGGAGCTGCTGCGGTACTTCCACCCGCTCATCGCGGGGATCTCGATCCCCACCTTCATCCTGGTCGGGCTCGCGGCGGTGCCGTTCATCGATCGGAACCCGAGCGTGAAGCCCGGCGACCGGAAGCTCGCGATCACGCTGTTCACGATCCTGTTCATGTTCGGCGCCACCCTCACGATCATCGGGTCGTTCTTCCGGGGCACGGGCTACAACTGGGTCTGGCCGTGGGCGCAGGGGGTGTTCTTCGAGCTGTGAGCCCGCTCGCGATCTCCTCGGGGACCGTCGCCGCGATCGTCGTGGTCGCGCTGCTCGACCTGTTCGCGATCCTGTTCGGGCTCTCGTTCCTGCGGGCCCGGCGGGCGGAGCGGGCGGCGGCCGCGCCCGTGCCCGCCGAGGGGCCGCCCCGGGGGCCCCGGCCCATCTCGCGCCGGGACTTCTTCCGCCGCTCCTGGCTCGCCTCGCTCTCGGTGTTCGGGGCCCAGTTCGGCGCGGCGAGCATCGCCTTCCTGTGGCCGAACCTCCGCGGGGGCTTCGGGGCCGAGATCGTGGCGGGGAAGGTCTCCGACATCAAGGGCTTCATCCGGGACAACGAGCAGCCGTTCTACTTCGGCGCGGGGCGCTTCTACATCGTCGAGTACCAGGGCCGGCCCGAGGACGACGTCGACTACGAGGCCGACGGGCTCGTGGCGGAGGGCCTGATGCCGCTCTACCAGCGCTGCGTCCACCTGGGGTGCCGGGTCCCGTTCTGCCAGTCCTCGCAGTGGTTCGAGTGCCCCTGCCACGGCTCGAAGTACAACACCGCGGGCGAGTACAAGCTGGGGCCCGCGCCCCGCGGGCTCGACCGGTTCAAGATCCGGATCGAGGGCGACGACGTGATCGTCGACACCTCCGAGATCATCCTGGGCCCGCCCCGGGGCACCGACACCCTGGGCAAGGGGCCGGCCGGGCCCTTCTGCGTGGCGGCCGGGTGATGCTCGCCCTCACCCCGCTCCAGGGCGTCGTGATCGCCGTCGGCGGCGGCATCATCCTCCTCGTCGCCGCCCTCTACCTCGGCCTGCGGGAGCGGCCGGCCCGGGGCGTCGAGATCCCGCGGGCGATGCGGCCCGGCCCCTCGGACGCGGACCTCGAGACCCCCCTGCTCCAGAAGCTCCAGGGGTGGGGGGTGCTCCTCGTGGCGTTCTTCGTGGTGTGGATCCCGCTGGTGTGGCTCCAGGACCCCAGCACGAACCTGGCCCAGGAGCGGGACCTGTACCGGGACGCCGTCGAGCGGGGCCGGCTCGCGGTGCTCCCGTTCAGCGAGGAGAACCAGCTCGGCGTGGGCTGCGTGCGGTGCCACGGTCCCGAGCTCCGCGGCGGGCTCCCGGTCCAGATCGGCGTGAACGAGGAGACCGGCCAGCCCCTCGTGAACCTCTCGAAGGACCTCACGACGGTCTGCGCCCGCCTCACCGTCCCCGAGATCCGCACCGTGATCGAGCAGGGGCGGCCGACGGCCGGGATGCCCTCCTGGAGCATCCGCTACCAGGGGGCGCTGGACGACCAGCAGATCACCGACATCGTGCTCTACCTCGTCGAGATCAACCGCGAGACCGTCCCCTTCGACCAGAACAAGTGCCTGAACCCGGAGGCCGCGGCCTCCCCGAGCCCCTCCCCGGCCGGATGATCGCGGCGAGCTGCCTGGGATTCGAGGTCCACTGCGAGACGCTCGTGAAGGGCGTCCTGGCGGTCGCCATGGGCTTCGTGCTGTTCGTGGGGAGCGTCTACCTGTTGCTCTCGGCGGTGTTCGGGCGGTGGATGGGCTACCTGGTCCTGGCCGTCTCGTTCACCGGCTGGATGATGATGCTCTCCGCGCTCTGGCTGTTCGGGTTCTACTCCCAGGGCCCGGAGACCCCGACCAACCTCGGGCCCCGGGGCTCGGAGCCCGGCTGGGTGCCCCTCGGCGCCTCCATCGGACCCGCCGGCGACCTCGGGTACGAGGTGATCCGGGAGTACCCCGGCGGGCCGTGGCGCTCGGGCGAGGGGCTCGCCTCCTCCGTCCAGTCGGTGACCAGCGCGGTCCAGGACTTCCTGGCGGAGGAGGCGAACCGCGAGCTCGGCCTCGCCGAGACCGACGTGCGCGCGATCCCCCCGGCCGACTTCATCGTGCAGGACGTCTCCTTCGCCACGGCCGAGGACGGGAAGACGCCGCTCGCGGCCGCCGAGGCCTTCTACCGGGGCGGCGGGCCCGCCGTCACCGTCTTCCTCCGCCACGACAGCGGGAGCGTCCCCCGGTACTCGGTGATGTTCCTCGTGGGGTCGATCGCCCTGTTCGCGGCGCACCTGCCGCTCCTCGACCGGGCGGAGCGGAAGCGCAAGGAGATCCTGACCGGCGGCACCGCGCCGCCGTGGTACGGGCCGGCCTAGGAGGTGCGGGTGCTCGGAGCCGAACCGCCGCTGCTCGAGCAGGGGAGCGTCCAGTTCATCCTGTTCGGGCTCATGGTGCTCGCGATCTTCGTCGGGCTCTGGATCGCGATCTCGAAGTAGGGGCCCCGGCCCCGCCGCCCCGGACCGCGACGGTCCCTCACCCGGCCGGCTGCGCGGCCTTGGCCACGGCCCTGGCCCGCCGCCCCACGCCCGCGAGGGCCGCCTTCCGCTGCTCGTAGAAGGCGAGGATCTGGAGCTCGGTGGCGAGGTCCACCTTCCGCACCGAGACCCCCTCCGGCACGGCGACCCGCGCCGGGGCGAAGTTCAGGATCGAACGGATCCCGGCCGCGACCATCCGGTCCGCCACGTCCTGGGCGGCCGGCGCCGGGACGCAGATCACCCCGATCGCCGCCCGGTTTTCCCGGACGATCCCCGGGAGCTCGTCGAGGTGGCGCACCCGGACGCCCCCCACGTCCTCCCCGATCTTCGCCGGATCCACGTCCACGAGCCCCACCACCCGGAACCCGCGCTCGGGGAAGCCCCGGTAGTTGGCCAGGGCGTGGCCGAGGTTCCCCACCCCGGCGATCACGATCGGCCAGTCCTGGGTGAGGCCGAGCTCCCTCCGGATCTGGTGGATCAGGTAAGCGACGTCGTAGCCCACGCCCCGGGTACCGTAGGACCCGAGGTGCGAGAGGTCCTTCCGGACCTTGGCCGGGTTCACGCCCACCGCCGCGGCCAGCATCTCCGAGGAGACGGTCGCGACCCCCGCCTCGGCGAGGTCGACCAGCACCCGGAGGTAGACCGGGAGCCGAGCGACCGTCGCCTCCGGGATCTCACGCGCGCCCACGTGGGCTCCGACGGGCAGGCACGCGCCGATGGTAGCCGTCGGAGCACCCGTTCTCAATTTCACGAGGTCCGAGCCCGGAGGGCGGTGGCCAGGGCCTCGGCGTCGACCGCGAGCTCGAAGAGCTCCTCCCCGTCCACGAGCACGACCGGGATCCGCAGCCCGTAGGCGAGCTCCAAGGCGTCGTCCCCCTCCACCGAGACCTCCTCGAAATCGAACGGGAGCCGGTCTCGGAGGGCCAGGATCACCCGCCGGGCCTCGTCGCAGAGCCCGCAGCGGGGGCGGGAGAACATCGTGACCCGAGGCGGCACCGCCGGCGATGCTAGCAAGCCCCCGCCGCGCGCCGGCGGTGGTACAACGGGCCCGTGGAGGACGGCCCGGGCGACCTGGAGCTGCACCGCCGCCTCGCCGAGGGCGACCCCGAGGCGTTCGAGGCGCTGTACCGGCGGTACGCGCCCGCCGCCTACGGCCTGGCCCTGCGCGTCACCGGGCAGCCGATGCTCGCCCAGGAGGTCGTCCACGACGCGTTCCTCGCCCTGTGGCGGGCCCCGGGCGCCTACGACCCGGCGCGGGGGCCGCTCCGGACCTTCCTCCTCTCGCTCGTGCACCACCGGGCGGTCGACGTGGTGCGGCGCGAGGAGCGGCTGCGGGGGCGGGCGGAGCGCGCCGCGAACCTCGAGCCGGCGGTGGGCGAAGACGTAGCGGAGGCGGTGGTCGAGGAGGTCTCCCTCGGCCTCCGCCGCGCGGAGGTCCGCGAGGCGCTGCGCGCGCTGCCTCCCGACCAGCGGACCGTGGTGGAGATGGCCTACTTCGGCGGCAAGACCCAGAGCCGGATCGCCGAGGAGCTCGGGATCCCACTGGGGACGGTGAAGACCCGGACCCTGGCGGCGATGCGGAAGCTCCGGAGGATCCTGCTCCGGGAGGACTGAGGGGAGGGGGCCGGGTGCGGGAGGAGCACGGGTCCATCGAGGAGCTCCTCGCGGCGTACGCGCTGCGGGCCCTCCCCCCCGCCGACGCGCCCCTCCTCGACCGGCTCCTCGCCGAGCACGTCCCCGCCTGTCCCCGGTGCCGCGACACCCTGGAGGGCTTCCAGGCCGTGGCCGGGGAGCTCGGCCTCGCGGCCCCGCCGGCCCATCCCCCCGAGATCCTCCTGGCCCGGCTCCGCCGCTCGGTGGCGGGATCGCCGCGCCGCCGACGGCCCGCGCCCGCCATCCTCGCGGCGGGCGTCGCCGCGCTCCTCACCGTGAGCGGCCTCGCCGTGAACCTGGGGCGGCGCGCCGACCAGGCGTCCTCGCTCCTCGGCACCCTGACCTCGGCGGTCGCCGGGATGCCCGCGGGAGCCACGCCCGTCGGCTTCCGCGAGGAGGACCGGCCGGGGAACGCCAGCCTGGTCGGGATCCCCAACGTCGAGCGCGTGGTGCTGGTGGGCAGGGGCGTGCCGCCCCCCGCCCCGGGCCACGTCTACCGGGTCTGGGCCGGCAGGGACGGGGCGTACGAGCCCCTCGCGGACTTCGTCCCCCAGGGCGGGGTCGTGATCCTCGAGCTCGGCATCGACCGCGGCCGCTACGACGAGATCCTCATCACCGAGGAGCCCGACGCTCCCCCGGGCCCCGTCCCGGCGGGCACCCGGCGCTGGTCCGCCGTCCTCGACTGACGCCCGCCCGCGTCACACGCGCGCCGGCACCGGACGGGAGGCTCGCAGGAAGCCCCAGAACATCACGGCGATGCCGAGGGCGAGCCCGACCGAGAAGACCGGGACGACCTGGAAGCCCGCGCCCACGCCCGAGGCCACCGCCACGACCGTGGCCCCCGCCGCGATCCCCAGCGTGCCCAGGAACCGGTCCCGCAGCTCCCGTCGACCGCGCATCCGCCAGGCGGACCACGCGCACCCCGCGAGGAGCACGACGTAGGAGGGGTAGGAGACGAGCTGCGCGAGCCGGTGGGCGGGCGAGCCGCCCCCGAAGACCTCGCGCCCGAGGGGGAGGTCGTGGTCCAGGGCCGCCGGGTCGAGGGGCGCCGTGCCGACCCGGGCCACCGCGAACCCCGACACGAACAGCAGCGCGAGCAGCACCGCCCGGAGCACCCGGCGGTCCCGGAACAGCAGCACGATCTCGCCCCCCGCCAGGTACGGGACGTTGAGCACCGCCCCGAGCGCCCAGTACACGCGGAACGCGGCGGCGCTCCAGCCGGCGAGCAGGCCGGCGACGACCGCCCCCGACGCGGCCGCGTAGAGGAGGAGGGCCACCGCCCAGAGGGCGTCGAAGGGCCGCCGGCGCTCCGCGAACCGCCTCGCGAGGAGGCCGGCGAACCCGAGGGCGATGAGCGCGGCGACCAGCGGGAAGGCCCACATCGCACCCCGAGCATACGGCGACCTCCGCCGGGCCGCCGATAGGATGGGCCCGGTGGCTGCCGAGGGACCGACGCTCCTGTTCTCGACGGCGGCCTTCTTCGGCCGGCCGCTCCGCGAGGCCTTCGCGGCGATCGCCGAGGCCGGCTACGCGGCGGTCGAGCTCATGGTGACCGGGGACCCCGCGACGCAGGACCCGGCCATCGTCCGGGACCTCGCGGCCGGGTCCGGCCTCGCCGTGGAGGCGATCCACGCGCCGTTCCTGCTGGTCTCGCGCCGGGTGTGGACCACCGACCCCGTGACCAAGGTCTACCGCGCGGTGCAGGCCGCGGAGCACGTCGGCGCCCGCCTCGTGGTCGTCCATCCGCCGTACCGGTGGCAGCGGCGGTACCGCCGCTGGATCGACCGGAGCCCCGCCGATCTCCGGGCGGCCACCGGCGTCACGATCGGCGTGGAGAACATGTTCCCGGTCCGCCTCCCGACCGAGCGGGCGGTGCGGTTCCACGCCGGGAGCGTGGACCTCGCCGACCTCGACCGGTTCCCGGCGGTCGTCCTCGACACGAGCCACGCCGCCGTGGCCGGGATCGGACTGCTCGAGGCGGTGGAGCGGCTCGGGGACCGGCTGGTCCACGTCCACCTCTCCGACAACGCCGGCCGGGGCTGGGACTCCCACCTCCCCCTCGGGGAGGGCGTGCTCCCGCTCGCGGCCCTGCTGGACCGGCTCGCCGACCGCGGGTACCGGGGATCGGTCTCGCTCGAGCTCGACCTCCGGCGCTACCTCGACGACCGGGCCGCCCTCCTCCGCGTGATGCGGGACTGCCGGGCGTTCTGCGAGGACCGCCTGCCCATCGCCGAACCGCCCCGAAGCTCCCCCTGAGGGCGCTCCGACCCGGTCGGCGACGGGGGCGAGCGGACCTCGAGGGGGAGCCGGCCGGCTGCTAGCCTCGGCGCGTGCGGCGGTTCACGGCGATCACGCTGATCGTGCTCGGCCTGCTCCTCGCGGGCGCGGCCGCCTACCAGATCCTCCTGGCCTCGCAGGATCGCGGCCCCTACCCCGGCCCCGCGCCCGGGACGCCGCTCCCGCCGGGGCTGGTCTCCCCCTGAGGCGCCCGCGCGTCGCCGGCCCCCGCGCCCGCCCTCCCGGGAGCAGGGCGCCCGCGTCGGATCAGGACAGGACCACCTCGTCGCCGTCGCGGAGCTCCGTGACCGCCGCCGCGCTCCCCCCGTTCACGACCAGCGCGACGTAGCCCTGGGAGTCCTCGACGGCCGCGAGCTCCCCGGGCGGGGCGTCGGCGAACGTCCCGACGAGGCGGACCCGGCGGCGCCCCAGCCGGAACGCCCCCCGGAGGCCGGCCGCCGAGAGGTCGGCCGGGGTGGCCGAGAGCTGGACGTTGCCGAAGCGATCGACCCCGGTGACCTCGCATCCCACCCGGCCGCGCTCCACGCGCGCCCGCGGGAGCTCCAGGGGGACCAGGGTCGCCGGGTCCACCGCCGGGCCCAGCGCCTCGAGCGGCCGACCCATCGCCAGGTGCGCGGCGGCCGGGGCGAAGACGTCCCGGCCGTGGAAGGTCCGGGAGGGCGGCTGGCGGACCACGTCGGGGGCGACGATCTCCACGGCCCGGGTGGGGCCGCCCGCGGCCTCGGAGGCCGGGGACAGGAGCCCGTTGTCGGGGCCGACCAGCAACAGGCCCGAGGCCGTCTCCACCGCCACCGACCGCCGCCCGGACCCCACCCCGGGGTCGACGACGGCGAGGAGCACCGGGTCGGGCGGGAGGTAGGGGAGCGCGCGGGCGAGCACCAGGGCCCCGCGCCGCACGTCCTGCCGCGGGATCCCGTGGGTGAGGTCGATCACGCGAGCCCCGGGCGCGACGCCCGCGATCACCGCGTGGCAGATCCCGACGAACTCGTCCTCGAGCCCGTAGTCCGTGAGGAAGACGATGGGCCGGATCACGGCGGCGCGTACCTGTCGAGGTGATCCAGGAGCAGCCCCCGGACCCGCCCGCCGAGCTCGCCACCGAGGAGCTCCGTCCCGTGCTCGTCCGTGGGCAGGATCTCCACCCTCGCCGGG
>DATLZM010000156.1:0-13636 GCA_035573995.1 Actinomycetota bacterium | reverse complement strand
CCTTCCATCCGGTGCCTCGATCGACCGCCAGGATGGCGGAGGTCCCTCCTCTGAATCACATGGATGTGAGCAACAGCCCCAGTCCCCGGGGTGGGGAGTTCCGGTGGCAATCTCTGGGGACCTTAGGTGTCAATCAACAGCTCGGGGGAGGCGCACGCGGTCCGCGAGCTCGAGGCGCTCCTCGGGCGGACCGCCCGGGCGCTCCGGGAGCTGCTGTTCCAGCTGGACCCCCCGGCCCTCGAGCGGGAGGGGCTCGCCGCGGCCCTGCGGGGGGAGCTCGAGGTCGCCTCGCGCGGGCCGGTCTACGGCGCCGAGACGGAGGGGCTCGCCGCGGCCCTGCGGGGGGAGCTCGAGGGGCTCCGGGCCGGGGCCGGCCTCGCCTGCCGGCTCGAGGACGAGCTCGGGGGGGAGCCGCCCGGGGAGGTCGCCCGGGCCGCCTTCCGGATCGCGCTGGAGGCGCTCAGGAACGTCCGCGCGCACGCCCGGGCCCGCTCGGTCACGCTCCGCCTCCGCCGGGAGCGCGGCGGGCTCTCCCTCGAGGTCCGCGACGACGGCCGGGGGTTCGACCCCGCCGCCCCTGCCGCGAGGGGGCACCGCGGGCTCGCCTCGATGCGGGAGCGGGCCGAGCTCGTCGGTGGCCGCCTCGAGGTCGAGAGCGCCCCGGGCGCGGGCACGACGGTGCGCGCCTTTCTCCCGACGTGTCCGACAGGCGGGGAGGTCCCGTAGGCAAGAGATAGAATCGCGACACTCCGAGGAGGTCGGCGGAACGGGAAGGGTGGGCGTTGCGTCCCGCGCCCGCCACGCGCCGTCGAGGAACGCCGGCGAGAGGCGCGTTTCCGTGTTCCGGATCGCCTCGCTGAACCCGCGAGCCCGAGATCGCGACGGCCATTGATGGCGTTTGAGTGGGCCGCGCCGGTTCTTCGCCATCTCGTCCTTGGAGTTGCTCGGACTTCGCGGACCCGGCGGTCTGGGTCTGGGGAGGTCCGGACCGGTTCAGCCTCGCCGAGATGTGAGCGTGCTGACCTCGCTGGACGGTTGCTCGGATTGAGAGCCCGTCGACGCTAGTGCGCAAAAGGTATCCAGATAGCCCATTGACAACGTGAGGCACAGATGCCAAGCTCCCCGCCGATGAGCCTCGAGAACCCCGCCCTCTTGCAGGCCCTGTTGGGAGACGGGATCGGACCCACCGGCGAGCGCGTGGCCGAGGCCTTGCGCCGGGCTGTGGTCCTGCGGGTGTTCGCGGGTGAGCGCCTACCCCCCGAGCGGGAGCTGGCGAGGTTGTTCGAGGTGTCGCGGATCACGCTCCGTCAGGCGATCCGCGATCTGCGCAAGGAGGGACACGTGCGTTCACGCGCCGGTCGGGGAGGCGGCACCTATCAGGTCCTCAGGCCACCCTCGCGGGCGTGGAGGTCGAGGATTGAACGAGCCTGGGGGGAACTGGTGGAGGTGCTGGAGTTCCGGGTGCTCGTCGAGCCCCTCGCCGCACGCCTGGCGGCGAGGCGCACGAGCAGGCCCCTCGTCTCGACCCTCCGACGGAGTGTCGAAGAGATGGGGGACAGCCGCAGGCTCGAGGAGTTCCGCCACGCGGATTCGGTCTTCCACCTTCTGATCGCCGAGGCGGCGGGGAATGCCAGGCTCCTGCAGGCGATCGCGACAGCCCGCGCGGATTTCCTCATGTGGCGGGATCGCCTCCCCGCCCCCTTCCGGCCGGGCAACAACGTCCAGGAGCACGCGCGCGTCCTGGAGGCGCTCGCGATGAGGGACGCTGATGCAGCGGAGGAGGCGATGAGGGCCCATCTGGAGTCGGCGAAGCGCGATTTCCGTCGGGAGATGCGCCGGCTCGGGCTCGGCCCGGGGCGGCCGGGCTCCGTTCTCGGGTCGGCGCTCCACCCGGGAGGGGGGCGGTGAACCGCCCGGGGCGGCGAGGCGCGGGGGCCGGGTCCCCTGCGACGGTCGTGGGGGTCGATATAGGCGGGACGTTCACGGACGTGGCCGCCATCGATGCCACGACCGGAGAGGTGATGACCGCGAAGGTCCCGACCACACTGGGGCACCTCGAGGACGGGGTGGGTCATGCGGTGAGGAAGCTCGGGGGAGAAGAGCCGGGACTCATCGTGAAGGAGATCCGGCATGGGACCACAATCGTCACCAACGCCCTCCTGGAGGGTCGGGTGGCGAGGACCGCGTTGCTGTGCACGCGCGGGTTCCGCGACATCCTCGAGATGCGCCGACTGTGGCGGGAGAAGCTCTTCGGCTATGACTGGGAGCGCCCGGAGGCGCTCATCCCGCGGGATCTGCGACTCGAGGTGGACGAGCGGGTGGGCCCGAAGGGCGAGATCCTCCGACCCCTGGACGGATCGCAGGTCCGCCGGTACGCCCGATCCCTCCGCGAGCGAGGGGTGGAGGCTATCGCTGTCGCCTACCTGTTCAGTTTTAGGAACCCCACCCACGAGCGGGAGACCGGCCGCATCCTGGCCGAGGAGCTGCCCGACGTCCCGATCTCCCTCTCGAGCGAGATCCTCCCGGAGATCCACGAGTACGAGCGGACCAGCACCACCGTGATCAACGCCCAGGTCCGGCCGGTCGTCGGCCGGTACCTCTCGCGTCTGGCTCGGATCCTCGAGGAGATCGGCGCCCGGGGAACCCTCCGGATCGTGCGCTCCGATGGGTCCCTGATCAGCCCGTCGGTGGCGGCGCGGGAGCCCTTCCGCCTCATCCACTCGGGGCCCGCTGCGGGGGTGACGGGGGTGACGAAGCTGGCCGAGAGGCTCGGGTGGAAGAACGTCGTCACGCTCGACATGGGTGGGACCTCCACGGACGTATCGCTGATCTGGGAGGGAGAGCCGCTCCGGACTTTCGAGTCCGATGTCCGGTGGAACATCCCCGTCCGAGCTACCCAGATCGACATCCAGTCGATCGGAGCGGGGGGCGGGTCGCTCGTCCGGTCGGAAGCCGGTGGTCGGCTCCTCGTCGGGCCAGAGAGCGCGGGGGCGGACCCCGGCCCTACCTGCTACGGACGGGGAGGCGAGCGAGCCACCCTGACGGACGCGCTGCTCGTGATGGGGGTCCTTCCCGAAGAGCTGTTGGGGGGGGAGGTGCCGCTCGACAGGGCGGCCGCCGAACGGGCGATGCTCGAGGCCTTGCCGAGCTTCTCCGACCCAAGGGAGGCGGCCGCCGCCGCGTACACCGTGACCTTGCACAAGATGGCCATCCTCACCAGGGAGGTCACCATCAACCGCGGCTACGACCCCCGGGACTGCGTGCTGGTCTGCTTCGGGGGCGCCGGCGGGCTGTTCGCCGTCGATCTCGCTCGCGAGCTGGGGATGGGCGCGGTCTACGTGCCGCCCGCGGCGAGTGTCTTCTCCGCCCTCGGCGCAGCCCTCGCCAGGGTGAGCTACGAGGCCATCGACGGCCTGTTCGCTCGGGCGGAGTCGCTGAGTACCGGCGCGCTGCTCCAGGCCGTTGAGGCGCTCACCCAGCGGGCCAGGGAGCCGTTGCTGGACGACGGGCTCCCCGTCGCGGCGACGATCGTGGAGGCCGACCTCAAGTACAGGGCGCAGCCCGAGACGCTCACGGTGCCCCTCCGGGTGTCCGGCGAGGGCGATCCCCTCGGCAGGGCGCTCCGGGACTTCCACGACGCCCACGCGCGGCGGTTCGGGCTGCGTCGGGAGCGCGAGCCGGTCGACGTCGTCACCCTCAGGGCGATCGCCCTGGGACCCGACTCCGAAGAATGGCCGGTCTCGGCGCCCCGCTCGCTCAGACCCTCGGTGGACCTCGAGCGGCACCGCCGGACGTGGCTCCGGGACGGGGAGGAGCTTCGGGACGTGCCGGCGGTCGCGCTCCAGGCACTCGAGGAGATCGAGGGGCCCGCCTTCATCGAGGACGAGTTCACCACGATCGCGGTCCCCCCGGGGGCGTCGGCGCGGCGGGACGAGCTCGGTGGGGTGGTCCTGGAGGTGGGCTCGTGACGGGGAGCACGACGCCCGTCCGCCGCGTCCCCGCTCCTGCTGGCGAGGCGGACCTGGTCACCACGGCCGTCGTCGGGGGGTACCTCGAGTCCACCTGCCGGGAGATGGGTCTCGCCCTCACCCGGAACGCCATCTCCCCGATCTTCATCGAAGGCCAGGACTTCTCCTGCGCGATCCTCGATCCCGACCGGGAACTCATCGCTGCAGCCAACTTCGATCCGAGCCACTTGTGCTCGATGGCCTACGCGGCCGACTGGGCGGTGCTGGACCTCGGCGCGGACGCCATCGGCTCCGGGGACATCATCATCTGCAACGATCCCTACCGGGGCGGGACGCACCTCCCGGACGTCACCATGTTCTCCCCGGTGGTCGTGGACGGGCAGCTGGTCGCCTACGTGGTCACCCGGGCCCACCACTTGGACGTCGGGGGGATGGCCCCTGGGAGCATCCCGAGCGGCGCGCGCGATGTGGCCGCCGAGGGGATCCGCATCCCTCCACTCAAGTGGCAGGAGGCGGGGGAGGAGAATCCCGACGTCGTCGAGATGATCCTGGCGAACGTGCGGCTCCCCGACGTTCAGCTCAGCGACTTCCGTGCCCAGGCCGCCTCCCTCAGGACCGGGGAGGAGCGCCTGCGCCAGCTGTGCGCCAGGTACGGGGCCGCGACGGTGCTCGACGCGATGCGGCGGCTGAAGGACCAGGCCGAGGCCATGATGCGGTCGTTCATCGCCTCGATCCCCGACGGGACGTACTCCTTCACCGACTACATGGACGGTGATGGGAACACTTCCTATCGGTACGCGATCCACGTCGAAGTCACGATCGAGGGCGACTCGGCGACGGTCGACTTCCGGGGGACGAGCAAGCAGGCCGAGGGGGCGATCAATCTGCCGTTCGCCATGACGGCCTCCGCCGTCTTCAACGCGTTCCTCCAACTCGCGGGCAAGGAGATCCCCTTCAATCACGGGTGCTTCCGGCCCATCCGGTTCCGAGCGCCCCGGGGCTCGATCGTCAACGCGCAGCCGCTGGCGCCGGTGTTCGGGTGCACCACGGACACCCCCCTGCGAGTGATCGATGCGATCACGGGGGCGCTCGCTGACGCGGTCCCGGACCGGGTGATCGCCGGGAGCTACGGAACGTGCAACTGCCTGGCGGGGAGCGGCACCGGCCCGGACGGCGAACCCTTCCTCTTCTGGTTCTTCTACGAGGGTGGTTGGGGGGCTGCGGCGTGGCGCGACGGGTGGAACGCGACGCCCAACCAGTCGGCGAACTTCCGCGACTACCCGGTGGAGATCATCGAGTCCGTATACCCGCTGCGCTGCGAGCGTGTCGGTCTGCTCCCGAACTCGGGTGGGCCGGGCCGGTTCCGCGGCGGGCTAGGGACCGTGCACGAGTTCACGTTCTTGAGCAGGACGGTGCTCAGCGGGTTCGGCGACCGTCATGAGATCCGTCCTTACGGGCTCCGCGGGGGCCGGCCGGGAGCGGGGAGCAGATTCCTCATCCGCCGCGCCGGGACGAACGCGTGGGTCGGGATCGAGACCGTCGCCGGCAACCCGAGCAAGTTCTCCGGCCTCGTGATGGAGGCGGGGGAGTCCATCATGGTGGTCAACGGGGGAGGAGGGGGGTACGGGGATCCCCGCACGAGGGACCGCGAAGCGCTCACGCGGGACGTCCGGGAGGGTCTCGTCTCGGTCGAGGCTGCAGCGACGGAGTACGGGATCACCGTCGACGTGACCCCCGACGAGGCGAGCGGACCCAGGATCGACACCTTGCCGCCACCCGGCCCGGCGCTCTCGTGCCAGTCTTCGCCCCGCGAGATCGGGCAGGTGCGGCCGCCGGCGCCCGCGGACGAGTTCGCGCAGCGGGCGCGGACCGTGCTCGATGAGATCGAGGCGGGCTACTGTCGATCCCGGTGCCCGCTCGGGGCGGATCCCAAGCGCTGCCCGTACTACCACGCCGAGGCGCTCGAGTTCTGGCCGGTGGCCGCGCTCAAGCGCTGGACCGTCCGGAACTGCCCCATCGGTGACCGTCTGCTCGCCCGGGTTGGGTGGTGAAGATGTCGGCGGATCCGGTCACCCTGTCCGCCGAAGAAGTGGAGAGGGCCTTCGGAGGTCTCCAGGCCCTCGCCGGGGTGAGCGTTGAGATCCGTGAGGGCGAGATCGTGGGCCTCATCGGGCCGAACGGATCGGGGAAGACCACCCTGATCAACGTCCTCTCGGGACTCCTCAGACCCACCGCCGGGAGGGTGCGGCTGGGCGGAGACGACCTGACGGGGCTCTCGCCGGACACCGTTGCCAGGCGAGGCGTCGGCCGGACGTTCCAGGGCATCAGGCTGTTCCCACGGCTCACCGTCCTCGAGAACGCCCTGGTCGCTGCCTCGGTGAACTCCGAGCGGGGGCGTGCGCGCCGCTGGGAGACGCGCGCCCTGGAAGCGCTCGAGGAGCTCGGGATCGAGCAACTCGCGTGGAGGTTCGCCGCCACGCTCGCCTACGGGGATCAGCGCCGCCTCGAGATCGCCCGGGCCCTCGCCCTCGAGCCCAGGTTCCTCCTCGTCGACGAACCGTTCGCGGGGATGAACCCCCAAGAGTCGGATGAGCTCATCGAGCGACTCCGAGGCATCCGGGAGCGCCGGGGTTGCGGGTTGCTCGTCGTGGACCACGATCTGCGCGTGATCCACGAGCTCTGCGAGCGCGTCGTGGTGCTCAACGAAGGACGGAAGATCGCGGAGGGGCCGCCGGGAGACGTGTACGCCGACCCGAAAGTCGTCGAAGCCTACGTGGGCGAGAAGGCTGCGTCGCGGTTCGCGGTCCCCGTGCCGCGCCGGCCCCAGCGAAACGACTGCGAGATCGGAGGTGAGATGGGATGAGGCGCAACAGGATCGCGAGAGTCCTCGCCATCGCCATGCTCACGCTGACGGCGGCGTGCGCGAGGGGCGGGGAGCAGGCGGCGACCCCGGGCCCCGGTGAGCGGGGATTCGTCATCGGCTACGCCGCGGCGCTGACCGGGGGACTGGCGCCCTTCGATGCTCCGTTCAAGGATGGGCTAGAGGTCGCGATCCAGCTGTTGAACGCTGAGGGGGGGATCGACGGGCGGATCCCGATCCGCCTCGAGGTGAAGGACGTGAAGAGCGACGCGGCGCTCGCCTCCCAGGTCGCCCAGGAGCTCATCGACAGCGGGATCGACCTGCTAATCACGGGGTGCGACGTCGACCTCTCCATCGCCAGCGGCAGCGTGGCGCAGGCTGCGGGGGTCCCCGCCATCTCGAGCTGCGCCACGACCCCCACGGTTCCCGCCGCCGTCGGCGACTACATGTTCCTGGTGGGGATGGGAGACAATGCTCAGGCCGCCGTCGATGCCGATTTCGCCATGAAGCAGGGGTGGGGGACCGCCTACGTGCTCGGGTCCCCTGATACCGGATACACGGCGAAGCTCCCCGAGTACTTCAAGGAGGCCTACACGGCCGAGGGCGGCGAGATTGTCGGGGAGGACACGTTCTCCGTCGGAGCCACCGACTACTCGGCGCAGGTCGCGAAGATCGGGTCGCTGCGGCCGGCCCCGGATGTGATCTTCACCCCCGCCTACGTCCCCGACTCCGCGGTGTTCATGAAGCAGCTCCGCGCCGCCGGGATCGACATCCCTGTCCTCAGCACGGACGGGAACGACTCGCCGCTGCTGATCAAGGTCGGCGGGAAGGCCGTGGAAGACATGGTGTTCACCACGCACGGGTTCCCGACGCCGGGAAGCCCGCTCGAGCGCTTCTACGAGGAGTACGAGCGGATCAAGGGCGAGCCGCCTGAGTCCGTCTTCGCGGCCCTGGGGGGCGACCTCGTCGCGGTGGTGGACGCCGCTGTGAGCAAGGCCGGATCGACGGACCCGAAGGCGGTCCGCGATGCGATCGACTCTCTGGAGGACGTGCAAGGGGTCACGGGCTCGCTCACCTACCGGGGGCAGAACGGGGTGCCCTTGAAGAACGTGTACCTGGTCAAGGTGGAGGCGGGCGAGTTCCGGTTCGTGGCCAGCGAGGTACCGAGCGGTGTCCCGTCTCCGTGAGGGCGACCGGGGGCAGGGACCGGGCTCGGCGGGCGCCCTCCTGCGGGTGAGCGGTCTCACGGTCCGGTACGGACCGGTGGTCGCGGTTCGGGGCGTGAGCTTCGACGTCCGTGAAGGGGAGATCGTGACGCTCCTCGGGGCCAACGGCGCCGGCAAGTCCACCACCCTGAACGCCATCGTGGGGCTCGTCAAGCCCGCCGGCGGAGAGATCCGGTACGGGCCACACGATCTCAGATCCATGCCGACCGAGGACGTGGTCCGCCTCGGGGTGGGTCTCGTACCGGAACGGCGCCGCCTCTTCTCGGCCCTCACGGTCGCCGAGAACCTCCGCCTGGGGGCACGCGCGACCGGCGGCCGAGCTGACCTCGGGACCCGGCTGCGTCGCGTCTTCGACCTGTTCCCGGTCCTCGAGCGTCGATATCGCTCGCCCACCGGGACCCTGTCGGGCGGGGAGCAGCAGATGCTGGCGATCGCCCGCGCGCTCATGGGCAGACCGAGGGTCCTCCTGCTCGATGAGCCCTCGCTGGGGCTCGCCCCCAGGGTGGTGGAGCAGCTCTTCGGGCTGCTCCGAGCGCTGCGCGATCAGGGGGTGACCCTCGTGCTGGTCGAGCAGAACGTTGCCGCGGCCCTCGAGCTCGCGGACCGGGGGTACGTGTTGCAGGCGGGCCGAGTGGTCCTGTCCGGACCCGCCACCGAGCTCCTCGAGAGCCGGGAGATCCTGGGAGCCTATCTCGGCGCTCGCCACGGGCGCGGGATCGAGGCGGCACGTCCGGAGGTCGGTGCATGAGCCTCCTCGCTGCGGACGGCGGCTACTACGTCCAGCAGGTCATCAACGCGATCAGCCTGGGGGGGCTCTACGCGTTGCTCACCCTTGGGCTCGCGATCGTCTTCAACATCCTGGGCCTCATCAACTTCGCCTACGGGGAACTCGTCGCGATCGGCGGGTACGCGATCTACCTGGCGCTGAACCGCGGTGTGCCCTGGGCGGCTGTGGTGGCCGGGACGATCCTCGTGGTGAGCTTGTCGGCGGTCCTGATGGAGCGGGTCGGGTTCCGACCGTACCGGGGCGCGGGTCCCGTCACGCTCCTGATCACCTCGTTCGCGCTCAGCAGCATGCTCCAGAACGGTTTCCTCATCGCGATCTCCCCACGTGCTCAGGGCGTCGCTACCCCAGGCTGGACCTCCGACGTGATCCACGTCGGTCCCTACGAGGTGCCCGTCATCCGCTTGATCACCATCGGGGTCACGTTCGCCTGCCTCATCGCTTTGCTGGTGTTCCTCCGTCGGTTCGACATGGGCCTCGCCATGCGTGCTGCGTCCGAGGATTTCCAGGCGGTCCGGCTCATGGGTATCCGGGCGAACCGCGTCGTCGCGGTGGCCTTCCTCATCTCCGGTGCGTTGGCCGGGGTGAGTGCTTTGCTCGTGGTCGCCCAGACCGGGGTGGTCGAGCCGACGATGGGGCTCCCGCTTCTCATTAGCGCCTTCATTGCGTCGGTGCTGGGAGGTCTGGGCAACCTCTCGGGGGCTGTGGTGGGCGCGTTCCTCCTCGCCGCGCTCCAGGTGGGGTTCCAGGTCGTGCTCCCTGAGGGGCTCCTCGCTTTCAGAGACGCTTTCACATTCGGGGTCGTCGCCGTCATCCTGCTCCTCCGACCCACGGGGTTGCTCGGGCGTGCCCGGGAGGGGGTCTGAGCGTGCAGGGGACCTCGTCGCGGAGCGGCTGGCCTCGCCGATCGATCTCGGGAGGCCTGGCCTCGGCGTCGGTCCTGCTGCTCGTCGGCGTGCTCCTGCGTGGCCTCGGGGGGCCCGGTATGGGGACGCGCATCGCCCTGTTTTCCATCTCGCTCCTCGTGGTGCTCGCCCTGCAGATGTTCACGGGGAACTCGGGGGTGACTTCCTTCGGGCATATCGCGTTCATGGCTCTGGGGGCGTACGGATCGGCCCTGCTCACGATCCCCTCCCCGATCAAGTCGACGGCGCTCAGATCTTTGCCTCCGATCGTCGCGGAGCACCAGCTCCCGTTCGTGGCCGCCCTCGCGATCGCCGTGGGGTTCGTCGCCCTGGTTGCCTTCCTCGTCGGTCTGCCCCTCAGCCGACTCACAGGTTCGGCCGGGGCCATCGCCACCTTCGCGTTCCTCGTGGTGGTGAACGTCGTGATTGCTGGGATGACGGGGGTCACCGGCGGGCGGCGAGCCCTCTACGGGGTGCCCCGGGTGACGAACGCGACGTGGGCCTTGGGGTTCGCTGTCACGGGCGTCCTGGTGACCCGCCTCTTCCGCGATTCTCCGCTCGGTCTACGCCTGCGGGCCTCCCGGGAGGACGAGGTCGTCGCCCAGGCGATGGGGGTGAGGGTGGCGAACTCGAGGCTCGTAGCGTGGATCCTCAGTGCGACCCTGGCCGGGATCAGCGGTGTCCTCTACGCCCACCTCCTCGGGGCGTTCTCGGCGCAGCAGTTCTACCTCGGTCTCACGATCACGACCCTTGCGATGCTCATCGTCGGCGGCATGACCACCGTCTCGGGCGCGATTGCGGGAACGGCGGTGCTGTACGCTGCGAGCGAGGCCCTCCGGGAGGTGGAGGCTTCCGCTGGTCTGTTCGGCCTGTCGCAAATCACGATCGCCCTGGTTCTCCTCATCATGATGTACTTCCGGCCCCAGGGGCTGCTGGGCGAGCTGGAAGCCGACGAGCACTTGCTCCTCCGACGGCTGCGGAGGAGCCTGGATCGACCAGGGGCCTCCGTCCCCAGCCACAGCGAGGGGTGAAGCGCCGGCACGGGACAGGGGGCAGGTCCGGTTTCCTGGCGACGGACGTCGTCGACGGGCCGGCAAGACTCGATCCGCCGTGGCTGGTCGGCGATCACCCCGGCCTCTAACGCGTCACCTGCACCGTTCGCCTGTAGCGCCTGCAAGCGGAGGTGGCCTCGCCAACGGAATACCCAGATCCCGGTCGCGAGCAGCGCGGATGAGACATTGGTCGTGGCCGGGCTCCGCGAGTTCCTCGACCAGCTGCCCCGTTCCGATGATGAGTGCCCTGTGGGGGGCCTCCTCCCCCCGGCTGGCCGCTAGCCCGGCGGGCATAGCAGCTCAGGCCGCTCCCAAGTTTCAGGGATCCGGGCCGGCGACCCTGCTCGGCTTCGTTCGGTTCCCTCGTTCCCTGCCCAGCGGTCCCCGGCTATGCTCTCCGCTGCATGACGGCGCAACTCCGGCCCGGGGCGGTCATCAGGCTGCGGGAACGCCTCTGGCGGGTCGACCGCGTCGGCGAGACGGAGTTCGCCGCCACCCCGCTCGATGGGCGGGACACCTACCCCCGCAGGTTCCTGAGGAGCCTGGAGGAGCCGGACGTGCGGCCAGGGGCCCTCCCGCCGCCCGACCCGGGCTCGCCCGGGGATCCGGCCGAGCAGGACCTCCTGCTTCGAGCCTACCGGCTCTCGCTCATCCACGGCTCGGCGCCGTTCCTGGGGCTGCAGCGCTCGCGGGCGATCCCCGAGCCCTACCAGCTGGTGCCCCTGCTCATGGCGCTCGGCCGGGACCGCGTCCGGCTACTCATCGGCGACGACGTGGGGATCGGGAAGACGATCGAGGCCGGACTGATCCTCGCCGAGCTCGTCGCCAGGGGCGTCGTCGACCGGGCGCTCATCGTGGTGCCCGCGAGCCTCCGCGAGCAGTGGCAGGAGGCGCTCCAGCACTTCTTCCACATCGACGCCGTGATCGTCGCGGGGTACCTCCGCCCCGCGCTGGAGCGGCGGCTCCTGCCCGGTCAGTCGCCCTGGGAGGCGTTCCCCTTCGTCGTGGTCTCCATCGACTACGCCAAGAAGCACCCCGGGGAGATCCTGGCGGCCCGCTGGGACGCGGCGATCGTCGACGAGTGCCACATCGCCGCCCGTCCGCACCAGGCCGCCGGCCGGGGCGAGGAGATGCAGCGGTACGAGTTCCTCGCCCGCCTGGCGCGGCGGGTCGATCACCTGATCCTTCTCTCGGCCACCCCGCACAACGGCTACACGGACTCCTTCGCGAGCCTCGTCGCGGCCCTGAACCCCGCGGCCGTCTCGGACGGGCGGGTGGTCCGCGACGTGGCCCGCCGCCACATCGTCCAGCGGCGGCGGAAGGACATCGAGGAGTGGTACGGCGATCGTCGCCTCTTCCCGAAGCGGGATCCCTGGGAACCCGTGATTCCGATCTCGCCAGCGGAACGGGATCTGTTCGTCCGCCTTCGCGCCTACACCGACCGCATCGAGGCCCGCGGCCCGCAGGCCATCCACTTCTGGGTCGCCGCCCACCTCCAGAAGCGGGCGCTCTCGAGCCCTGCGGCGCTCCGGGCCTCCCTCGCCAATCGCCGGGACACCATCCTGCAGGCCATCGCCAAGAGGCTTCAGCCGCCACCCGACCCCACCGCAGCGGAGGCGGGGGCCGTGGTCACCGACGTCCCTGCCGGGGATGACCGGACCGACGAGGAGCGTTCCCGGAGGCTCGACGCGGCGGCTGTTCGACCGGAGGAGCTGGACGAGCTCGAGGAGCTCGAGCGGCTGGCCCGGGCCCTCGGCCCGGGCAGGGACTCCAAGCTCCGCTACCTCTGCCGGGAGGTCCTCCCGCGGCGCCTCTCCGCCCACCCCCGGAGCCGGCGCGTCCTCGTGTTCACCAAGTACAAGGACACGCTCGACTACCTGAGCGCTCAGCTGGCGCGGGAGCGGACGAAGGCGGGGGCCCTCCAGGGGATCGAGGTGTTCGAGATCCATGGGGACCTCCCGCAGGCCGAACGGCGGCGCGTGTTCCGTGCCTTCGAGCGTACCGACCGCGCGGTGTGCCTCGCGACCGATGCGATTTCCGAGGGCCTCGACCTCCAGCGGGCCTGCGCCGAGATCGTCCACTACGAGCTGCCCTGGAACCCCAACCGGCTCGAGCAGCGGAACGGGAGGATCGACCGCTACGGGCAGCCCGAGCCCACCGTGGGGATCACCACGCTGGTGCTGGACGACCCGCTGGACGTGGCGATGCTCGAGGTGATCGAGCGGAAGGCCCGGGCGATCCGCGATGAGTTCGGCTTCTGTCCCGTGTACCTGTCCTCGGGCAGGGACCTCCGCGACCTCATGCGACGCTACGGCTCCCGCCAGCTCGCGCTCTTCGGGGACCCCGCCGCGGACGACGAGGAGCTCCCGGACCCCTTCGACCGGGCCCGGATCGAGCGCATCCAGGAGGAGTCCTTCTACGGCCAGCAGGAGCTAAGGCTCCCCGAGGTCGAGGAGGCCCTACGACGCACGCACGAGACGGTGGGGAGCCCCGAGGAGATCGAGGGCTTCGTCCGCTCGGCCCTGGCCCGCTTCGGCGGCGCCCTCGAGCCGACGGGCGACGGCTCGTTCCTGGCCCGGCTGGAGGAACGCCGCCTGGCCGAGCTCGACCCCGAGGGCCAGGGGCTCGCCGTGACGTTCAGCCCCGAGCTCGGGCGCGACGACCCCGAGCTCGAGGTCCTCGACCTCGCCCATCCGCTGGTGCGACGGTTGATCGACCTCGTGCGGGAGGACGCGGCCGGGACGCAGCGGGGGCGGTTCGCCGCGCGGGCCACGCCCGCCGCCTCCGAGGTCACGGCCGTCGTGCACGTCCTCGCCCGCTACGTCGCGGCCTCGGACCCGC
>DATLZM010000155.1:0-4349 GCA_035573995.1 Actinomycetota bacterium | reverse complement strand
CGCGGCGGCCGGACGTCGAGGGCGACCAGGCGGGCCGCGACGTCCCGGCGGTAGCGGGCGCTCCGCGCGTTCCCGCTCCTCGGGAGGGCGATCCGAGCCAGGACCTGCGGCGGCTCCTCGAAGTCCTTCGCCGATGGTCGGAAGAACCGGCGGTCCTGGCCCAGCACCGTCGGCCGCCCGTCCCGGGAGGAGAGGACCACGGCGAGCCCCCGGCGGCGGGCCCGGGGCACGAAGATCACGTCCCCGGGGCGGAGCGCGGCGAGGGCCTCCCGGGTGGCCTCGGCCAGCACGCGCTCCCGGCCCCGGAGGGCCTCCTCCCGCACCCGCCGGGCCCGCTCGCGGAGCGCCCAGTACTCCCGGAAGTCGCCGAGGTGGCAGGCCATCTGCCGCTCGTAGCCCTCGAGGTAGGCCCGGTCCCGCTCGAGCTCCCGCTCCAGGGCCACGACGCCCCGGTCCGCGAGGAACTGCGCGAAGGACGAGTTCAGGAGGTGGTGGACCTGCTCCCGGGTGTAGGAGCGGACCAGGTTCACGGCCATGTTGTAGGAGGGCCGGAAGCTCGAGGTCAGCTCGTAGGTGCGGGTGGCGGCCAGGGCGGCCACCCGCTCGAACGGCACCTGGCGCTGGTACAGGACCACGGCGTGGCCGATCTCGTCGATCCCCCGCCGCCCGGCCCGCCCGGCGAGCTGCGTGTACTCCCCCGGCGTGAGGAGCTCGTGGCGCTCGCCGGAGAACTTCCAGAGGTCCTCGATCACCACGGTCCGGGCGGGCATGTTGATCCCGAGCGAGAGGGTCTCGGTCGCGAAGACCACCTTCACCAGGCCCGCCTCGAAGAGCTCCTCCACGGTCTCCTTGAAGACCGGGAGCATCCCCGCGTGGTGCGCCGCCACCCCGGCCCCCAGGGCCTCGAGGAACTCCCCGAAGCCCAGCGTGACCAGGTCGGCCTCGTCCATCCAGGCCACCCGCATCTCCGCGAACGAGCGGATCCGCTCCCGCTCCTCGTCGGTGGTGAGCCGGACGCCCGCCGAGAGCAGGAAGCGCACGCTCCGGTCGCACCCGGCCCGGCTGAACACGAAGTAGATCGCGGGGAGCATCCCGCGCCCTGCCAGGACCTCCACCACCTCCTCGCGACGGGGCACGTACACCCGTCGGTGGTCCTCGCGCTGGCGGGCCGTCCCGTGGGCCCGGGCGGCCCCCGGGTACCGCCGCTCCCCGGCCGCGACCCGCAGCTCCCGCCGGTCGAGCGACACGAGGTGGGGGTTGGGGACGAGGCGGCCGTCCTCCTCCATGTGCATCGGGTGGAGCTCCCGGCCGACGAGGTACCAGTGCTGGAGCGGGACCGGGCGGCGCTCCTCGATCACCACGCGCGTGGGGCCCCGGAGCGTCCCGATCCACTCTCCGAACTCCTCCGCGTTCGAGATCGTGGCCGACAGGCAGACGACCGAGACCGTGAGCGGGAGGTGGATCAGGACCTCCTCCCACACCGCGCCCCGGTAGGGGTCCTGGAGGTAGTGGACCTCGTCGAGGATCACGAAGAGGAGCCCCTCGAGCGTCGGGCTGCGCTCGTAGAGCATGTTCCGGAGGACCTCGGTGGTCATCACCACGATCGGGGCCTCGCCGTTGATCGAGTTGTCGCCGGTGAGGAGCCCCACCCGGGCGGCCCCGTGGCGCGCCACGAGGTCCCCGAACTTCTGGTTCGAGAGCGCCTTCAGGGGGGTCGTGTAGAAGGCCTTGCCGCCGAGCTCGAGGGCCCGGTCCACGGCGTACTCGGCCACGACCGTCTTGCCCGAGCCGGTGGGGGCGGCGACCAGCACGGACTCCCCCTCGGCGAGGGCCCGGATGGCCTGGACCTGGAAGTCGTCGAGGGGGAACGGGTACCGCGAGGCGAACCGCTCGAGGTCTGTCACGTCCACCCTCGAGTCTACGGCCCGGGGGCCGGTCCCCAGGTCGACGGCTACCCGGCGAGGCCGCAGCGCTCCAGGTGCTCGCGGAGGAGCCGGTTGAACTCCTCGGGCGCCTCGAGGCTCGAGAGGTGCCCGGCGCCCTCGATCACCTCGAGCACCGCGCCGGGGATCGCGCTCGCCATGGGCGCCGTGGCCTCCGCCGGGATCAGGTGGTCCTCGGTGGAGGTGATCACGAGGGTCGGGACGTCGATCGTGGGGAGGTCGGGGGTGGAGTCGGGACGCTCGGCCATGCCGAGGGAGGCCGCGGCCACCGCGTCGGGATCCTGGTCGGCGATGATCCTCCGGACCTTCGCCCAGAGCTCCGGGGGCGCCCCCGGCGAGAGGAGGGGCGGGGGCGACTCGACGAGGAAGCCGATCCCCTCCTCGCGCAGCCGCTCCGCGAGGGCCCGGCGCGCCGCGACCCCGTCGGCCCCGTCGGGCACGGCGCGGGTGTTCGCGAGCACGAGGCCCGAGATCCGCTCCCTCGCGCGCCGCCACAGCTCGAAGGCGACGTAGCCGCCCATCGAGAGGCCGCAGACCACGGCCCGATCCACGCCGGCGCGGTCGAGCTCGGCCCGGAGCCGCTCGGCGGCGGCCCCCATCGTCATCACGTCGTCGGCGGGATCGGTCCCCCCGAACCCGGGGAGGTGGGGCGCGAGCACCGGGACGCTCCCGGCGAACGCCGCGAGCTGCGGCTCCCACATCCGGGCGTCGAGGGGGAAGGCGTGGACGAGGAGGAGGGCGTCGGCCACCCCTACCCCCCGCCCAGGTCGCCCGGGCCGGGGGGCTGGATGTCGGGGAAGATCCCGGCCGACGTGAGGGCCTGCTGGTAGTCCTGCCAGCCGTCCTGGAACACCTGGTCGGCGAGGTCGGCCACCTCCGAGGCCAGGGCGACGAGCCCATCCGCCCCCTCGGCCGGGAGCCGCGCCGCCCGCGCCACGGCCCGGGCGGCCCGCGCGTACAGCTCGAGCCCCTGGGCCATCCGCCGCCGCGAGTTCAGGACGTAGTTCACCCCCGCCAGCGAGAACCCCTTGTCCCGGAGGAGGTCGTCGAGCTTCATCGCCTGGAGCTGGCCGGCGGCCCGCTGGGCGGCCGCGGCCGCCTCCCGCGCCGTCCCGGCGACCTCGGAGGGCGCGGCCTTCCCGTCGGCGAGGCGCGCAAGCTCCGACGAGAACGCGGGGAGGACGTCGAACCCCACCGGCGCCCGGGGCTGGCCGATCGGGGCCAGGATCGCCTGGATCCGCGCCTGGTACTCCCGGAGCACCGCCTCCCGGGTCCGGTCGCGCGCCGCGGCCGCCGCCGCCGCCCGCTCGGCGCGGATCCCGTTCGCGGCCCAGACCACGGCCGCCACGAGCCCCATGCCCGCGAGGAACGCCCCCGCGACCTGGACCGGCCGGCGCAGGAGCAGGGGCGGCTTCACCCGCACGGGGACCGGGCGAGGCGCCCGGGCCACCTGCTTGCTGCGCGTCCTCCCCTTCCCCTTGATCGCCATGGGGGTCCCCTCAGCGGCGCATGAGCCGGGCCACCAGGATAGCCGCCTCGTAGAAGAGGTAGAGCGGGACCGTGAGCGCGATCATCGTGTAGGGATCGGCGCTCGGCGTGATCACGGCCGCGAACACGGCGAGGACGACGATGGCTCCTCGCCGCCACTCCCGCAGCCGCTGGCTCGAGAGGACGCCGACCAGGGCCAGGAAGATCAGCACGATCGGGAACTCGAACGAGATCCCGAACGCGAGCGTCAGCATCATCACGAACCCCAGGAACCGGTCGGCGGTGAGGAGGGGCACGACGAACTCCCCCGCGAAGCCCAGGAGGAACGAGAGGCCCCGGGGCAGCGTGAGGTAGGCGAAGAGCGCGCCCAGGAGGAACAGGATCACCGAGGAGAGCACGAACGGCCCGGCCAGACGGCGTTCCCGCTTCGTGAGGCCGGGGACGATGAACGCCCAGAGCTGGTAGAGGACGATCGGGAGGGCCACCGCGAGCCCGAGGAACACCACGACCTTGAGCTTCACCACCACGGCGTCGAGGGGGCTCCCGAAGACGAACGAGCAGCCGGTGGGCGGGCGGTTGCCCGGCGGGAGCGCCCGGATCGTGTCGCAGTAGGGCTCCCGGAGCAGGCGGACCACCGGGTCGTAGAGGAACCACCCGGCCAGCGACCCCACGCCGATCGCGCCGAGGGAGACGATCAGGCGGTAGCGGAGCTCCTCGAGGTGCTCCACCACCGTCATCGTGCGCTCGGGGTCCTTCCGGCGCGTCCGCGGGATCAGGCGCATCGGCGGGCTGGCCGGGCCCGGCTACCCCTCGGACCCCGGCGGCTCTCCGGCCGCCTCCCCGGGGCCGGCCGTCGCGGGACCGCGTGCTCCCCCGCTCGGCTCGGCGGTCCCCTCCGACGCCCCGGGCCGCCGCGCG
>DATLZM010000154.1:0-22445 GCA_035573995.1 Actinomycetota bacterium | reverse complement strand
CGCGTCGGGCGGGGGCGCGGGATCCCCGGGTGCTGGTCCAGGCCATGGCGAGTGGCGCCGAGGTGCTGGTCGGGGCCGTGGTGGACGAACGGTTCGGCCCGGCGGTCACGATCCGCCCCGGCGGCGCGCTCGCCGAGGCGGGGGAGGCGACCTTCGTGGCCTGCCCCCTCGCGCCGGCCGAGGCGGAGTCCTTCGTCCGGTCCCAGGCGCCGCGCTGCGGGCTCGATCCGGCCCGCCACGACCTCCGGGCCGTGGCCCGGGCGGTGCGGGCGGTGTCGTGGGCGGCCCACGACCTCCGGGGCCGCCTCGCGTCCCTCGAGGCCAACCCCCTGGTCGTCGGCCGGCGGGGCGCGGTGGCCGTGGACGCCCTGGCCGAGGCGGGGCCGGCGCCGTGATCTTCGGCCTCGGCACCGCCCTGGCCTGGGGGATCGCGGACGTCGCCGCCGCGGTGGTGGGGCGGCGGATCGGGAGCCTCGCCACGACCGTGGCCTCCCAGGTCGCCGCGCTGATCCCCCTCCTCGCGCTGGGGCTCGCCGCTGGCGTCCTGCCCTCGCCCGGGGGCGCCCAGCTGGCCGCGCTCCTCGCGAGCGGGGCCGTGGGGGCCGGGGCCTACGCCCTGTTCTACCGGGCCCTCGAGCTCGGCCCGGTCGCGCTCGTGTCGCCGGTGTCGGCGGCCTACGCCGCGGTCACGGTCCCCCTGGCGGTGGTGTTCCTCGGCGAGTCGCTGCGGGGGCTCGCGCTGGCCGGCGCGCTGCTCACGATGGCGGGCGTCGTGCTGATCTCGGCCGACCTCCGCCGGATCCCCGCCGAGGCCACGCGCGGGTTCCCCGGCCTCCTGCCGGCCCTGGGGTGCCTCGTGCTGTTCGGGGTGAGCGCGTTCCTCCTCGGTCTCTTCTCGAAGGAGCTGGGGTGGCTCTCGACCGTCGCGACGGTGCGGGTGGGGAGCGTCGCGTCCCTCCTCCTGCTGCTCGCGGCGAGGCGCCCTGCGCTCCGGCCGTTGCGCAGCCCCGCCTGGGCCGCCGCGGCCGCCGGCGTCGGCCTCGCGGACATCGCGGGCGTGATCCTCTTCGCATGGGGGATGGAGGTGGGGCTCGTGTCGGTGGTCTCGGTGGTGTCCTCGACCTACACGCTGATCCCGGTCGCGGCGGGGATCGCGTTCTTCGGCGAGCGGCCCGCCCCCAACCAGGCGGCGGGCGTCGCCGTGGTGATCGCGGGCCTCGTGCTCCTCGGCCTCGCCGGGTAGGTCCGCGGCGACCCTCCTCGCCCTCAGGCGCCCTTGGCCTCGCGGACCGCCGCGACCACGGCCGGGAGGACCTCGTGGAGGTCGCCCAGGACGACCCAGTCGGCGTGCGAGACGATCGGCGCCTCGGGGTCCGTGTTGATCACGAGCAGCCGCTTCGCGCCCCGGGCGCCCACCATGTGCTGCGTGGCGCCGCTGATCCCGCAGGCGATGTAGAGGTCGGGCGCGATCCGGGTCCCGGTCTGGCCGATCTGGTCGGTGTGCGGGCGCCAGCCGGCGCTGGTCACGACCCGGGAGCAGCCCACCGCCCCGCCCAGCAGCTCGGCGAGCTCCTCGAGCACCCGGAACCCCTCGGGCCCGCCGACGCCCCGGCCGCCGCCGACCACGACCTTGGCCTCGGCGAGCGAGACGCCGGACCGGTCCGGTTCCACCCGGTCCACCACCCGAGCGCGGAACGCGTCCTCGGGGATGGCCGGGGAGAACGCCCGGACCTCGGGGTTCGCCGGGGCGCCGGCGGGCTCGGCGGGGACCGCGTGGAGCGCGACCGTGCACAGCACGGTCGGGGCGTCGACCTCGGCCTCCTCGAGGAGCGTCCCGCCCCACCGCTGGCGGAGCACCCTGGTCGGCTGGCCCGGCGTGACCTCGACGCAGTTCGCGGCCATCGGCAGGTCGAGGGCCGCCGCGGCGTGGGCCAGGACCTCCTGCCCCCGGTCGGTCCCGGGCGCGAGGACCAGGCGCGGCGACGTCGCCCGCACGGCCTCGGCGAGCGCCCACCCCCAGGCCTCGGGCGCGTAGGGGCCGTCCAGCCCCCCGCCCCCCGCGACGTCGAGGACCGAGGCGCCGTGGGCGCCGAGGGCGGATGCCGCGGCGCTCCCTCCGCCCCCCACCACGAGGGCGTGGACCTCCCAGCCCGCCGGCTCCGCGAGCCGGCGGGCCAGCGAGACCGCCTCGAGGGAGGCGTCGTCGGGCGCGCCGTCGAGGTGCTCGACGTAGGCGAGGATCATCGCCGGACCCGTCACGGCACCAGCCCCAGCCCGCGCAGCACCTCCACCACCTTCGGCGCGGCCTCCGGGCCGTGGCCCAGGACCTCCGCCCGCTCCTCCCGGGCGGGGGGCAGGACCAGGCGCCGCTTGCGCAGCCGGGCGCCGGTCCGCTCCGGCGCGAGCCGGCGGACCTCCTTCTTCTTGGCGCGGATCCGCCCGGGGACCGAGGGGTACCGAGGCAGGTTGATCCCCTCCTTCACGGTGACCACCGCCGGCGTCGGCGCCTCGAGCACCTCCCAGCCGCCGCCCGGGGCCTCCCGGCGGACGACCGCGGTCCCGTCCCGCAGCTCGAGCGCCTTCGCGCCCGCCACGCAGGGCCGGCCGAGGGCGTGGGCCACCCGGATCCCGACCTGGTAGCCGCCCGTGTCGGCGGCCTCGTTCCCGAAGAGCAGGAGGTCGAACGGCGCCGCGGCGGCCTCGAGCGAGCGGACGGCCCCCGCGATCGCCCCCGCGGTCTCCTGCGGGTCCCACTCCGAGCCGTCGGTCTCGAGGAGGACGGCCTCGTCCACGCCCACCGCCAGGGCGTCGCGGAGCTGCTCCTCGGCCGCGGGCGGCCCGAGCGTGAGGACCGTGCTCGCGCCGCCGTGGGCCTCGACCAGCCGGACGGCCTCCTCGACCGCGCACTCCTCGTGGGGGCTCACGGTCCACCCGGAGAAGCGGGTGTCGATGTCCTGCTCGTCGGGCGTGAGGGCGATCCGACCGCCGGTCGTCGGCACCCGCTTCACGCAGACCAGGACGTTCACGGCCACCTCAGGCCTTCATTCGGGCGTTCCCGGGGTCGAAGAGCGGCCGGTTCCCGACCACCGCGACGGTCACGGGGTAGCGCTCGCCGAAGTACTCGACGGCGAGCCGCTCCCCCTCCCGCGCGTGCTCGGGCGGGAGGTAGGCCAGCATGACGTGGGTCCCGACCGAGGGCCCCGAGCCCGCGCTCGTGACGTAGGACCGGCGCCCCTCCCGGTCCTCGAGGGGCCGGCCGTCGCGCGTCAGGACCGGCTCCCGGCCCATCATGTAGCGCTTGACGCCCGAGGAGGAGGTGGGGTCGTCGAGCGTGAGCGTGCAGAGGATGGCGGCCGGCTCCTCCTCGCGCTGGCGGAGGTACGCGTCCCGCCCGATGAAGGGCACGTCCTTCACGGTGCGCCGGGCGAGGCCCGCCTCGACCAGCGTGTACTCCATCTCGAGCTCGTTCCCGTACGCGCGGTAGCACTTCTCGAGGCGCGCCGTGGTCCCGTAGACGCCGATCCCCACCGGGACGATCCCGTGGGGCTCGCCCGCCTCCCAGATCACGTCCCACAGGCGGGCCCCCTGCTCGATCGGGGCGTAGATCTCCCAGCCCAGCTCGCCGACGTAGGAGATCCGAGAGGCCAGGGCCCGGACGCCGTCGATCTCGATGAACCGGCAGGTGGCGAAGGGGAAGCCCTCGTTCGAGACGTCGTCGCCGGTGACCGAGGCCAGGACGTCCCGCGCCCGCGGGCCCCACAGCCCGACGGTGCACCACGAGGAGGTGGCGTCGAAGAGCTGGGCTGAGCCGTCCTCGGGCAGGTGGTCGAGGAACCACTTCCGGTCCCTGGGCCCGTCCAGGCCCCCGGTCACCACCCGGAACCGGTCCTCGGCCAGGCGCATCACGGTGAGGTCGGCCTTGATCCGCCCGGCGTCGTTCAGCAGCGGCGTGTAGACCACGCGGCCGACCGGGACGTCCATCGGCTGGACGCACATCCGCTCCATGTATGCGAGGGCGCCCGGCCCGGTGACGTCGAAGATCGCGAACGCAGAGAGGTCGACGATCCCCACCCGGTCCCGCATCGCGAGGTGCTCGGCGTTGATGATCGGCGACCACCAGCGGGACTCCCACTCGGCCTCCCGGGGCATCACGCGGTCGCCGTACTCCTCGAGGAGCCGCTCGTTCGAGGCGTACCAGAACGGGCGTTCCCACCCCGCGGCCTCGAAGAAGACCGCGCCGAGCTCGCGCTCGCGGGCGTTGAACGGCGAGAGCCGCACGTCCCGGTTGGAGCTCCACTGCTCCATGGGGTGCACGATCCCGTAGGTCTTGTTGTAGCCCTCCGAGCACCGGGCCACGATGTGGTGCTTGGTCCGCTGGTGGTCGTAGAAGCGGGCCACGTCGGACTGGTGGGGGTCGATCTCGGGGTTCCCGTCGGTCATCCACTCCGCGGCGATCCGGCCGAACCCGGGCCCCTCCTTCACCCAGATCGCCGCCACCGACCACAGGCCCTTCACCTCAGGCGTCTCGCCGACGAGGGGCATCCCGTCGGGGGTGAGCGAGATCAGCCCGTTGATCGCGTACTTCACGCCGACCCGCTCGTCGCCCACGATCTCCGGGAACAGCTCGAGGGCGTCCTCCATCTGCGGGTCGAAGTCCTCCTTGGTGAACGGCAGCTCGGTCGGGGAGAGCGGGGCCTCCTCGATCGAGGGGATGTCGTCGGGCTCCACGAGGATCGGCCGGTGCGCGTAGGACCCGATCTCGAACTCGCTCCCGTGCTGCCGCTCGTACATGTTCCGGTCCACGTCGCGCACGATCGGGTACTCGATCTCGCCCACGGTCTTCTCGAAGAGCGGGACCGGTCCGACGTCGATCATCTGGTGGACGGCGGGCGTGAGCGGGATCGACGCCCCGGCCATCCGCGCGATCCGCGGGCTCCACACCCCGCAGCAGACCGCGACGATCTCGGTCCGGACGTCGCCCCTGGTGGTGCGGACCCGGCGCACCCGGCCCCGCTCGACGTCGATCCCCACGACCTCGGTGTTGGGGGAGATCGTGAGCGCGCCGAGCCGCTCGCCCTCCTCCCGCATCAGCGTCCCGGCCCGGAGCGAGTCCACCACGCCGATCCCCGGCGTGTAGAACCCGCCGAGGATCACCTCCTCGTTGATGAAGGGGACGAGCTCCTTCACCTGCTTCGGCGTGAGCAGCTCGACCGGCTCGACCCCCCAGGACCTGGCCGAGGCCACCCGGCGCTTCAGCTCCTCCATCCGCTCGGGGGTCCGGGCGACCTCGATCCCCCCGCACTCGGTGAAGACCCCGAGCTCCTTGTACTGGCGGACGCTGTCCAGGGTGACCTTGGTCATCTCCTTGTTGTGGTCGACCAGGAAGATGAAGTTCGACGCGTGGCCGGTGGAACCGCCGGGGTTCGGGAACGGGCCCTTGTCGAGGAGCACGATGTCCCTCCACCCGAGCCTGGCGAGGTGGTACGCGACGCTGTTGCCGACGATCCCCCCGCCGATCACGACGACCCGCGCCTCGTCCGGCAGTTCGGCCATCGATGCCTCCTCCTCGCGCTCCTTCAGGACGTCCCGATCACGACGCCGCGTCCTCCTCGCCCACCGCGGCGGCCGGTCGCGCGTACCCGTAGGCGCGGAGGGCCTCGCGGCGCCATCGCTCGGTGGCCTCCAGCTGGTTGAACGTGTTCAGGTGCAGCCCGAGCACGTCCGCCCGCCCGGCGACGAGGGGGACGAGCCCGGCGAGGAACCCGTCCGGGCGGTAGGAGCCCCCCCGGAGCAGGCGGGCGACGATGCCCCCGTGCTTCGTGAGGTAGCGGACGGAGTCGCCGATCCCGACCCGGAGCGAGATCTCGAGCAGCCGCCGCCGCCGCACCGCGCCCGGGACCCCCACGTACACGGGCAGCGTGACGCCCCGCGCCCGGACCTCGTCGAGCCAGCGGACGAGGGTGCGGGGGTCGAAGCAGATCTGGGTGACCATGTGGCGGGCGAAGGGCTGCTTCTCGAGGAGGGCCCGGAGGAGCTCCTCGTCCTCGATCAGCGGGTGCCGCTCCGGGTAGGCGGCGATCCCCACCGCCCCCACGGCGTGGTCGAGCTCGGCCATCTCCCGGAGGAGCTCGCCGGCGGAGGCGTAGGGCCCGGCGGGCTCCGTTGCGTCGCCCCCCACCACGAAGAGCTCCTCGAACCCGGCGTCGCCGGCCCTCCCCAGGATCGCCCGGAGGTGGGCCCGGCCGGTCACGAGGCGCGCCGCGACGTGGGGCACGGCCCGGAACCCCCGCCGCTGCACGTGCTCCGCCAGCTCGAGCGTCCGGTCGATCCCCTTGCGCGGCGAGCAGGTGACGGTCACGGTCGTCCCCGGGGGGAGGTGGCGGAGCTCGGCCTCCACCCCAGCGGTGGGCACGATCTCGAACCGGGCGTTCTCGAGCAGACGCCCGACGACCCCCGACCGGCTCACCGCTTGGGGATCTCCTTCTTCGGGTCCCAGTGGGGCATGGGGACCACGACCGCCCGCACCCTCCCGCTCCTCGGGGTGTCGACCTCGAGCTCCGTCCCGAGCTCGGTGAACTCGATCGGGAGCATGGCGTACCCGATGTTCTTCTCCAGGCGGGGCGACCAGCAGGCGCTCGTGACCTTCCCGACCTTCCGCCCGTCCACGTGGACCGGGAAGAAGTCGATCATCTCGTTGTCGATGTAGCTGCCGAGGGGCTCGCCCTCGATGTCGACGCCGACGAGCTTCCGCTTCACGCCCTCTTCCTTTATCCGCTTGAGGGCGGCCTTCCCCATGAAGTCGGCCTCCTGGTCGAGGTCGACCATCCAGGTGTAGTGGTAGCCGACCTCGAAGGGGTTGTTGTCGTACCACATGTCCGCGCCGAACGCGAGGATGCCCCCCTCGATGCGGCGGATGTGGCAGGGACCGATGACCTCGAGGCCGTGCGGCCGCCCCGCCTCGAGCACCTTGTCCCAGAGCTCCTCGCCGTGGAGGGAGGCGTCGTAGAGGTAGATCTCGTAGCCGACCTCCCCGGTGTACCCGGTGCGGGACACGACGACCCGCAGGCCGTCGAGCTCGGCCTTCATCAGGCCGTAGTACGGGATGTCCAGGACCTTCTCGCCGAACAGCTCGACCATCACCTTCTTCGAGTTCGGGCCCTGGATCTGCACCGGCGCGACGTCGATCTCACGCACGGTCACGTCCATCCCCTTCGCGGCGGCGATCCCGAGGGCGTAGAGGTTCACGTCGGAGTCGGCGAGCGAGAGCCAGAACTCGTCCTCCTCCACCCGGAGCAGCACCGGGTCGTTCAGGATCCCGCCGTCCGGCGCGGTGATGAACACGTACTTGCACTGGCCGACGGCGCACTTCGTGAGGTCGCGGGGGACGATCATGTTGGCGAGGTCGAACGCGTCCGGCCCCTTGATCTGGATCTGCTTCTCGACGCCCACGTCCCAGAGCGTCACGTTGGTGACCAGGTGCCAGTACTCCTGGATCGGGTCGCCGTAGTGGCGGGGGTGGTAGGTGTGGTTGTAGACGCTGTAGCGCTTCACGCCGTGCTTGCGGGAAGCGTAGAAGTAGGGCGACTTCCGGATCCTCGTGTAGAGCAGGATCCCCGGGTTCTCCTCAACGGGCAACGGACTCCCTCCTCTCGACGTGTCCCATCCGACGGGAGATCTCGGCGGCGGCCAGGCGCACGCTCTGGACGAGCATCGGGATGCGGGCGGGGGTGACCCGGTAGGCGGGGCCGGAGACGCTGATCGCCGCGACCACCTCCCCGCCCGCCTGCCGGACCGGGGCCGCGACCGCGTTGAGCCCCACCTCGAGCTCCTCCACCGTGAAGGCGTAGCCCCGGGCCACCGCCTCGGCGAGCTGGCGGCGGAGGGCGCCGGGATCGACGATCGTCCGCCGCGTGAGCCGCGGGAGCGGCCCGGAGAGGATCCGCTCGCGCACCTCGGCCGGGGCGTGCGCGAGCAGCACCTTCCCGCTCGAGGTCGCGTGGAGCGGCGTGCGCTTGCCCACCCAGGACACCGAGACCACCGCGCTCGCCCCGGTGACCTGGTCGATGTTCACGGCCCAGTCCTGGTCGAGGATCGCGAGGTTCACGGTCTCCCCGGTCCGTTCCGCGAGCTGCTCCAGCACCGGGCGCGCCTGCTGGACGAGGTCGAGCCGCCCGACCGTGGCGGCGGCCAGGCGCACGACCCCGAACCCGAGGCGGTACTTGTCGGTGAGCGGGTTCCGCTCGACGAGCGCGTGCTCGGCCAGGGTGGCGAGGAGCCGGGAGGCCGTGGCCTTGTGCACGCCGAGGCGCCGCCCGAGCTCGGTCACGCCCATCTCGCCCCCCTCGTCGGCGAGGATCTCGAGGAGCGCGAGCGCGCGCTGCACCGACTGCACCGAGGGGCCTCGGCTCGCGCCCGCGATGTTCCTCATGATGCAACCTGGGCCGCCATCCGCAACGCCGCAGGGTACGACCGTGGTCCGGCCCCGTCAAACCGGCGGGTGCGGCCGTCCCCGGTGCCGGGCGGGGAACGCCTTCCGCTCGCCCTGACGCGGCGGCCCGCCGGCGGCGGCTACCCGAGGTCGACGACGATGGTCTTGATCTCGGTGAGGCGCTCGAGCGAGAAGCGCCCGCCGACCCGGCCGACGCCGCTCCGGGAGCCCGCGCGCCCGCCGAAGGGCAGGTGGGACTCCCAGTAGTTGGTCCCCTCGTTCACGTTGACCCAGCCCGTCCGGACCGCCTCGGCGAAGCGGAGCCCGCGGGCGAGGTCGCGGGTGAAGACCGCGGCCAGGAGCCCGTAGGGCGAGGCGTCGACGATCCGGACCGCCTCCTCCTCGGAGGCGATCGCGGTCACCGGCGCGACGGGGCCGAAGGTCTCCTCCCGGGCCACCTCCATCTCCTCGGTCACCCCGTCCAGGACCGTCGGCTCGTAGAAGAGCGGGCCGAGCGCGGAGCGTCGGCCGCCCGCGACGAGGCGCGCCCCACGCTCGAGGGCGTCGCGGACGTGGCGCTCGGTCTTCTCGGCGGTCGGCTCGTTGTTGAGCGGGCCCATCGTGGTCGCCGGGTCGAAGGGGTCGCCGAGCCGGATCCGGTCCCGCACCGCCTCCGCGAGCCGGGCCACGAACGCCTCGTGCACCGCCTCCTGCACGAGGATCCGCTCGCCCGCCGTGCAGCTCTGGCCCGCGTTCAGGTAGCAGGCGACGAGGGTGGCCTCGACGGCGCGGTCGAGGTCGGCGTCGTCGAGGACCACGAGGGGCCCGTTCCCGCCCATCTCGAGGAGGAGCTCCTTCCCGGCGGCCCGCTCGGCCACCCGGTGCCCGGTGGCGATCGACCCGATGAACCCGACGGCGTGCGTGCCGGGGTTGGCCGCCACCTCGTCGCCCACGACGGGCCCGGGGCCGGTGACCAGGTTGCAGACCCCGGGGGGCAGGTCGGCCTCGGCGAGGCACTCGGCGAGCTTCACCGAGCAGGCCGAGGTGGTGGGGGCCGGGACCCAGACCACGGCGTTCCCGGCGGCCAGGGCGGGCGCGAGGATCTCGGCGGGCATCGTGTAGGGCCAGTTCCACGGCGTGATCACCCCGACCACCCCGCGCGGCACCCGCTGGAGCAGGACGCGCTTCCCCGCGTCCACCGAGGGCGGCAGGAGCCCCTCCAGGCGGGTGGCGTCGGCCTCGGCCATCTCGAAGTACCGGATGAGCTCCTCGACCTCGTCCGCGGCCTCGGCGTGGAGGGGCTTGCCCTGGTCGAGCGAGAGCCAGCGGGCCAGCTCCTCCCGGCGGGCGTCGATCGCCTCGGCGACCCGGCGCATGGCCCGCGCCCGGTCGAACGCGGACAGCGCCGCCCACCGCCGCCAGGCCTCGTTCGCCGCCGCGATCGCGCGCCGGGCGTCCTCCCGGCCGCCCTGGGGCACCGTCGCGATCACCTCGCCCGTCGCCGGGCTCGTGGCCTCGAAGGCGGCGCCCTCCGCCGCGTCCACCCACTCCCCGCCGATCCACATCCGCAGGTGCTCGCCCATCGTCACCTCCCCGGGCATCTTGGGCCGGCGCCCGCCCTTCGGGCAACCGTCGTTGCGGCACGGGCAACCGAGGGGCGGCCCGTCGGGCCCTGGTGCGGGAAACTACCCGCCGGGGGCAGCCGCTCGCCCCCGAGGAGGGCCGCCTCGGCGGTCTGAGGCACCCACGGAGGCCAGGGGATGACCGGGACGTTCGACGGCTCGCACGACTACGTGATCGTGGGCGGGGGGTCCGCGGGCTGCGTGCTCGCCAACCGGCTCTCCGCCGACCCCTCGACGCGGGTGCTGGTGCTCGAGGCGGGCCGGCCCGACCACCGGTGGGACATCTTCATCCACATGCCGGCCGCCCTCACCTTCCCCATCGGCAACCGCTTCTACGACTGGGGCTACGAGTCCGAGCCCGAGCCCCACATGCACGGCCGGCGGATCTACCACGCCCGGGGGAAGGTGCTCGGGGGCTCGAGCAGCATCAACGGGATGATCTTCCAGCGGGGGAACCCGATGGACTACGAGCGGTGGGCCAAGGCCCCCGGGATGGAGCACTGGGGCTTCGCCCACTGCCTCCCCTACTTCAAGAGGATGGAGACCTGCCTCGCCGCCCGCCCCGACGACCCCTGGCGGGGGCGCTCGGGCCCCCTGATCCTGGAGCGCGGCCCCGCGTCGAGCCCGCTGTTCCGGGCCTTCTTCGAGGCGGTCCAGCAGGCCGGCTACGAGCTCACCGAGGACGTGAACGGCTACAGGCAGGAGGGGTTCGCGCCCTTCGACCGGAACATCCACCGCGGGCGGCGGCTCTCGGCGGCCCGGGCCTACCTCCACCCGGTCCGCCACCGCCGGAACCTGCGGGTGGAGACCCGGGCCTTCGTGACCGGGATCCTGTTCGAGGGGACCCGGGCGGTGGGGGTCGAGTACGTCCACCGGGGCTCCCGGCGGCGGGTCCGGGCGGGGGAGGTGCTCCTCTGCGGCGGGGCGATCAACACGCCCCAGCTCCTCCAGGTCTCGGGGGTGGGGCCCGCCGGGCTGCTCGAGCCCCTGGGGATCCGGGTGGTCCACGACCTCCCGGGCGTGGGGGAGAACCTCCAGGACCACCTCGAGGTCTACGTGCAGTACGCGTGCAAGCAGCCGGTGTCGGTGGCGCCCTACCTCCGGTACCGCTGGCGGCCGTGGGTGGGGTTCCTGTGGCTGTTCTTCCGCACCGGGCCGGGGGCCACGAACCACTTCGAGGGGGGCGGGTTCGTCCGGAGCGACGACGAGGTCGACTGGCCGAACGTGATGTTCCACTTCCTCCCCATCGCGGTGCGCTACGACGGCTCCAGGCCCGCCGGCGACCACGGCTACCAGGTCCACGTGGGGCCGATGTACTCCGACTCCCGGGGCTGGGTCAGGATCCGGAGCGCCGACCCCCGGGTGAAGCCCGCGATCCGCTTCAACTACCTCTCGACCGAGCGCGATCGGAAGGAGTGGGTGGACTGCGTCCGCATCGCCCGCCGGATCCTGAACCAGCCGGCCTTCGACCCCTACAACGCCGGGGAGCTCTCCCCCGGCCCGGGGGTCGAGGAGGACGAGCAGATCCTGGAGTGGGTGCGCCGGGACGCCGAGACCGCGCTCCACCCCTCGTGCACCTGCAAGATGGGCCTGGACGAGATGGCGGTGGTGGACCCCTCGAGCATGCGGGTCCACGGGCTGGAGGGCCTGCGGATCGTGGACGCCTCCGTGTTCCCCCGCATCACCAACGCGAACATCTACGCGCCGGTGATGATGGTGGCCGAGAAGGCGGCCGACCTGATCGCGGGGAACACGCCGCTGCCGCCGGAGCCCCTCGAGTTCTACCGGCACCGGCGGGACCAGGCCGCGGCCCCGCGGGGCTGAGGCGGTCCCGGGGCGCGCGGGGGACCGGGCCCGCCCGGCGGGACCCGGCCCCCGCGGCGCCGGCTACTCGACCGGGATCTCCTGGTAGATCCGGGAGAGGTCGATGCCCTGCTGCCTCCGGACGATCCGCGCGACCACGTAGATCACGAGCGCGATCCCGTACAGGATCCCCAGGTAGACGAGGGACGCGGGGTTCCCCACCCCGATCCCGTAGAGCTCGTCGAACAGCCACTTGTAGATGGCCCACCCGAGGAACAGCACCGTCAGGAAGCCCGCCACCGAGATCAGCGGGACCCCGCCGATCCGGTAGCGCGAGACCGCGGAGTTCTCGTAGATCCCGGGACGTCGCCAGGGCAGGATGGTGGCCGCCACCGCGCTCCCCAGGTACGTCACCGCGATCACCAGCGTGGCGTCGAGCGTGTAGGTCACGAACTGGCTCCAGTAGGCGTAGAGCGCGCTGATCACGATCGAGGGGACGAACATGAGGAGCAGCGCCCCGGTCGGCACGTGCCGCCTCTCGGAGACGTTCGCCGCCCACTCCGGGAGGATCCGGTCGAAGGCCGCGGCGAAGATCACGCGGGTCGAGGACAGGAACAGCGTGCCCGCCCAGCCCACGAACCAGGCCCCGAACACGAGCACCATGAGGATCTGGAACAGCCGGTTGTGGACGTAGAAGCTCGCGAGCAGCGGCGGGTAGGGCCAGAGCGGGATCGTCGGCTGGACGTCGGAGCCGTAGATCGCGAACCAGTAGTTCGCGTTGGCGGCGTTGAAGAACTCCCACCCGAAGGTCTTCGCCGCGAGCAGGACGAAGACGATCGACATGGCCGCGGTGATCCACAGGCCCCAGAACATCCCGTTGAAGACCCGCCGGAAGTCGCCGGCGCCGCGGACCTCGCCGTAGAGCGTGGCCCCCCAGTTCGGGTACAGGATCCAGAACAGCATGAACGGGACGAGCAGGAGCGTCGGGCCGAAGAACGGGGAGAGCGAGACCTCCTTCATCGAGATCCCGTTCCCCTCGGCGGCGGCGCGGATCGTCTCCCGGTACACGTTCCCGCTGGCCCCGAACAGGCTCGCGGCCTCCTGGTTGAACGCGCGCTCGAACCCGGCCCGCGACCCGAACAGCATGATGGCGAACATCACGACGAGCCCGACCAGCGCCAGGTAGAAGCAGGCCTTCTGGACCTTCGCGTAGCCCTCCATCCCGAGCGAGACCAGGTAGCCCGCGAGGAGGATCGTGAGGAGCGACACGACGAACACGCCGTTCTTCGTCACGAGCGCGTCGACGAGCCCGTGGAGCCCGAGGAGCGCGGCGAGCGGCTGCAGGATCTGGACCGTGAGGATGTTCCCGTAGATCGGGGCCCAGTGCCAGAGGATGAACCACCAGCCCGTCACCGACAGGACGAACGCCACGCCGCCCGAGAGCACCCGGCTCTGCCAGACGTAATCGCCCCCGGCCCGCGGCATCGCCGCGATCAGCCCGGCGTAGGTCACGACGAGGAACGACACGCCGATCGCCGAGAGCACGATCGCGGGGATCACCTGACCGTCGGGGACGAACGGGAGCACCGACAGGCTGTAGTACATCCCGAGCGTCACGAGGTTCACCGACATGAACGCGTAGATGAACGCGTCGAACGCGTTCCACCCCTTCACGAGGCCCGTCGCCTTGCGGAGGAACAGCGTCGGGGCCTCGCCGGTCGCGCCGGTCGCGGCCATACGTCCCCCCTTTCCGTCCCGTCTCCGGGGCGCCCCCCGTCAGCCGTTCACCAGCAGGTAGTTCTTGATCTTCAGCCGCTTTGGGTCGACCTCCAGGATCGCCCCCTGGAGGACGCCGTCCTCGTAGGTGCTGCCCGGGTTCACCGCGAGCGTCTCGCCGAGGCGCACGGTGCCCTTCCCCTCGTGGATGTGCCCGTGGAGCGAGAGCAGCGGCTGGTGCTCGATGATCGCCTCGCGCACCGCCTTCGAGCCCACGGGCCGCATCGCCCGCCCGCCGTGGAGGTACTTCATGTCCTCGTCGAGCGCCGGCGCCTCGTCCAGGTTGGAGCCGTAGGGCGGCGCGTGGAAGTTGAAGATGGCGCGCCGGAGGTCGGGGACCCGCTCGACCATCCGCTCGATCCGCTCCCGGAGCTTGTCCTCGGGGGCCTCCCGGTAGGTCTTCCAGGGCGTGGGGTTCGTCCAGCCCATCGAGACCATCGTGAGCCCGTCGAGGTCGATCACCCGGGCCTCGCCCTGCTCCACGACCGAGGAGCGGGCGATCACCTCGTCGACCTTGAAGATGTCGTCGTTGCCGGGGCAGACGAAGCAGCGGAGGTCCTTCCCGGCCAGCTTCTCCTCGGCCATCGCCATCCACCGCTCCACGGTCCGGAGGATCTCCTCCTCGAACCGCCGCTGCACGAGCCGGTCGTCGGCGGCGAGCTCGGCCATCTCCTCGGGGGTCACCACGACCGGGTAGTAGCCGCGGTTCGTGATCCGCTTCCGCATCTCCTCGAGCTCGGCCTCGGTCTCGAGGACGTAGGGGATCTCCTGGAGGGTGACCTCGTAGCGGCCGTCGCGCTTCACGATGGGGACCATCGCCTTCCCGGTCATGTCCCCGCCGCAGATGAGCACGTCGACGCCGTAGAACGGGCCGGCGTTGAGGAACTTCCGCCAGCAGACCTCGGAGCCGTGGAGGTCGGTCGCGTAGAAGATCTTCACGGGTCCCCTCGCACCCCATCTTCCGCCCGGCGGGGGCGCGCCGCAACCGTCCCGTTGCGGCCCGGGCAACGCGCGCTCAGCGGGCCACCTCCTCCGGGAGCTCGTACCACCGCACCCGCTCCCCCACCTTGGCCCGGAGCTTCCACCGCAGGGTCTTGGGGAACCGGTCGGCCGCCTCGCGCAGGGCCCGGGCCTGGGCCAGCGGGTCGTGCGGGGGGTCGGGGGGCGCGAGCCGTTCGCGGGTCGCGGGGTCGAGGCCCGCGACCAGGTCGAGGTTCCCGGTCACGGTCCGCCACCACCCCCAGTCGTCGCCGAGGACCTGGGCCAGCCGGGCCAGGCCGATGGTGCCGGGCTCGTCGCCCTCCCGGACCGGGAACGCCGCCAGGAGGTAGAGGACGTCCTGGAGGTCCTTCTCGTTGAGCTGGACGATCTGGAGCTTGGAGAGCAGGAGGTCCGCGACGTCGAGCGTGAGCGGCATCCGCTCGATCCGGTCCCGGAACTCGAGCACGTGGCACATGTCGAGCTTGTCGATGAGGACGTCGACCGAGGTGCCGTCGGGGGAGCGGAAGAACATCTGCTTGTGGCCGTGGAGGTTGTTGAAGAGCCTGTCCGGCTCGAACCCCCGGGCCTCGAGGAACCGGGAGAGCTGGGGTCGGGTGCGGGAGACCGACGCGAGGTCGAGGTCCTGGTCCCGCCGGATCCGGGGCGGGAAGGCCGGGCAGAGGACGCGGACCGCCTGCCCGCCGACGAGGCGGAGCGGGATCCCCTCGGCGCTCGCCTGCTGGATCAGCTCGAGCGCCCGGTCCAGCGCGTCGGCTCCGTCCGGCATCGTCCCCCATCCCCGAAGCGTACGAGGGAGTGCAGTGTACGTGCGCCGCCGTCCCGGCAGGAGGGGCGCCCTCCGTGCCCGCCGAAGGGAGGGTTTGAACAGCGGTTCAGCGATGGGTATGGTGCCGGCGGGGGTGGACCGGCGATGGCCGAGCCGATGAGCGAGGAGGACCGGCGGATCCAGGAGGCGGCCCGCCGCTTCGTCGACGAGGAGCTGATCCCCCGCGAGGTCGAGGCCGAGATGGCGGACGGCGAGCTGCCCGAGGAGGTCGTCCGGCGGCAGGAGGAGCGGCTCAAGGAGCTCGGGCTGTGGGCGATCGCGCTCCCGAGGGAGGTCGGGGGCGCCGGGCTCACGACGTTCCAGCAGGTGTTGGTCCAGGAGCAGATGGGACGGGCCACGAACGCCCTCGGCTGGGTGTGCCACACCGGCCCCTCCTGGGCGCCGGGGGTGATGACCGAGGACCAGGTGGAGCGGTTCCTCCGCCCGATCGCCCGGGGAGAGCTCCGCGAGTGCTACGCGATCACCGAGGAGGGGGCGGGCTCGGACGTCGACGCGATCCGGGCCACGGCCCGCCGCGACGGGGACCACTACGTCCTCTCCGGGGAGAAGTGGCACGTCACGTCGTTCAACCTCGCCGACCTGGTCTTCTTCCAGGCCAAGCTGGCGGACGGGCCGAACGCCGGCCGGCAATGCCTGTTCGCCGTCGAGAAGGGGACCCCCGGGGTGGTCGAGGTCCGCCGCCCCGCCTACAGCCACACGTTCGCCCACCACCACTCGATCGTCCGGTTCGAGGACGTCCGGGTGCCGGCGGCGAACCGGATCGGCGAGGAGGGCGACGGGATGTCCTACGCCTACGCCTGGTTCCGCTACGAGCGGCTGATGATCGCGGCCCGCTGCCTGGGCGCGGCGGAGCGCCTCCTCGAGGAGGCCACGGCCTTCGCCAAGGAGCGGGTCCAGTTCGGCCGGCCGATCATCGAGAACCAGGCCATCTCCCACATGCTCGCCGACTCGGCGACCGAGCTCTGGGCGGCGCGGCTCATGACCTACCGGACCGCGCGGGAGGTCGACGAGGGCGCGGACCCCAAGCTCCAGCACGCGCACTGCTCGATGGCGAAGCTCTACGCGAGCGAGATGGCGAACCGGGTCGCGGATCGGGCCGTGCAGGTCTTCGGCGGACGCGGGTACATGCGGGAGAACGTCGCCGAGCGGTTCTACCGGGAGCTGCGCGTGGAGCGGATCTGGGAGGGCACCTCCGAGATCCAGCGGAACATCGTGGCCGACCAGCTCGCGAAGCGCGGCGCCCGCTGGATCGCGGGCTGAGCGGTCGCAGCCGGATCGCGGGCTGAGCGGGCGTCGCCGGCCCGCGCCCGCTCATCGGGGCGCCAGGGGGTTCTCCCACCGGACCTCGGCGAAGCGGGCGAAGTCGGTGTCGGCCGAGACCACCGCCAGGCCGTGCTCGATCGCGAGCGCCGCGAGGTGGGCGTCGGCGATGAGGTTCCCGGTGAGCTGGTAGCGCTCGACGAGCTCGCCCAGGATCTCGGCGTGCCCGGGGCCGGGGATCGGCACCCAAGCGGGCTCGGCCGCGAGCCAGCGCTCGACGTGGGCCCAGGCGGCCGCGGGCGTGAGCGGGCGCTCGGCGGCGCGGGGGTGCGTGGAGATCCGGAGGAACGCGAGGAGCGAGGGCCAGGGGAACCCGACCCGGCGGGGACCGCCCAGGGCCTCCTCGAGCCACCGCCGGCACGGCTCGTGGAACGGGCTCCGCTCGTCGACGGCGAACAGGAGGACGTTCGCGTCGACGAGCATCAGCGGTGGGTCGGGCCTTCGAGGAGGTCGAGCGCCTCGGCGACGTCGGTGACGTCGATCCGGAGCCCCAGCGGCGCGGTGCGCTGGCGGAACCGCCGGGGCGGCTCGGCCTCGGCGGCGAGCCCCCGGCGGATCAGCTCGTTCACCACCTCGCTCAGCCCCCGCCCGCCCTCGCGGCGGAGCCGCTCGATGGCCGCGGCGACGTCGTCGTCGAACGTCACGGTGGTCCTCATGATGCAAGAAGCCTAGCATCGAGATGCTAGCCTCCGAGGGGCTCGGCGGTCGGGTCGCCTCCGACGTCGAACGCTCGCCCGCCGATCCCCGAGGCGGCGGCTGGTAGCCTCCCGCGCCGTGGCGGCGACGTGGGAGGACCTCGAGCGGCTCCGGATCACCGTCGGCGTGGTCACGGGGGTGGAGGACTTCCCGGAGGCGCGGAAGCCGGCCTACCGCCTCACGATCGACCTCGGGCCCCTCGGGGCGCGTCGGTCGAGCGCCCAGGTCACCCACTACCCGAAGGAGCAGCTCCTCGGGCGGCAGGTGGTCTGCGTCCTCGGGCTCCCGCCCAAGCGGATCGCCGGGTTCGAGAGCGAGGTCCTCGTGCTCGGCGCGCTCTCCGACGCCCACGGGGTGGTGCTGCTCCGCCCCGACCGCGACGTGGAGCCCGGCTCCCCTGTGGGGTAGGGCTCAGCGACCGGTGGGCTCGAGCTCGTAGCCGATCTCGCGGGCCGCCACCTCGAGGCAGGCGTCCCGCATGTGCCGGGGCGTGACCTCGCTGTCGTTCATCATGACCTGGATCGCGAGGCCGTCGATCAGCGCGCCGATCCTGAGCGCGAGCTCGTCGGCGTCCCCCGGGGGGAACTCCCCGGTCTCCTGCCCGCCCCGGATGATGTCGGCGATCGCCGCCCGCCACCGCTTGTCCAGGGCCTCGCGCTCCTTCGCCATCTCGGGGTCCCGGAGGGCCCGGACCCAGATCTCCACCCAGAGCGCCCACTCGTCGAGGGGCTCCTCCCCCGGGAGGTAGCCGGGGGTCGAGAGCTCGATCAGCCGGACCAGCCGGTCCCAGGCCCGGGGGAGGCGGCGGATCTCCCGCGACATCCGGAGGTAGAAACGGTCGTTGGCGTACGTCAGGGCCTCGACCAGGAGCCGGTCCTTGGAGTCGAAGTAGTAGAGGATGAGCCCCGGCGACACCCCGCACCGCTCGGCGATGTCCGAGATCCGGGTGTCGGCGAGCCCCCGCTCGGTGATGACCCGGACCGCGGCCTCGAGGATCTCCTGGTGCCGGTCCCGGTTCTGTCGCTGCCTCGCCACCCCCATCGGCCCTCCGTTCCGCCTCCTGAATCGCGCACAGGCCGGGCACGCGGGCCCGGCCCCAGACCCCGCCGCCCCGACGCATCATTCCCCCATCTAGCTGGGGTGTCAAACACGGGGAACCCCCGCGCGACTTGACCCGCCGTTCAAAGAGCGGGATGATGCGGGCCGGCTGCGGCCGCGGGGCCGCGCGGCGGGCGAGCGGCGGCGGAGGTCGAGATGGCGAACACCTACGACGCGATCGTGATCGGCGGGGGCCACAACGGCCTGGTCGCGGCGGCCTACCTCGCGCGGGCCGGCGCGCGGACCGTGGTGCTCGAGGCGCGCAACAAGACCGGCGGGGCGGCCGACACGTCGAGCCCCTGGCCCGACCACCCGGACTTCAAGGTCACCACCTACTCGTACGTGATGAGCCTGATGCCGCCCACGATCATCCGCGACCTCCACCTCGTGCGGCACGGCTACAAGGTCTACCCCATGGGGCCGTACTACCAGGCCTTCCCCGACGGGCGGTCGATCAAGCTCTACGCGGACGACGCCAAGAAGAACCACGAGAGCGTCGCGCGGTTCTCGAAGAAGGACGCCGAGACCCTGCCGCTCTGGGACGAGTGGCTGGCGAACGTGGCGTCGATCCTCGGGCCGCTGCTGCTCCACGTGCCGCCCAAGCTCGGCTCGCTCGCGCTCGGCGATCTCCTGGACACCGTGAAGACCGCCTGGAAGGTCCGCAAGCTGGGGGTCCGCGGGGTCGCGGACGTCACGAAGCTCTTCACGATGAGCGTCACCGACCTGCTCGACGAGTGGTTCGAGTCGGACGCGGTGAAGGCGGCGCTCACGATCAACGGCGTGATCGGGACCTGGGCGGGGCCCGACGAGCCGGGGACCGCGTACGTGATGCTCCACCACTCGATCGGCGATGTGGGCGACGGGCACCTCGGGAGCTGGGGGTTCCCCGAGGGCGGGATGGGGGCCGTGGCCGACACCTGCCGGCGGGCGGCGGAGGAGTTCGGGGCCGAGATCCGGACGAACGCCCGCGTGGGGAAGATCCTCACCCGGGGCGGGAGGTTCGTCGGGGTGGCGCTCGAGAGCGGTGAGGAGCTGCGGGCGCCGCTCGGCGTGACCTGCATCCACCCGAAGATCGCGTTCCTCCGGTTGCTCGACCGCTCCGAGCTGCCCCCCGACTTCGTCCGGGACATCGAGAACTGGAAGACCCGCAGCGGGGTGGTGAAGATCAACGTCGCGATCTCCAGGCTCCCGGACTTCACCGCGGACCCGGGCTCGGAGCTCCAGGACCACCACACGGGGTCGGTCGAGATGTGCCTGTCGCCCGCCTACGCGGAGCGGGCCTTCCAGGACGCCCGGGAGGGGCGGGCCGCGGAGCGCCCGTTCTGCGACGGGGTGATCCCCACGACGTTCGACCGGACGCTGATGCCGGAGGGGGTGCACCTGTTCTCGATGTTCACGCAGTGGGTCCCCCACACGTGGAGCCAGGAGCCGCACCGGGAGGAGCTCGAGGCCTACGCGGACCGGATGATCGACTGCTACGACGAGCTGGCCCCGGGGTTCAAGGCCAGCGTGATCGCCCGGCAGGTGATCGGGCCCTACGACATGGAGCACGAGCTGGGGCTGGTCGGCGGGAACATCTTCCACGGGGAGCTCTCCCCGGACCAGCTCTTCCACATGCGCCCGGCCCCGGGCTACGCGGACTACCGCACGCCGATCCGGGGCCTCTACCACGCGAGCTCGGCGACCCACGCCGGCGGCGGGGTCTGCGGGATCCCCGCCTACAACTGCTTCCGGGTGATCCAGGCCGACCGCCGGCGCGGGGCGCTCCGGGAGCGGCTCCGCCTGGGGTGAGCGCGCCCCCGGGCGACGCCCTCCGCCGGATGCTCGAGGCCCGCTCGGTGGCGGTGATCGGCGCGAGCGCCCGGGAGGGATCGGTCGGGCGCCAGACCCTGGTGGAGCTCCTCGAGGGCGGGTTCGACGGGGAGGTGTACCCCGTGAACCCCCGGTACGACGAGGTCCTCGGGCTCCGCTGCTACCCGACGATCGCCGAGGTCGGGCGGGCGGTCGACCTGGCCATCGTGGCCGTGGGCAACGCCGGGCTCGAGGACGCGCTCCGGGGGGCCGCGGAGGCCGGCGCGGCCTCGGCCGTGATCTTCGCGAGCGCCCACGAGGAGCCCCGGGAGGGCGTCCCGCCGCTCACCGAGCGCCTGGCCCGGATCGCGCGGGAGCACGGGATGGCGGTCTGCGGGGCCAACTGCATGGGGTTCGCGAACCTCGAGCGGCGCCTCCGGGCCTGCGGGTTCTACGAGCCCAAGGACCTCGAGCCCGGCCCCATCGCGTTCGTCTCGCACTCCGGGTCGGCCTTCTCGGCGATGCTCCACAACCGCCGCGGCCTCCGCTTCAACCTCGCGGTCTCGGCCGGCCAGGAGCTCGTCACGACCGCCGCCGACTACCTCCGCTACGCGCTCTCCCTCGACTCCACCCGGGCCGTGGCGCTGTTCCTCGAGACGGTCCGCGACCCGGCGGGCTTCCGGGAGGCGCTCCGGCGGGCCGAGGAGCGGGACGTCCCGGTGGTCGCGCTCAAGGTGGGGCGGGAGCCGCTCACCAAGGAGCTGGTGCTGGCCCACTCGGGGGCCCTCGCGGGGGAGGACGGCGCCTACGAGGCCCTGTTCGAGGCCCACGGGGTGCTCCGGGTCTCCTCGCTCGACGAGATGGCCGACACGCTCGCGCTCCTCGTGGCGGGGCGGCGCGCGGCGCCGGGCGGGCTCGCCTCGGTGCACGACTCGGGCGGGGAGCGGGCGCTCCTGATCGACACCGCGGCCGAGGTCGGCGTCCCCCTCGCCCGCGTCTCGCCCCGGACCTCGGCCCGGCTGGCGGAGCTCCTCGACCCCGGGCTCCCCCCCGTGAACCCCCTCGACTTCTGGGGGACCGGGCGCGACGTCCACGAGGTGGTCACCGGCTGCCTCCGGGCCCTCCTCGACGACCCGGCCGTCGGGGCCCTCGCGTTCTGCGTGGACCTCACGACCGAGGACCGCCCCGAGGCCGGCTACATCCGGATGGCCGAGGAGGTCTACCCGGGGACCGCGAAGCCCATGGCCATGCTCGCGAACCTCTCGAGCGGGATCGACCGGGGGGACGTCGAGCGGCTGTACCGCGCGGGGATCCCGGTGCTCGAGGGGACCCGGACCGGCCTGCTCGCGTTCCGGCACCTCTTCGAGCTCCGCGACCACCGGGCGCTCCCCCCGCTCGCGCGCCCCGAACCGGCGCCCGCCGAGGTCCGGGAGCGGTGGGCGGAGAGGCTCCAGCGGGGCGAGCCGCTCGGGGAGGTCGAGGGGCTCGCGCTCCTCGCCGACCACGGCGTCCCGGCCGTCCCGGCGCGGACCGCCTCGAGCGCGGAGGAGGCGGTGGAGGCCGCGCGGGCGCTGGGGTTCCCCGTGGCCTGCAAGACCGCCGCCCCGGGGGTGCTCCACAAGTCCGAGGCGGACGGGGTGCGGCTCGGCCTCCGGGACGAGCGCGAGGTGGCCGCGGCCTACGCCGACCTCGCCCGCCGCCTGGGGCCGCGGGTGACGGTGGCGCGGATGGCGCCGTCCGGCGTCGAGCTCCACCTCGGGATCGTCCGCGACCCGCAGTTCGGGCCGCTCGTGATGGTGGCCGCGGGCGGGGTCCTGGTAGAGGTCCTGGGCGACCGGCGGCTCGCGCTCCCCCCGCTCGACGCACCGCGCGCCCGCCGGCTCGTCGAGGGCCTGCGGGTCCGCCCGCTCCTGGAGGGGGTCCGGGGGCGCCCGCCCGCGGACGTCGAGGCGCTCGTGCGGGCCCTGGTCCGGCTCTCCGCCCTCGCCGCGGACCTCGGCGATCTCATCGATGCCCTCGACGCGAACCCGGTGATCTGCGGGCCCGAGGGGTGCCTCGCGGTCGACGCCCTCGTGATCCCCCG
>DATLZM010000153.1:0-3459 GCA_035573995.1 Actinomycetota bacterium | reverse complement strand
GGCCCACGCCGCCAGCCGTCCCGGGTGATCGAGCAGCGCCCCGCAGGCCCGGGCCGCGGTCACCCCCGGCCCCGCCAGGCAGGCCAACAGGCCCGCCGGGGAGGCGCCCAGGGCGAGCAGCGCCCAGAGATGGACCGCCGCCGCGAGCCGGGGCGACGTCCGACGGTCGATCGCGACCGCCGCCAGGGTCGGCGCGACGAGCCCGAGGGAGGCGGCGAGCGCGATCAGGGCGGGCCCCGTCACCTCGGCCTCCGGGCACGGCGCAGCCGGTCCAGGATCCGCAGCAGCTCGGGGTCCTCGGAGAGGCCCTCGACGAAGTGGGCCAGCACGGCCTTCGGGTCCTCCGAGGCGCTCAGGACCTCCCGGATCCGTCTCGCCTCGAGCTCCGCCGGGGTCCCCGCCGCCCGGTACAGGTACGCCCGACCGGACAGCACCCGCTCCACGAGGCCCTTCTCGTGGAGCCGGGTCAGCACCGTCATCACCGTCGTGTAGGCCCGACGCCTCCCCCGGAGGCGCGCCGCCACGTCCCGCACCGAGAGCGGGACGCCCGCCTCCCACAGGCGCTCGAGCACCTCGGCCTCGAGCGCCCCGATCCGGTGCCCCGCCACGACCCTCCTGCGCGCCATCCCGTCCCGATGCTCCGTCCCGAGACCCGCCCCGTCAACGAGCCCGGCGGTTCCCCTCGCCGCGACGAACCGGCTCACGGGAGCGCCCTCCGGATCGCGGCTCGGAGGAGCTCGGGGGGCGTGGGGCCGTCGTCCCGGTACACGATCACCCCGCCCGGATCGACCACGAAGGTCGTGCTGAGCGCGATCACGTCGTACGCCCGAGCCGCGTGGAACCCCACGTCCTCGCCGTAGAGGAGGTCTCCGCCCCCGAGGCTCCGGTAGTAGCTGCGGGCCCGCTCGGCGGTGACCCCGGCGACATCGACCACCAGGACCGCGACCCCGTCGTCGCCGAACGCCTCCTGCATCCGCGTGAGCGTCCGGACCTCCCCGGCGCAGTCGATGCATCCGGGCGCCAGGAAGTCGATCACGATGGGGCGCCCGAGCTCCGACGACAGGCGGAACCGCCCGCCCCCCGCGAGCGGGACCTCGAGGTCCGGCGCCCGCCGTCCCGGCTCGTTCCCGACGGGCACGCTCGCCGCGCGCGTCGGCACCGCGGAGGCCGGGGCCGGTGAGCCCGGGGCCGACGTCGCCTCGGAACCCCCGCGACCGACCAGCGCGGCGGTCGCCGCCCCCACCAGGAGCGCCCCGGTCAGCCAGACCCCCGCTCGGCTCCTCCGGGCGTGCGCACCCTGGTACCCCATCTGCACCTCCCCCGAGACCGGACGGCCAGGATGCTACTACGTACCCGTAGGTCTCGCCTGGACGCTCCTACCGATGTGTAGTAGGTTGCGGGGTGGTGATCCGGTGATGGTGCTCCCCGGCGGAACGACGGCCCCGAACGCGCCGACCCAGGCGGCGGCCCGCGCCCCTCGGTGGCCGAGCGCCCCTGGCCTGTCGGTGGGCGCGACCCTCCTCACGTCGGCCCTCTCGCTGGCCGCGGCCTCGATCCATCTGCTGCTCACGCCCGAGCACTTCGAGGAGGGCCTGCAGTTCGGGCTGTTCTTCCTCGCCGCGACGGCCTTCCAGTACTGGCTCGCCATCGCCCTGCTCACCCGGCCAGGACCGCCGGTGTTCCGGGCCGGCGTGATCGGGAGCGCGCTCATCGCGGGCACGTGGGTCGTGACCCGGCTCTTCCCGCCGCCCCTCGCATCGGCGCCCGAGCCCGTCACCCTGCCCGGCGTCCTCGCCACGGGGTTCGAGGTCGCGGCGATCGTGGCGCTCCTGTCGACGCTCCCCGCGGTGTCGGCGCCGCCCTCCGCTCGCCGGCGCCGGCTCGTGGCCGCCGGCACCGGCCTCGCGTTCGGGGCCCTCGTGCTGCTCGCCTCGGGCGTCGTGACCCCGATCCCCGCCAGCCGCTGGACGGGACCCGACTGGCTGCTCCGGCCGTACCCCCTCCCCTCGTGGCGCCTCACCGGGATCTGGCTCGTGGTGGCCGGCAGGTGGTCCGCGATCGTCCCGTGGCTCACGCTCGGGTTCGCCGTCTGTGCCTCGGTGCTGGTCGCCTGGACGGTTTCCCTCGCGCTGCGGCTGCCCGCCGCCGAGCGGGGCGCGGCCCGCCGACGCGGGGTCATCGCCGCCGTACCGGCGTGCGCGACCGTCCCGGTCTGCTGCGGCGCGCCCCTCGCGGCGTTCGCCGGTGGGGTGGCCGTCGGGACGCTCTTCCGGTGGACCCCCTGGCTGATGACGGTGAGCCTCGTCCTCCTCGCATGGAACGTGCTGGTGCTCCGGCGGGCCGTCGGGGCCGCGACCCGGCCCGGGCTGGGGAAGGGTGGTGATGACGATGGCTGAGCGGCGGAACCGGGACGCGGGCCCGATCCTCGCGGCCCTGCTCCTCGCGAGCTGTTGCGCGGGCCCGCTCCTCGTGGCGGCCGCCGGGGGGCTGGTGGCCTCGGCGGCGGGCTGGGTCGCGAGGTACTGGCCCACGGTGGTGGCGGGCGTCCTGGTGGCGGCGTGGGCGACGGTGCGCGTCGCCCGGACCGTCCGGGCGAGGAGCGGGAGGAGCGCCCGGTCCTCGGGCCGCGGGGTGGGGCGGGCGTGAGCGGGGTCCCCTTCGCCCTCGCCTTCGGGGCCGGCCTCGTGGCCTCGGTGAACCCGTGCGGGTTCGCGCTGCTCCCCTCCCTCCTCGCCTTCCAGCTGGGGACGGAGGCACGGGGTGGGACGAGGGCCGCCCGCGTCGCCGACGGCCTCGTCGCCGGGCTCGTCCTCACCGCGGGCTTCATGCTGGTGTTCGGGGCGGCGGGAGCGGTGTTCGCGCTGGGGGGCGGGGCCATCGTGGCGGCCGTCCCCTGGATCACGGTGGCCGTGGGCGTGGGCCTCGTCGGCCTGGGCGCCTGGCTGCTCTCCGGGAGGTACCTCGCGGTGCCGCTCCCCGGCCTCCGCGCCCCCGGGACGCGGGGGAACCGGTCGCTGTTCCTGTTCGGCGCCGCCTACGCGGTGGGCTCGCTCTCGTGCACGCTCCCCGTGTTCCTGCTGGTCGTGGGGTCCGCCCTCGCGACCGGGTCGCTCCTCGGCACCATCGGGGTGTTCCTCGCCTACGCCCTCGGGATGTCGACGGTGCTGATGGTGCTCTGCCTGGGGACCGCCGGGGTGCGCGAGCTCGTGTTCCGGAGGGTCCGGCGTCTGTCCCCGCACCTGCAGCGGATCACCGGGACGCTCCTCCTGCTGGGAGGGGGGTACGTCGTCGCCTACTGGCTGTCGCTCCTCCGCGGCGGTGGCCAGGGGCCCGCGCTCGCCCTCGTCCAGGACGTCCAGCGCTTCGCCCAGGACCTGGTGCTCCGGATCGGCCAGGGGTGGTGGATGGCGCTCGGGGTCCTCCTCCTGGCCGGGGCCGTCTCGGCCCTCGCGGCGCGGC
>DATLZM010000152.1:0-8771 GCA_035573995.1 Actinomycetota bacterium | reverse complement strand
CGGCGTGGTCCTCTTCGCCTGGGGCATGGAGGTCGGCCTGGTGTCGGTGGTCTCGGTCGTGTCCTCGACCTACACGCTGATCCCGGTGGCGGCGGGCGTCGCGTTCCTCGGCGAGCGGCCGGCCCCGAACCAGGCGGCGGGGGTCCTGGTGGTCATCGCCGGCCTGGTGCTCCTCGGCCTGGCCGGCTGAGGACGCCTCAGAGTCGGTCCAGGGCGACCGCGATCGGCAGCAGCGTGTGCCGCGACGCCCCCCTCCCCGTCGCGAGCAGGAAGCGGACCGTGCTCCCCCGGCGCCACGCAGCGAGGAACGTAGGCAGTTCGGCCATGCAGCCGCAGGGCCGGAGCTGGAAGAGTACGGCGTCGGCGCCGAACCCGAGCGGCCGGAGCCGGCGGGTCGCCCCGAGGATCTCCCGCGGGTGCGAGGCCACCCAGTCGACGTAGGCCGCGGCCCCGGCCCCGTCCGAGAAGAGGAGGGTCCTCGCCAGGACCCGGTCGAATCGCTCGCCGTGCCCGTGGAACTCTCGCTCGCTCGCGACCAGGAAGCCCGAACGGCGGAGGAGGTCGGCCAGGGGCCCGGGGACGGCCGCGTCGGCGGCCACCCCGTCCGCACCGAGGACGCGGACCTCGCTCGGGAGGTCCACCGCGTCGGCGTCGAGCACGGGCGGCGGTGAGGGGCGGGCCCCGGGAGCGGGGGCGGACCCCGGCCGGCACGACGCCAGGAGCAAGAGCGTCCCGAGCGCCGACCCCAGGGTCCTCAGGCCCGGAGGTCGGCGGCGAAGGCCGCCACGTTCGCGAGGAACCGATCGACGTCCTCGTCGGTGTGCTGCACGGAGATGGTCCACTGCTCCGACTTCCCCCAGGGCGGCAGGAACACCCCGCCGTTGTGCTGGTACGCCCAATGGCAGTGTCCGTACCGCTCCTCCACGGCGAGGAAGTCCCGGTAGTTCCGGACCGGCGTCCGGGAGAACGTGATCGAGCCCTTGGCCCCGTACGTGAGCACGTACCCGGGGATGCCCTGCTCCTCGAGCGTGGCGGTGATCCCTTCCGCCATGCGCTGGGCCAGCCGCCCGATGTGCGCGTACGCCGCGTCGTTGAGCACCTCGAGGAGGGTCGCCTTCGCGGCGGCCATGCTGAGTGGGTTCCCGTTGAAGGTGCCGATCTGGTAGTAGGTGCCCTCCGCGATCAGCCCCATCACGTCGTCGGTCCCCCCGATGGCGGCGCAGGGGAGCCCGCCCCCGAGGGCCTTCGCCAGGCAGACGAGGTCCGGCGTGACCCCGAGGAGGCCGGTGGCGCCGGCCGGCCCGACGGAGAGCCCGGTCTTCACCTCGTCGAAGACGAGGAGGGCCCCGTGGGCCTGGGTGATTTCCCGGACCCCCTCCAGGTAGCCAGGCTCGGGCGGGATGATCCCCGCGTTCATCATGATCGGCTCCATGATGAGCCCCGCGATGCGCCCCCGGTGCTCCTCGAAGAGCCCGGCGAGCGCGTCCAGGTCGTTGAACGGCGCGACCAGGGTGAGATCGGCGATCGCCCGCGGGATCCCGGACCCGAAGACGGGGTTCGTGGGACGGTCCGGCGGCCCGATCTCATCCGGCGGGTTCCCCACCGACACCATCACCGAGTCGTGGTGCCCGTCGTAACAGCCCTCGATCTTCACGATGAGGTCCCGGCCGGTGAACGCCCGCATCAGGTGGACCGCGTCGAGCGTCGCCTCTGTGCCCGAGCTGCAGAACCGCCAGGCCGGGAGCCCGAAGCGCCGCGCGAGCTCGCGGGCGACCACGAGGGCGTCCTCGGTGGGCTGCGCGAAGTGGGTCCCCCGCTCGACCTGGCGCCGGACCGCTTCCACGATGGCGGGGTGCGCATGGCCGACGAGGCCGACCCCGTACCCGCACTGGAAGTCCGAGTACTCGTTGCCGTCGACGTCGTAGATCCGGGACCCGACGGCCCGGTCGATCCACACCACGCCGGGGCGGGCCATCTGCCAGTTCGACGTGGCCGCGCCGACCAACGTGTTCCCGCACTCCGCGGTGAGGCGCGCGGAGACCGGGTGGCGCTCGTGGAAGCGGCGCTCCTGCCGGGCGATGAGCTCGTCGAGGCGCGCCAGGTCTCGGTCGAGATCGGTCCGCATCGCGTCCTCCGAGGCGCTCCGACGGGGATGCTACGTGGGCCGGCGCCGGCCGTCACGGGGTGGCGCGGGGCGAGCGAGGGATCCGGGGGACGGGGATCCGCCCGCGAACCACGACGTCGCGCGGCTCCCGGCCCTCGAGCACGTCGCGCACCGCGATCACCGCGCGTCGGTAGACCTCCTCCTCGGCTTCCGGGCTGTACCAGCCGGCGTGGGGGGTCACGACGAGCCGCGGGTGTCGGGGGGCCGGCGCGTCGGGGGTCGGGGGCTCGACCGGGAGCACGTCGAGCGCCGCTGCCCGCAGGCGGCCCGAGTCCAGGGCCGCGAGCAGGGCCTCCTGATCCACGAGCCCGGCCCGGGCCGTGTTGACCAGGATCGCCCCCTCCGGGACGAGCGCGAGCTCCCGGGCCCCGATCATCCGTTCCGTGGCCGGGGTGAGCGGGGCGTGGAGCGAGAGGGCCGAGCACGCGGCGAGGAGCTCCTCCAGGTCGGCGGGCCGGATCCCCGCTGCCGCGAGCTGCTCCGGCGGGACCAGTGGGTCGTAGCCCCACACCTCCATCCCGAGCGCCCGGGCGCGGACCGCGAGGGCCCGGCCGATCCGTCCGCAGCCGACGATCCCGAGCCGCGTCCCCCGGATCCGCTGCAGGGGGCCGGCCGCCCGGTGGTCCCATCCCCCCCTCCCGACGTCGCGGTCGAGGACCACGACGCCGCGCAGCAACGCGAGGAGCAGGGCGAGAGCGTGGTCCGCCATCTCCTCGACGCAGTAGTCGGGGACGTTCGTGACCCAGACGCCTCGCCCCTCGGCGGCGGCCAGGTCGATGTGATCGACGCCGACGCTGCACGTGGAGACGATCCGCAGGGATGGCAGCCGCTCGAACTCCCGTGCCGAGAGACGCGTGCCGGGCCCGACGATGAGGGCCCACACGTCCTCTCCCTCGGCGCGCTCGGGGCCTCTCTCGACGGACGTGGCCGTCCCGCGGAGGAGCTCCTCGGCCAGGCCCGCCGGCACCCCGGGCTCCAGGACCACGACCCGGGCGCCCACGAGCCGCGAGTATAGGGACCCGCCGGCGAGGCGTTGACCGGAGGGTCCATTGCGGGCTTCCTGCGGCATCGCTACCCTTCGGAACGTCCCCGTCCGGACCGGAGAGGAGGGCAGACGAGGTCGGATGCGGATGGACGAGATCCTGTCGAGGAGCGTGGATCGCCGTACGTTCCTGCGCGCCGCGGCGATCGGAGGGGCTGGCCTGCTGGCGAGCTGCCGCCGGGCCCCCACGGCGGCTCCGGCATCGCCCGGCGCCGAGCGGCCGCCCATCGAGCAGGAGCCGGGGGTCCTCACGGTCTTCGAGTGGGCGGGGTACGAGATCCCCCAGCTCTACAAGCCCTACCTCCAGGAAGGTTTCCCGGAGCCGAAGTTCACCTTCCTGACGAGCGACGACCAGGCTCTCGCCAAGGTGCGGGGCGGCTTCGCTCCCGATGTCGTGCATCCGTGCATCGACTACACGCGGGACTGGGTCGACCTGGGGGTCGTGCAGCCCTGGGACACGTCGTTGATCTCGAACTTCCCGAAGCTCGACCCGAACATGGTCGCCGAGGGACAGGTGGATGGCCAGCAGTACCACATCCCCGTGGACTGGGGGTTCTCGGCCCCCCTCTACCGGGCCGACAAGGTGGAGCCCCGCGAGGACTCCTGGACGATCATGTACGACGAGCGCTACGCGGGGAAGATCTCGTGGTGGGACGACCCGATCAACCTGATCATCAACGCGATGATCAAGGGGTTCGAGGATCCCTGGAACATGACCGACGAACAGCTGGAGGACGTGAAGGCCGACCTGATCGAGAAGAAGAAGGTCGTCCGGAACTTCTGGCAGTCGCAGACCGACATGGAGAACGACTTCGCGGCCGGCAACATCTGGATCGTCTACGCCTGGCCCGGGACGGTGGCGGCGATGCAGAAGAAAGGGCTCCCGGTCGTCTACATGGAGCCGAAGGAGACCCGGCTCTCCTGGATCTGCGGGTTCGTGCTCATGGCCGACACGGAGAACTACTTCCACGCGCACGAGTTCGTCGACGCCTGGCTGGCGGACCGCTCGGCCATCTGGCTCCTCAACAACTACTACTACGGCCACTCGAACACCTCGATCGACCTGGGCAAGGTCGATCCGGACGTCGTGGAGGCCTTCAGCCTGGACGACCCCTCGGTCCTCCAACGCACGACCTTCAACCGCTGGATCCCGGATCGGGCGAAGTACACGCGGGTCTGGGCCGAGGTCAAGGCGGCCTAGGGGCCCGCGGGAGGGATGGCGGCGCTCGCGGCGACGGCGGCGGACGCCCGGGCGACCAGGCGGCGGCGGGTGCGGCTCGCGACCGTGGGGCTGCTCGCGCTCCCGGTCGGGTGGCTGCTCCTGTTCTTCCTGGTGCCGGTGGCGATCGTGGCCGGGTACAGCGTGGGCCTGCTCACGCTGTTCCCGGGGGACCAGCTGTTCTCGCTGGCGAGTTGGGAGAGCTTCTTCCGCGGCTCCGTCTACATGGGGCTGTTCTGGAAGTCGGTCCGGATGTCGCTCACGGTCTCGGTGCTCGTGGTCCTCCTGGCGTACCCCGTCGCCTACTACCTGGCGTTCGGGACGAAGCGGCGGAAGTACGTGCTCCTGCTCCTCATCATCGCGCCGTTCTTCACGAGCTACTTCCTGCGGGTCCTCGCCTGGAAGGTGATCCTCGGGGACCAGGGCGTGATCAACTCGTTCTTCTACTGGTTGGGGCTCCGCAGTCCCGACCACCCCATCCCCCAGCTCCTGTACAGCCGGTTCACCGTGATGGTGGTCCTGGCCTACGTGTGGGCCCCGTTCGTCGCGCTCCCCATCTTCGTGTCGCTCGAGAACATGGACCGGCGGCTCTTCGAGGCCGCGAGCGACCTCGGAGCCGGGCGGTGGAGGACGTTCTGGAAGATCACCTTCCCGCTGTCGCTCCCGGGCGTGATCGCGGCCTTCGTCTTCGTGTTCATCCCGACCATCGGGGAGTTCGTCACCCCGCTCCTGGTCGGCGGGACCGACGGGTTCATGTACGGGAGCGCGATCAACGATCTGTTCGGTCCGGGCTTCGACTGGAGGACGGGGTCGGTGCTCGCGATCTTCCTGCTGACCGTGGTGGGCACGCTGATCGCGGCGTTCAGCCGGTTCGCGCGCATCGGGGAGGCGACGGGCGCCGGATGAGGGACGTGGCGCTCTCCCCGCGGGGAGCCCGCTGGCTCCGGGCCTTCTTCCTGCTCTTCGTGGCGTTCCTCTACGCCCCGATCGCGATCCTCGTGATCTTCTCCTTCAACGCGAACGACCTCCCGGTGTTCCCGCTCACCGGGTTCACCGTCCGCTGGTACCTGGGGTTCCTGGCGAACGAGGACCTGCTCGCCGCCCTGCGGACCAGCGCGTTCGTGGCCGGCCTCTCCAGCGCGATCACCGTCTGCCTCGGGGTCCTCTCGGCGATCGCCCTGGTGCGGCGGCGGGTCGCCGGGCGGTCCGTGCTCACGGGCCTCCTGCTGTCGCCCCTGGTGATCCCGTACATCGTCTTCGGGATCTCGCTCCTCATGCTGTTCAAGACGCTCGCCGTGCCGCTCTCGCTGTTCACCGTGACCGTGGCCCACGTGGTCCTGTCGCTCCCCTACACGATCCTGATCCTCGCTCCCAGGCTCGAGCGGATCAGCGCGAGCCTGGAGGAGGCGGCCCGGGACCTCGGGGCGAACGGGGTTCGGACCTTCCGGTGGATCACGCTGCCCCTCATCCTCCCGGCCGTCGTCTCCGCGTTCCTCGTGGCCTTCACCCTGTCCTTCGATGAGTACGCGGTGGCGTCCTTCGTGGTGGGACGGGACGTGACCTACCCGATCTACCTGTTCTCCCAGTTCCGGTTCCCGCGGCGCCTGCCGCAGGTGATCGCGCTCGCCGTCGTGCTGATGGCCTTCTCCGCTGCGGTCGTGATCGCGGCCGAGCTGATCAGGAGGGCCTCTGAGCGACGGCTGCGGGCCGCGGGGGTGGTGGGGGCGTGAGCCGAGCCGTCGCCATCGTGCTGGAGGGCGTCACGAAGCGCTTCGGCGCCGTGGAGGCCGTGCGGAACGTGTCCCTCGAGATCTTCGAGGGGGAGTTCTTCTCCCTCCTCGGCCCTAGCGGGTGCGGGAAGACCACCACCCTGCGGATGATCGCGGGGTTCGAGGAGCCCGACGAGGGGCGGATCCTGCTCCGCGGGGAGGATGTGTCGGCCGTCCCGCCGGAGCGGCGCCCCGTGAACATGGTCTTCCAGCACTACGCACTGTTCCCTCACATGAGCGTGTTCGAGAACGTGGCCTTCGGGCTGAAGATCAGGAAGGTCGGCCGCGCCGAGCGGGAGCGGCGGGTGCGCGAGATGCTGCGGGTCGTGCAGCTCGAGGGGATGGAGGGCCGCCGCCCCCACCAGCTCTCGGGCGGACAGCAGCAGCGGGTGGCGCTGGCACGCGCGCTCGTCAACCGGCCCGCGGCCCTCCTCCTCGACGAACCCCTCGGCGCCCTCGACGTGAAGCTCCGCAAGCAGATGCAGCTCGAGCTGAAGCGGATCCAGCACGAGCTCGGGACCACGTTCGTGTACGTGACGCACGACCAGGAGGAGGCGATGGCGATGTCCGACCGCATCGCCGTCATGAACCTGGGCTCGGTCGAGCAGGTCGGAGCGCCGCGCGAGATCTACGAGCGGCCGGCGTCCGCGTTCGTGGCGGACTTCGTCGGCCTCCTGAACAGGATCGAGCTCCGCGTCGACCGGGTCGATGCGCGCGGCGCCGCGATGCATCTGTCGGACGAGGAGCGGCTCACGGCGCACACGCTGGACGCGGTCGCCGGCGAGCGGCTCGTCGTGGCGGTCCGCCCTGAGCGCGTCCGGGTCGAGGACCTGCGGGTGGCGGGGGACCCGGAGGAGGACTCGCGACTCGTCGGGACCATCGTCGACGTGGTCTACCTGGGGACGATTACCCAGTACCACCTCGACACCGCCGTCGGTCGGATCGTCGCCCACCGGCTGTCGGACGGGACGACCGTCGATCGCGCGGCGGGCGAGCGCGTCGCGCTCCTCTGGTCCCGCGCGGACATGCTGGTCCTGGGCCGCGAGGCGGGGCCCGATCGCTCCCCGGTGACCGCGTAGATGGATCTCGCCCTCTCCGACGAGCAGCGGCTCCTCGTCGAGACCGTTCGTGCCTTCGTCGACCGCGAGCTCGTGCCCCATGAGGAGGAGGTCGAGCGGACGGACGAGGTCCCCCCGGAGCTCGCTCGGGAGATCCGGGCGAAGGCCCTCGCCCTGGGCATCTACGCCGCGAACATGCCGGCCGAGGTGGGGGGCGGGGGGCTGGACTTCGTGACCCTGGCGCTGCTCGAGCGGGAACTGGGTCGGACCAGCTGGGCCCTGCAGGTGCACGTGGGCCGCCCGTCCCGGATCCTCATGGCCTGCCGGGGTGAGCAGGTGGAGCGCTACCTCTTCCCGGCCGTCCGCGGCGAGCGGATCGATTGCTTCGCCCTCACCGAGCCGGGCTCCGGGTCCGACGCGCCGTGGGGGATCGAGACGAGGGCCGTCCGCGACGGCGGGGATTGGGTGATCGACGGCGAGAAGCACTTCATCAGCCACGCCGACGTGGCCGACTTCGCGATCGTGTTCGCGGTCACGGGGGTGGACGAGACGGAGCGGGGCCCGCGGAAGCGCATCTCGTGCTTCCTCGTGGACAAGGGGACCCCCGGGTTCGAGGTGCGCCGGGGCCCTCGGTCCGTCTCACACCGCGGCTACCACAACTGCCAGCTGACGTTCTCCGGCTGCCGCGTCCCCGCGGGGCAGCTCCTCGGCGAGGAGGGCCGCGGCGACGAGCTGGCACGGTGGTGGCTCCGCGACGGGCGGGTGATGGTGGCGGCGAACTGCGTCGGGCGCGGCCGGCGCGTGCTCGCGGCGGCGACCGAGTGGGCGGCGACCCGGAGGCAGTTCGGCCGGCCGATCGGCTCCTTCCAGGGCGTGGGGTTCAAGCTCGCGGACATGGCTACCGAGCTCGAGGCCGCGGAGCTCCTCACGCTCTGGGCGGCCTGGAAGCTCGACCGCGGCGAGGACGCGGAGGTCGAAGCCTCGATGGCCAAGCTGTACGCGTCGGAGATGCTCGGCCGGGTCACCGACGCGGCGGTGCAGATCTTCGGCGGGATGGGGGTGGTGGAGGAGGCCCCGATCGAGCGGTTCTGGCGGGACGCCCGGGTCGAGCGGATCTGGGACGGGACGTCCGAGATCCACCGCCACATCATCTCGCGCGCCCTCCTGCGGGCGGCGGGCGACGGTCCCCGCGGACGGTGAGGCGCCAGCGGGCGCCCGCCACGCCCCCCGAGGCCCCTAGGCGCCCTTGGCCTCGCGGACCGCGGCGACCACCGCGGGGAGGATCTCGTGGAGGTCGCCCACCACGACCCAGTCGGCGTGGGAGACGATCGGCGCCTCGGGATCCTTGTTGATCACGAGGAGCCGCTTGGCGCCCCGCGCGCCCACCATGTGCTGGGTCGCGCCGCTGATCCCGCAGGCGATGTAGAGGTCCGGTGCGATCCGGGTCCCGGTCTGGCCGATCTGGTCGGTGTGCGGGCGCCAGCCGGCGCTGGTCACGACCCGGGAGCAGCCCACGGCG
>DATLZM010000151.1:0-15563 GCA_035573995.1 Actinomycetota bacterium | reverse complement strand
TCCCCGGGGTCGACCTCGACGGAGGGTACGGTCCGGTTCGCCACCAGGCGTGGGCGCGTCACGTCGCGGGTGTCCCGGACCGCCACGAAGCGGCGACGGCTCCCCAGGCGGGCCACGATCCCGGCCTCGAGCGCCGCGCGGGAGACGAACGTGAGCGACAGGCGCGGCGGGGCCTCGCCCACCGCGCCCCAGTGGGGGCCGTACCGGCGGGGCTCCGACCACTCGACGGTGGCGTTCCCCTCCCCGAGCGGCCCCCAGGCCGGGTGGCCGCCCTTGAGCACGAGCTCCGGGCGGACGCCGAAGTGGGTGGGGCGCCAGAGCACGACGTCGGCCAGGTGCCCGGGGAGGAGGGAGCCGACCTCGTGCTCGATCCCGTGCACGCGGGCCGGCTCGGCGGTGTACTTGGCGAGGTACCGGAGGACCCGCTCGTTGTCGTCGGGCCCGTCGTCGGGGGCGGGGGGTGGCTGGCGCATGCGCGAGACGGGCGGCGGCTCCGGCCACCCCGCCCCGGCGTCCGTCGCCCGCCAGCGCTTCATGGCGTGGGCGAGCTGCCAGGTCCGGCGGACCGTCTCCCCGATCCGGCCCATCCCCTGCGAGTCGCTGTTCACGATGCTGATCGCGCCGAGCTCGTGGAGCGGGCCCTCGGCGGCCATCGTGGCGGGGTGGATCCGCTCCCGGGCCGCCTCGACGTCCCCCGCCAGGTCGGGCGAGCCGCCGTGGACGGCGAGGATCATCGCGAGGTGCTCGGCCGCCGCGGCCCGCCCGTAGGGGATCGTCGGGGTCGTCGAGGAGCAGACCACGTTGGGCTCCCGGACCAGCCCGATCACGTCGGGGACGTGGCCCCCGCCCGCGCCCTCCACGTGGTAGGCGTGGACGGCCCGCCCCCGGATCGCCTCCACGGTCTCCTCGAGCTCGCAGGACTCGTTCAGCCCGTCGGTGTGGAGGCAGACCGCCACGTCGTGGGCGTCGGCCACGGCGAGCGCGGCGTCCACGATCTCCGGGTAGGCGCCCCAGTCCTCGTGGACCTTGAGCCCGCAGGCGCCGGCCTCGAGGAGCCGCTCCACCGGCTCGTGGAGGTCGGTCCGGGCGCTCGCCTGGAGCCCCAGGTTCACCGGCCAGCGCTCGCAGGCGAGGAGGGTCCGCTCCATCGTCCAGGGCGGCTCCTCGAACCCCGCCGTGATCAGCGTGGTGACGCCGGCCGAGAGGGCCACCGGCACGAGGCGCGGGGTGATGAGGTGGACGTGGCTGTCGATCGCCCCGGGGGTGGCGATCAGGCCGTAGCCGTTGATGGGGAGGGTCGAGGGACCGATCTGGAGCTCGACCCCGTCGGTGATGTCGGGGTTACCGGCCCGCCCGAGGCCCACGACCCTGCCGTCCTTTATCCCGATGTTGGTCTTCACGACCCCGAGGAACGGGTCGATCGCCACCACGCCGGCGACGAGCACGTCGAGCTCGCTCTCGGGGGCCGCGCGGTCGTGCTGGGTCATCCGGGAGCGGAGGTTCTTCGCGTAGCCCCAGATCGGCTCGTCGCCGTAGCCGACGTGGTCGTCCTCCACCCGGACCCAGAGGTCGGTGTCGGCGAGGCGGATCCGGTCGCCGACCGTGGGCCCGTACCGGCGCGCGTACTCCTCCCGCGAGAGCCTCACCGGACGAAGCTCCCCTCCGGGACCTGCTGGGTGATGCAGTGGGGCCCGCCGCCGCCCGCCATGAGCGTCCGTCCGGGCACGCGCACCACCTCCCGGTCCGGGAACGCCGCCGAGATCTGGGCCACGGCCGCCTCGTCCTCGGGCCCCCCGGCCACGGGGACGATCACGCCCCCGTTCGGCAGGTAGCAGTTGAGGTAGGGGATCCCGTTGGCCACCCCCGGGTCCACCCGCACCACCCGGATCGGCCGGCCGGCCGCGTCGCGCGCCGCCTCGAGCCGGCGGAGGTTCTCGGCGCCGCTCGCGTGGTCGGGGTCGGCGGAATCGGCGGGCGCCAGGAGCAGGACGACGCCGGGGGCCGCGTACTGCGCGATGCCGTCGACGTGCCCGTCGGTGTCGCGGTCGGCCGAGTGCCCCCGGCCCAGCCAGACGACCACGTCCACCCCCAGGTAGGCGCGGAGGAGCTCCTCGATCTCCTCCCGCCCGAGGTGCGGGTTCCGGTTCGGGTGGAGCAGGCACTGCTCGGTCGTGAGGAGGGTCCCCTCCCCGTCCACGAGCACCGACCCGCCCTCGAGCACCAGGGGGGCCTCGTACCGCCGGACCCCGAGGTGCTCGGCGAGCAGCCGCGGGACCTCGGCGTCCCGGTCGTAGGGGTGGAACTTCTCCCCCCACGCGTTGAACCGGAAGTGGACCATGGCCACCCGCCCCCGGTCGTCGCGGACGAAGATGGGGCCGTTGTCCCGCATCCACGAGTCGTCGATCGGGAGCGGGAGCAGCTCGACCTCGGAGGGGAGCATCCGGCGGGCCTCGTCCTCCTGCGCGGGGTCGACGACCATGACCACCGGCTCGAACGCGGCGATGGCCGCGGCCACCGCGGCGTAGTCGCGCTTCGCGTCCTCGAACAGCTCGCCCCACATCGGGAGCCGGGTCCGCGTGGGCCAGGCCATGAGACAGGCGCGGTGCGGCTCCCACTCGGCGGGCGCCCGGAAGCCATCGTCGCGAGGGGTCGGGGCAGGGGTGGCTTCGAGCAGGGCCCGCACCCGCTCCTCGCCGGCCGCCCCACGCACCCGGTCCGCGCCGCCCACGACCCTCACCGTCCCCCGCCGCCGGGCCGCTCCCGGCGGACGGCCGCCGCGGCGAGCCCGCCGTACGCCACGAGCTCCACCTCGCGGGTCTCCCCCGGCCCCCACCGGAGCGAGTCACCGGCCGGGAGGTCCAGCCGGAACCCGGTCGCCGCCACCCGGTCGAACTCGAGGCGCCGGTTCACCCGCCAGAACGGGTAGTGCGACGACACCCGGACCGGACGCGTGGAGGTGTTCGTCACGGTGAGCCGGATCCGCGGTCTCCCGGCGGCGAGCTCCACCTCGCCGGGCGCGGCCCGGACCTCGCCGATCCGGGCGTTCACCCCGCCTCCTCCCGCCCCGCGCCGGCCCAGGGCCTGCGGAGCACCACGAGCCTGCTCCCCTCGTCCAGGAGCACCTCGAGCCGGATCTCCTCGACCAGATCCGGGACCCCGTCCAGGAGCTGCTCGGGGCGGACCGCGCGCCGTCCGGCCTCCGCCACCTCCTCGTAGCTGGCCCCGGCCCGGGCGGCGAGGTGCATCTCGTCGCAGGCCAGGGCCACCGCCTCCGGCGCGGAGAGCTTGAGCCCCCGCGCGAGCACCTTCCGCGCGAGGTCGGCCGCCGCGGAGATCCTGAGCCGCTCCTCCTCCGTGGGCGTCAGGTACACGCTCGCTCCCTCGGCCGTGGCGGGCCGGAGTGTACGGTGGGGCCGTGGGGGCCGTCGAACGCTGGCGCAGGGAACTGGAGGCCTGGAGGATCCCGGACGAGATCCTCGCCGCGGCCCCCGAGCCGCCCTACGGGTTCCCCGCGGAGCAGTTCCGGAGGCGGGCCGAGGCCGTGAGGTCGCAGGCGCCCTCGCCCACCGCGCGCCGGGCCCTCGAGGCGCTGCCCGAGGGAGGGACCGTCCTCGACGTCGGCTGCGGGGCGGGCGCCACCTCGGTCCCGCTCGCCGCGCGGGCCTCCCGGATCGTGGGGGTCGACGCGTCGGCGGCGATGCTCGAGCGGTTCGTCGAGGTGATGCGGCCGGCGGGGGTCGAGGCGGTCGCGGTGGAGGGCACGTGGCCCGAGGTGGCGCCCGGGGTCGAGCCCGCCGACGTCGTCGTCTGCGGGCACGTCCTCTACAACGTGGGCGACCTCGAGCCCTTCGTCCGGGCCCTCACCGACCATGCCCGCCGCCGGGTGGTCTGCGAGATCACCGACCGCCACCCCTGGGCCTGGATGGGCGACCTCTGGCTCCGGTTCCACGGGCTCCCCCGGCCCGAGGGCCCCACGGCCGACGACGCCGAGGCCGCCCTCCGGGAGCTGGGCCTCGAGGTGGGCCGGGAGGACCACCTGCTCCCGCCGCTGCCGGCGGGGTTCGAGCGAAGGGAGGACGCCGTGGCCCTGGTCCGCCGCCGCCTGTGCCTCCCGCCCGACCGGGACCCCGAGGTGGAGGGAGCCCTGGGCGACCGGCTCCGGGAACGCGACGGCCTGTGGTCCGCGGGCCCGGACCGGCAGGTCGTGGTCACGCTGTGGTGGGAGCCCTGAGGAGGCCCTCCCGCGCGCTCCGATGTCCCGGACCCCCGCGACCGACACCCATCAGCGAGCCCGCGGACGCCCCGGCGGTCACCGCGACCGGCGGGCCACGTAGTCGCGGACCACGAAGGCCCCGAGGTCCCGGTCGTCCATCAGGAACACCCGCCCCGCGGTGAGGCGCGCCAGCCGCTCCATGAACCGCACGAGCCCCGGCGAGTCCTCGAGCATGAACACGTTGAGCGTGACCCCCGCCCGCGCGAGGCGCATCGCCTCGGAGAGCGTGAGCCGGATCGTCTCCGGGACCGGCGGCCAGGAGAAGAACACCTCCTCCCCCTCGAGGTGCGCGGTGGGCTCCCCGTCGGTCACCATGATCACCTGCTTCGTGGCCCGGGGGTGCTGGGCGAGCAGACGCCCGGCGAGGTGGAAGGCGTGCTGCATGTTCGTCCCGTACACCCGCTCCCACCCCGCGGCCGTGAGGTCCCGGGGCTCCATCCGCCTCGCGTAGTCGCTGAACCCGATCAGGTAGAGCGTGTCGTGGGGGTAGCGCCCCTCGATCAGCGCGTGGAGCGCGAGCGCCATCCGCTTGGCGTGCACGAAGTGGCCGCGGAGCGGCATCGAGAACGAGAGGTCGAGCAGGACCGCGGTGGCCGCCTCGGTCCGCTGCTCGGCCTCGACCAGCTCGAAGTCCTCCGGCGCGAGGCGCGGGGAGCGCCCCGGCCCTTCCCGGAGCACGGCGTTGAACACCGTGCGCTGCACCGCGATCTGCCCGGCGTCCCCGAACCGCCAGGGCCGGGTCTGGCCGGTGGGCTCCGCCACCCCGCCCGGGTCCCGCGCCTCGTGGGTGCCCTCCCGGTCCCGGCGGAGGTGCTCGAACACCTTGACCAGGGCCCGCTCGCCCAGCCGGCGGGCCCCCTTGGGGGTCATCTCGAGCCGGCCCTCCCGCCGCTGGACGAGGCCGGCCTGCTCCAGGGCCCGCTCGATCGCCTTGAGGCGGCGGACGTCCCGGACCGCATCCTCGCCGAGGGTCCGCCGCAGCGCCTCCTCGTCGACGTCCTCGAGCGACGCCCCCGCGTAGTCCCCGGAGAGCGCCCGGTCGAGGTCCTCGTAGTCGTGGAGCCGCTCGAGGGCGTCGACGGTGGCCGAGAGCGGCATCGCCTCCTCCCCCCCGGCGAGGGCGGGCTCGCCCCACGGCATCCCGGGGAACAGCGCGGAGAGGTTCGCGGCCAGCCGGTCCACCTCGAAGGCGAGGTCGAGGTCCGAGAGCACGCCTTCCGCCAGGGCCTGGAGCTCGGCCCGCTGCTCGGGCGAGAGGGACGCCATGAGCCTCGAGAGCGCGGCCATCCGCCGGGCCATCCCCTCGAGCAGCTCGTCGAGGTCCCGGGGGCGGTCGGGGAACAGGTCCCCGTACCGTTCCATGAACCGGTCGAAGTCCTCCTGCGTGTGCGTGCCCCTGGCGCGGTCCTCGATCATCCGGTTCAGCTCGGCGAGCATGTCGCGGAACCGGGCGAGCTCCTCGGGGCCGAGGCTCCGCAGCCCCTCGGCCAGGTTCCGGAAGTAGGCGCCGAGCACCTGTTCCCGGAGGCGCTCGAGGAGCCGGTCGAAGCGGGCCTGGGCCTCCGGATCGGCGAACCGGTAGCCGGTGAGCTCCCGGAGCTGGCCGGGGAGGTCCGCCGGGAGCGCGTCGAGGAACGCCTCGCGCGCCCGCGCGTCCTCGTCGGGGCGGAGGGAGAGGGTCGAGCGCTCCCGCTCCAGGATCTCCTCGAGCTCCCGACGGAGCTCCTCCAGGGGGCCCCGGAGGTCGAGCCTCTCCTCCTCCCGGCGTCGCGCCTCCCGCAGGCGCGCCCGGAGCGCGTCCAGGCCGCTGAACCGCCCGCGCATCCCCCGGCGCACGAGGCGCGAGATGGCGGCCTGCACGCCGCTGCCGGAGAGGATGTCCTCGGAGAGCTCGTCCAGGAGGTCCCCGGCCGAGAGGTCGGGCCCGAAGGGGTCCTGGGAGCCGTCCCAGCGGGAGTAGCGGATCCGCATCCCCCACCAGCCTACGTCGCCCGCGGGGAACGGGGCGGTACCGGCGCGCCGCGAGCGACCGGCCGTGCGCGCCCGGGCCCTACTCCCTGGGCGCGGCCAGGCGGAGGAACAGCTCGGAGCCGCCCTCGGTCGCCCGGGCGTCGAGGACGGCGTCCTCGAGCCCCGGGGCGAGCTCGAGCGCGACGTAGACCTCGAGGTCGTTGGCCTGCGAGGGGGCGTCGCCCTCCCGCGGCTCGCGGACGGCCGAGAAGCTGATCGCGGTCTCGCCGCCCGGGCCCTGGACCGGCTCGATCCGGATCGCCTGCCCGGCGCCCTCGGCGCCGAGGAGCTCCTTGAAGACGGAGACGGCGGCATCGGTGACCTGGAGCATGGGGACTCCTTCCGCGCCCGTTGGGCGCTTCGCTCGGGGACCCACCCACCCTACCAGCCCGGCACCGGGGCGTCCGCCCCGCGCGGACGCGGCCCACCCGAGCGAGGGCATGCCGGGGCGGGGCCCCCGTCAGGCGATCGCCGCCGCGACGCCTCCCGTCAGCGGATCCCGAGGCCGGTCGCGAGCGCCATGGACGTGAGCCCGAAGCAGATGAACGAGGCCCACGCGAACGGCACCCACGGCGCCACGGGCTTGCGCGGGTCGAAGCCGAGCATCGACGCGTTCCCCTCCCGCGCCACGAGGTGCGCGAAGAGGAGCACCACGATCGGGAGCAGCCCGTAGACGTAGTGCCGGACGCCCCCGAGCACCCCGGGCGACACGACCCGGCGGCCCAGCGCGAAGAGCGTGATGCCGACGATCGCCTGGACCCCCGCCACGACCTGCTGCGCCGCGACCAGCCGCCAGAACCACGGACCCGGCTCCCGCCGGAGCAGCCTCGCCCCGAGCCCCCACAGCCACCCCAGGGCGAAGAGCGCCACCACCGCGAAGCCGATCGCCGCGTGGGCCCTCGACACGGCCGGGGCTAGCGGTCGGCGGGGCCGGCGGCGTAGCGGTAGGCGCCGACCCGGCCCGACTCCTCCTTGTTCAGCCGGCGCGACAGGTGGAGCCCCTCGAGGGCGAACTCGACCGCCGAGGCCGCGACGCCCGGGCTCTCCTCCTCGACCCCGAGGCGCTCCAGCATCCGGGCGAGCCCCGGGAGGTCCCCGAACTGGCGGAGCACCTCGTGGGCCGGCGTGAGGTCGGAGGTCTCCGCGACGAACCCCCGCTCGAACCGGGAGAGGAGCGGCCCGAAGTCGAACCCCGAGAGCCTCCGTCGGAACACCTCGAGGACCGCCGCCCGGAGCGCCCGCAGGAGGATCTCGCCCTCCCGGCCCTCCTCGATCGTGTCGAACTCGATCCGGCCCAGGGAGGCGTCGAGGACCGCGGGCAGGTCGCACATCCGGGGCACGGCCTCGGGCTCGCCGGTGCGCGCGGCCCGTCGGACCGCGGCCGCCGCGAGCGTCTCCAGGTTCCCGATCGAGTACCGCACCGAGATCCCCGAGCGCTGGTTCACGTGGGGGGAGCGGCGGAGCTCCGCGGTGAGGGCCGCGAGCACCTCCTTCAGGTACCGCGGCACGCGGACGGGGATCCCGCCGGCGGGCGGGCGGGCCTCCTGCTCCATGATCCGGATCTCGTCCGCCAGGGTCTCCGGGTAGTGCGTCCGGACCTGCGTCCCGAACCGGTCCTTGAGCGGCGAGACGATCCGCCCGCGGTGCGTGTAGTCGTCGGGGTTCGCGGTGGCCACGAGGAGGAGGTCGAGCGGGAGCCGCACCCGGTAGCCCCTGATCTGGACGTCGCGCTCCTCGAGGATGTTGAACAGCGAGACCTGGATCCGCTCGGGGAGGTCGGGAAGCTCGTTGATGGCCACGATCCCCCGGTTCGTCCTGGGGATGAGCCCGTAGTGGATCGTGAGCTCGTCCGCGAGGTACCGCCCCTCGGCCACCCGGATCGGGTCCACGTCGCCGATCAGGTCGGCGACGCTCGTGTCGGGGGTGGCGAGCTTCTCCGCGTACCGCTGCTCGCGGCCGATCCAGGCGATCGGCACCGCGTCGCCCTCCTCCGCCACCAGGTGGCGACAGCGCGCGCAGATCGGCCGGTACGGGTGGTCGTTCACCTCGCACCCGGCGATCGCCGGGACCTCCTCGTCGAGGAGATCCACGATCCGGCGGATCAGGCGGGTCTTGGCCTGGCCGCGCTCGCCGAGGAGGATCAGGTCGTGCCCGGCCAGGATCCCCCGCTCCAGGGTGGGCAGGACCGACTCCTCGAACCCCACGATCCCGGGGAAGAGGGCCTCCCCCCGCGAGAGCCGCGCGAGGAGGTTCGCCCGGAGCTCCTCCTTCACCGTGCGGTCCGGGTAGCCGGCCGCCCGGAGCTCGCCGATCGTCGCGGGCCGCGTCATGCCCTTCCAGGGTACCGGCTCGGGTCGCGAACGACGGCCGGCCTACGCGCGGGCGATCACCAGCCCGGCCGCGAGGAGCGGGACCGCCGCCGAGAGCGCCCGCAGCGCTCCCTCCGGCGCTCGCCGCAGCGTGGCCGGCCCGATCTCCTCGCGGGTCCCGTCGTCCAGGACCACCTCGCCCCGGACGAGGACCGCCCGGCGCCGGATCCGCCGGGCCTCGGAGGAGAGCGCGCGCTGGGCCGCCGACAGCGCGGCGCAGCCCCCCGCCGCGACCAGGGCCCCCGGCGTGATCCGCGCGGTCTGCGCGAAGGCCCCGACCACCGCCGGGAAGGCCCCCCAGGCCAGGGCGAACCAGGCGTCGGTGTGGAAGCGACCGCCCGCGAGCTCCAGGTCGTAGGCGAGGACGAGGAAGGCCCCGGCGGCGACGAACGCGAGGAGCCAGGGCGAGATGCGGAGGGCACCGTGGAGGCCGAGGGCCGCCGCGCCGGCCAGGGCGAGGCCCGCCGCGACGCCGAGGGCCGGGCCGGGGATCCTCGTCCGGAGCGGCCGCCCGTGGAGCTCGTCCAGGGCGTGGGCCGCCACCCCCACGGCCAGGAAGAAGGCGAGCAGCGTCTCGCCGAGCCAGGCGAGGTCGACCCTGGGCGCGGTCGCCGCGCCGATCGCGACGTAGGAGAGGTGCCAGAGCGTGTACGGCGGGTGGAGCAGCGTCCACCAGTCCCGCCAGCCGCCCGGGGAGAGGGCGTAGAAGGCCGGGCGTCCCTCCCGATCGGCGGGGCGTTCGTCCCGACCGGCTCCCTCACCCACCGGCCCTCACCCCCCACGTCACGATCGCCGCGCCCAGGCTCAGCCTCCGGGTGCGGACCCCGCGGATCCCCGCGGCCTGCCACCACCGGACCTGCTCCGGGAGGGGGTACGCCCGGTGGAACCGCGAGATGCTCGGCCCGAGGAACCGCCCGACACGCCGCCATCCAGGCGACACGAGCCAGCCCACCGCCGGCAGCACCCCCCGGGTGTACGCGAGCCAGCCCAGCCGGAGGAGCGCCCCCTCGGGGATCGAGAACTCGAGGCCGACGAGCGCGCCCCCGGGGCGGAGGACCCTGGCCAGCTCGGCCACGGTCGCCTCGGGGTCGTCGACGTACCGCAGCAGGTAGGTGAAGGTCACCGCGTCGAACGTGCCGTCCGGGAACGGCAGGCGCTCGGCCCGGACCCGGACGAACCGGACCCGGTCATCGAGCCCCGCCCGGCGCGTGCGGCGGAGGGCCTCCGCGAGCATCGCCTCGCTCTGGTCGAGCCCCACCACCCGGGCGCCCCGACGCGCGAGCTCCCTGGCGACGAGCCCGGTCCCGGTCGCCACGTCGAGCACCAGCGCGCCCGGCCGCACCAGCGCCCGGGACACGAGGAACCGCCGCCAGCGGGGGTCCTGCCCAAGGGACAGGAGCGCCCCCATCGCCTCGTAGCTCGACGCGATCCCGGCGAAGAGCCGCGCCGCGAACCGGTTCCTGGGGGAGGGCTCGCCCACCGTCGGCGTCACGTCAGCGGGAACGGCGGCTGCCACCACCAGGGCGCGTCGTCGGCCTCGATCAGGGTCACCCACTTCACCCACCAGAACCCCCGCCTGCCGGGCGCGACCAGCCGCGCCGGGGCCCCGTGGCCGGCGGACAGCGGCCGCCCGCCGACCTTCACCGCGAGCAGGAGGCGGGGGGCGTCCCCCACGGGGAACCTCCGGGCGTACCCCGTGGCCGAGCGCACGACCAGGCTCCTCGCCCCGCCCGGGCGCACCAGGCGCGAGAGGCGCGCACCCTCCCAGTCCTGGACGGCGTACCACCCCCCGGTGCAGTCGAGCACGGCGCGGACCCGGTCGCCGAACGCGGCCAGCTCCTCGTGCGGGACCGCTCGCTCGCCGTCGGCGTCCCGCACCACGAGCCGGAACCCGACCGGGTCGATGCTCGGCACCGGGTCGTCGAGCCACTGGGTCACCGGCATCGCCTCGGGCTCGAACGAGCCGACCTCGTGGGAGCCGGTGAACCGCCGGCTCGCGCCGGGGAGCGAGAGGGCCCAGGCGAGCCCCTCGGCCGCCCCCAGGGCCACCCCGCCCCCGCCGAGCAGCAGGCCCGCGCGCAGGAGCGCCCTCCGCGAGACGTCGGTCCGCCGCGGGCGGACCGGGCGCGCCACCACGTGCCACGCCGCGAGCGGGACCGAGGCCAGCGCCGCGCCCACGTGGACCTGCATCGGCGAGATCCCCCCGAGCGAGCGCGGGACCCCCGCGAGGTGCGCGAGCCCCGTGAGGACGACCACGGCGAGGACCCCGGCGAGCGAGAGCGACGCCCACCGCCCCGGCCGACGACGGGCGAGGCCCCGGAGCGCGATGGCCCGCTTCCAGGGGGTCAGGAGCACGACGGCGAGCCCCGCTCCGCCGTGGACCACGAGGACCCACCGGACCCAGGGTCGGCCGACCGCGAACCCCAGGGCGCCGCTCCCGAGGGCGAGCGCGAGCAGGCCGAGGAGGGCGAGGTTCGTCCGCCGGCCGGCGGCCGTGGCCCGCCTGCCGCGGGAGGTCGCTCCCCTCGCACCCACCGCCTACCCCGCCCTCCACGCGTCGAGGAGCGCGGGGAGGTCGGCGATCGAGTCGATCACCGCGTCCGGCTCCTCCCCCGCCCGCTCGAGGTCCGTGGGGCGGAACTTCCCGGTCCGGACCAGGATCCCCGCGAGGCCCACGGCGCGGGCCGCGAGCACGTCGTTCGCGAGGTCGTCCCCGACCATCGCGGCCCGCTCGGCCGGCACGTCCAGCCCGGCGAGTGCCGCCCGGAAGAACGCGGGCGACGGCTTCCCGCAGACCGCGGCCTCGACCCCCGCCGCCTCCTCGAGGGCCCGCACGAACGCACCCCCGTCGAGGTGGAGCCCGTCGGCCGCCCGCCAGTAGAGGCTCCGGTGCATCGCGACGAGCGGAGCCCCGCCCGCCACGAGCCGGAACGCGTGGTTCAGGGCCTGGTACGAGAACCGCTCGTTGGCCCCGCCCACGACCACCACGTCCGCCTCCGCCCCGGGCGCCACCAGCTCCACCCGCCCCAGATCGCCCACCGACTCCTCGTCCGAGAGCAGGAACACCCTTGCGCCCGGGTGCCGCTCCGCGAGGTAGGCCCCGGTCGCCACCACCGCCGTGACCACCTCCCGCGGCTCGACCGGCATCCCCAGCGCAGTGAGGCGCTCAGCGATCCCCGCCCGGCTCTCGCTGCTGGTGTTCGTGACGAGCCGGAACGGGATCCCGCGGCGACGGAGCTCGGCCAGGGCCTCCGCCCCGCCCGGGACCGGCTCCCAAGAGACGACGAGCACCCCGTCCACGTCGAGCAGTACGGCCTCGACCGGTCGCACGGGGACATCATGCGGCGCGGGGGCCGCGGGCTTCCAGGCGGGGGATCGGCCGACCGCTGCGCCGGGCCTGGTAGGGAGCGATGAAGCGGAAGCGCGGCGGGAGCGCGGGGCGGACCCATCGGAGCGCGCGGAGGGAGGACCGGAGCGCGGCCTCCTTGGCCCGGGACCACCGGACGCCGTAGGCCTCTCGGAGCGGCGGGGGAAGGGTCCCGAACGCCCACCACGAGACCGCGGGGAGCACGGGCCGCCACTCCGCCTCCCGCGGGGGGTCGCGGAAGAGCTCCGCCACCCTCCGCGCGGCGTCGGTGACCCGGAGGATCCCGCTCCGCACCACGTCGTCGACGTAGGCGCGGAGCTCGGGCACGGTGGGCGGGATCCGTTCCCGCGGGAGCAACAGGAGCTCGGCCACCAGCATCTGCTCCTCGTGGAACCGCTGGCGCCCGGCATCGTCGAGGGCGCCGACCGTGAGCTCCTCGTACAGGAGGGCCGAGTCGACCAGCGCGGCGTGCACCCAGAGGAGGAGGTCGGGGTCGAGGGCGTCGTAGGGGAGCCCCGTCACGCGGTCGATCCCCTTGACCCGGCGGTGGGCCTCGTTGATCCGCTCCGCCGCCGCGAGCGCCTCCTCCCGCGACCCGAACGTCACGGTGTAGGTGAGCATCAGCGTGCGCTGGAGGCGCTTCCACGGGTTCCGCTCGTAGAAGCCCGTATCGCGGGCCCCGGCGATCACGAGGGGGTGCGCGGCGTGCATCAGGAGTGCCCGCGCGCCCCCGAACAGCACCGTCACCTCGCGGTGGACCCGCCAGGAGACGCTGTCCGGGCCGAAGAACCCCGCGTCCCGCACGTCCCGAACTCTACGCCGGGTCGCCCCGGGTGGTCGGGCGCCCGGGCCCGGGTCTTGACGGGGGCGCGGCCCGGGCGGCAGCATCGGACCCCCACGGAGGGAGCCGGGGATCCCGATGTTCCTGATCGCGGTCGCCATCGTCGTCGCCGTCGCCGCTGGCGGGCTGGCGGGGGGCCGACTGGCCGGCCTCGCCGAGATCCGGCCGCGGTGGTGGGGGCTCGCCTTCGCCGGGCTCGCGATGCAGTCGGCGCCGGTCCCCGAGCTCCCCGGGCGCGCCGGCGACCTCACCGCCGCGGGACTGGTGGTCGGCTCCTACGCGCTCCTCCTCGCGTTCGCGTTCCTCAACGCGCGCCTCGCCGGCGCCCCGCTCCTGGTCGTCGGCCTCGCGATCAACCTCGCGGTGATCGCGGCGAACGGGGGGATGCCGGTGAGCGAGGAGGCCCTCCTGGCCTCCGGGCAGCCCCAGGCCGTCGCCGTCCTGCGCGCGCACCCGGACGCGAAGCACCACCTGATGACCCAGGCGGACCTCCTCGCCCCGCTGGCCGACGTGATCCCCGTGCCGCCGCCCATCGCCGCCGTCGTGAGCGCGGGCGACCTCGCGATCTACGCCGGCGCGGCCTGGTTCGTGGTGTCGGCTATGCGCGCGACCGCGGCGGCTGCCCCAGCGCCGGCCCGCCGGCGTGGGTACCACGGGAAGCACCGGCCCCGCCGGACGCGGCCGGCCGCCCGTCCCCTCCCGCTTGCTGAGGGCGCATGGCCACCTCGCGCAGCAGCGCGGTGGGGAACCGGACGGTGACGGTCGTCCCCTCGCCGGGGGCGCTCCGGATGTCGAAGGTGCCTCCGCCCACCAGGGCCCGCTCGCGCATCATCGCCAGCCCGAAGTGGCCCTCGGGCGGCGGGGCCTCGGGGTCGAACCCCTTCCCGTCGTCGCGGACGACGAGCTCCACGGCGTCCTCCGCCTGCCGAACGGTCACCCAGACGTTCGCCGCCCCGGCGTGCTTGAGCGCGTTCATCACGCCCTCCCGGGCGATGTGGTAGACGAGCAGCGCGATCGGCGGCGGGAGCTCCACCTCGGAGATGTCGGTGTGGAACCGCACGTCCGAGTCCGCCGCCACCTCCCCGATGAAGCCGTGGATGGCCTCGGCGAGCCCGGCGGGCCCGAGCGGGGAGCGGTGCAGGTCCCGGATGAGCGCGCGGATCTTGTCTGAGGTCTGCTGCTTCGTGTCCTTGATCTGATCGAGGATCTTCGCGGCGTCCTCGAGCCTGCCGGCCGCCAGGTGCCGCCGCGCCACGTCCACCTGGATGGAGAGCCGGAACAGGAGCTGGGCGAGGTCGTCGTGGAGGTACCCGGCGATCTGGAGCCGCTCGTCCTGCCGCTCCTCCGCCATCCGGACCGAGAGGGCCTGGAGCACCTGCTCCCGCTCCTGGAGCTCCTTGTGCGCCTCCTCCAGGGCCCGGCTCCGGAAGAACATCTGCCTCGCGAACATGAGCGGGAGCAGGAAGGCGGGGACCGACCAGAAGCCCATGGCCAGGAAGAACTTGGCCATGACCAGCCCCAACAGCGCGAGCGCGAGGTAGCTGATGAGGAACTCCGGCAGGCTCCCGATCCTGAGCTCCCGCATGACCGTCCGGATCGAGGTGCGGTACTTGAGGCTGGCGAACACGCTGACCAAGCTGACGTTGACCACGTAGTCAGCCACGGCTGCCAGCGTCGCAGCGCTAATCAGCAGAAGACCCGGCGATTGCGGAACCTCAGCCAGCGCATGGAATGCCCCGCTTGCGGCCATCGCGGCGAGCGCGACCTGCGACCGGTTGAACAATGCCCGCAGCGGCTCAATCTCTCGGCGCAGCTCTCGCGGGTCAAGCTCCCCGACGAAGGCGACGACTCCCGCTGCCAGCGGACCATACAAGAACCCGACCATCATGAGCAGCGGAAATCCCACGCTCACCTGAATCCCTCTCCAGGCCGGCACCGGCCAAAGCTCTACCGTGGCCAAGAGCACGATCCACACAAGCAGGTCAAGGAGCGACACATCTGGCAGTGGCTCCCCGCCGCGCAAGATCAGCAGAGCGCCGACGCCGAAGGCGAGGGCGATCACCGCGACCTGGAAGGTCACCAGTGCGCCCGCTCGAGGTGTCCTCGATTCGGGTTCGCGAGGGATACCGGCACCTCCCTCCTAGACAAGTGGACGGACGCTAGCAATCTTGCACCCTCCGCGCCGGTTCGGGAATGAAGGTGCGATCCAATCAGAACGATGTCGGCTGTCAGGCGCGGCCCGAGCCCGTTGGGAGGCTAGCCACCACCCTAGTCCCAGCCCCTGGGGCGGAGTCGATGTACAGGTGGCCGCCGGCAGCCTCAGCCCGCTCCCTCATCAGCTGCAGCCCGAAGTGCTTCTCGCAGTCGACGGTGTACTGAGAGAAGCCAACCCCGTCATCTTCAACGAGGATCCGTATGACAGCCTCCTCGCTCCGGACCGACACCCGGATGCTCGACGCCGACGAGTGCTTAACGGCGTTCTGTAGAGCCTCGCGGATGATCTGGTAAGCCAGGAGCTGGACGAGCGGCTCCCCCTCGACCTCATCTGCCTCCACGATGATCCTAGCGGACCCAGCCGACTCGACGTTTCGGACGAGCGCCTTCAGGGCCCGGTGGAGCCCGCCTGGCCCTAGCGAGGAGTCGCGGAGGTCACGCACCACACGGCGCAGAGCGTCCTGCGCCGCCTGGGTGGCCTCCACGAGC
>DATLZM010000150.1:0-7486 GCA_035573995.1 Actinomycetota bacterium | reverse complement strand
CCCCCGCCACGTCCTCGGCCTCCCGGCGGAGCCGGCGACGTTCGGCCTCGGCGCGGGAGCGTGACTCCTCGAGGCGCGCACGGAGCTCCTCGAGGCGCCGACGGGCCTCCTCGAGCCCCGCGACGGCGGCCCGCGCCTCGTCCAGGGCGACCCGGGCCCGGGCCGCCTCCGCCTCCGCCCGCTCCCTCCCCGCCTCGGCGTCGGCGAGCATCCGCCGGGCCGCCTCGAGGGCCGCCCGTGCCGCGGGCTCCCCGGCCAGGAGGGCCTCGAGCTCCTCGGCACGCCGGTCGGTGGCCCCGAGCTCCCCGGCGAGCTCCCGCTCGTGCGCCCGGGCCCGCTCGGCGAGGGCCTCGTAGCGCGAGATCCCGAGGACCTCGGCGAGGAGGGCCTTCCGCTCGGCGGGGCGGAGGCGCGTGAACGCATCGATCTGGTTCTGCGCGAGGTAGGAGCACCGCAGCCACGTCTCGGCGGACAGCCCCACCAGCCGCTCGATTGCGGCCTGGGTCTCGGCGATCGAGTCCCCGCCCACCGGCGTCCAGACCCCGTCCCGGAGCGCGAACAGGCCGAGCTGGGACTTCGCCTGCCTCCCGCGCTGGCGCCCGCGGTCGACGCGGTAGCGCTGGCCGTCGAGCTCGAACACGAACGACACCGAGCAGGAGGCGGCACCGACCGAGACGTAGTCGTCCGGGCCGCGCCCCCGCCCCTCGCCGAAGAGGCACCAGAGGACGGCCTCGACGAGCGAGGTCTTCCCGGCCCCGTTGGGGCCCACGATCGCGGCGGCGGGGATCCCCTCGAGGTCGACCGTCGTGGGCTCGCGGTAGGAGAGGAACCCCTCGAGCGAGATCGAGACCGGCCTCATCGCCAGAGCCCCCAGAGCCAGCGGGCCACCTGCCAGCCCAGGTAGGCCCAGGCTGCGGCCCAGAACGCGAGGTAGGCCGACCAGGCCAGGGGCCGCGCGGCGGGGGACCGGGGCCGGCCCGCGCGCCCACCGGGCCCCCCGCCGCGGATCCCGGGCTCGAGCTCGGCGCGGATCCGCGCCCAGATCCGCTCCTCCCGCTCGCAGTCCCAGCAGAGCTCCGAGCGGGGCACGCCGTGGGGGCAGCGCTGCTCCACCCGCGCCATCACCCCACCTCCTCCTCGAGGCGCTTCGCGAGCTCGCGAAGCGCCGGACGCTCCTCCTCGGGGATCCCCGCGAAGGCCAGCCACTCCTCGAAGGCGTCGACCGCTGCGAGCGCCTCGGTGATCCCCTCGGCGCGGGGCCGGGCTTCCCGCCTCACGTCGAGCCGCAGGAGCACCTGCTCGGCGCCGAGCGAGAAGAGGGCACGCTCGATCGCCGCGCGGTCCACATCCCGAGCGCGATCCTCGGGGACCGGGACGCGCACCCGCACGATCGCGCCCTCGAGGCTCCTCCCCGCCTCCCGCTCCCAGGAGAGGACGCCGGAGGCGAGGAGCTCGAGGGCCTCGGGGCCGGCGAGGTCGAGGGTCACGAAGGCGCGGGCGGGGAGCGGGTGGCGCTGCACGCGGATCCCTTCCCCGTCCACCTCGACCTCGAGGGCCACCTTCTCCTCGGCCTCCTCGCCGAAGTTCATGCGGTCCACGGAGCCCGGGTACCAGCCGAGCTCGCCGATGGGCTGGGCGCGGTGGATGTGCCCGGCCGCGACGTAGGCCCACGGCCCCTCGAGCTCGGCGCGGGGGATGACGGGCTCGGCGTCGCCCACGATCGCCACGTCCCGCTCGCTCCCGAGCACGGCACCCTCCACCGACCAGTGGAGGGTCAGGAGATCCGGGGTCTGAGCCCGGAGCTCGCCGAGCACCGCGACGAGGGCGTCCCGGGCTGCCCGGACGAGTTCGGCGCGGCCGAGCCCCGGCCGCGAGGCCATGAGCTGGTGGAGCGAGACGGAGGGGAGGCACCCGATGCGGATCCCCTCGGCCTCGAGCACCCGCGGGCGGGTGGCCACCTGGACGAGCGGGGGGTCGTGGAACAGCTCCAGCACGGCCGGCTGGTTGGGGTGGGGAGCCCGGTCGTGGTTGCCGGCGATCAGGACGGCGGGGATCCCGGCGTCCTGGAGCATCCGGAGCCCCTGATCGAAGAGAACGATCGAGGCGGCGTCCGGGTTCGGGCCGTGGAAGGCGTCGCCGGCCACGACCACGAGGTCGACGCCGCGGTCGGCGGCGATCTCGCACGCCCGCCGCCAGCAGCGGGCCACGTCGAGGAGCCTCGAGGGGAGTCCCGTCGAGGGGTCGGGCCGGGAGTGGGTCATCAGGCCCTGGTGGAGGTCGGCGACGTGGAGGATCCTCATCGCGCCTCCCGGAGCTCGTGGTGGAGCCTGAGGTGCTCGCGGAGGTGGCGGGAGCGGAGCTCGGCGAGCGTGCGGTAGGCGTTCTGCTCGGTCAGCCCGATGCCGTGCGCAGCGGCCAGGTGGCCCGAGAGGCGCGTGTAGCCCCACCGCTCGGACGATTCGCGGATGTGGGCGACGGGCCAGGGCCTCATCCCATCCCCCCCACGATCTTCGGGTAGTAGTACTCGAGCCAGGCCTTCGCGAGCTCCCGCTTGACCTTGGACCGGGACTCGGTCGCGATGGCCCGGATGTAGTCGGGGTGGTCGTGGGCCACCTCGGACCAGTGCTTGCCCTGGTGGGGACCGTCCGGGAAGATCGGGTCGTCCTTCGGTGGGCCGGGAGCCGCGGGGGCCTCGCTGCGGTTCGGGTCGGTGGTCGTCCCTCCCGTCACTGTCGCCCCCGCGGCCCCGGTGGCCTCCCCCCCCGCCTCCCCCGGTCCCGGGGGGGAGGTGTCGGCGGGCGACGGGGAGCCCTGGGGGGCCGACCCCGAAGTGGAAGAGACGGGGAGCTCGCCGTAGAGCTCCGCCGCCGCCCGACGTCCCTCGATCGCCGCCCGCGCTGCGTCCACGACCTCCGGCCGGTAGAGCAGCCGGGGGACGACGAACGGCCGGGCGATCTCTTCCTCGGTGTAGACCTGCTTGAGCGAGAGGATCTTGCGGATCGCGCGGTTCATGGCGAGCGTCTCCGCGCGCTCCTCGAGCTTCGCCTTGACGGCGATCACGTCCCGGCGGACCATCTCCGGGACGTCGGCCTCCGTGAACCGGGGCTTCCCGGTGCGCTGGTCGAGGTTCCGCCCCGTGCGGATCTGCTCGAGGTAGGCCTGCTCGCGCTCGTCGGCGAAATCGGCGGTGTCGACGGAGGCCGTCCCAGGCACACGGATTACCTCGCCGTTGGGCTGGCGGACCGCGGCGACCACCTGCCAGTCCACGTGGACGTGGCCGGTCGCGGGGTCGCGCTGGCGCTGCCCGATCGGCCGCGAGTCCACGATCTCGACGCCGGCGGCGTTCGCGATCCGCTGGAGCCCGAGCGCGGTGAGCGCGTACTTCCCGGGGAGGCGCCGCCCGCCCTGCTCCCGGGGCGGGGGCGCGAAGCGGTAGTCGTGGTAGACCTCGCCGGCGTCGGGGTCCGGGCGGATCTGGACCACGGAGATCGAGGGGACGAGGTAGGGCGAGGCCGCTTCGGCGGACACCTTCACGACCGGGTGGAGGACGTTGTAGCGGCCGGAGGCCTCGTATTCCTCGAGCGCCTCGCCCGTGTCCTTGCCCACGGTCCCCTCCCGCGGTACGCTGCCGACACCAGAGGGGTGCTCGCCCTCTTCCTTCGCGGCTCCCGTGACGGCGGGAGCCGCACCGTTCCTGGTCACGTCTCCACCTCCTCGAGGTCGAACAGCCGGAGGACCTGCGAGCCCGCGAAGTGCGCCTCCGCGGCGCGCCGCAGGGTGCGGACGCGGCGGAACAGCGCCTTGGCCCGCGACACGAGGTGCCGGGTCCCGATCGCCAGGTCCTCCTCGGAGGCGATCAGGAAGTACCCCCGGATCTCGCCGGAGCACAGCGAGCCCACGAGCACGCCCCGGTCGATCAGCTCGTCGACCAGGTGGCGGAGGGTCCGCTCGGAGATCCCGAGCTCGCGGGCGAGCACGTGGCCGGCGATGGCGTGGGCCCGGCCCTCCCGCAGCCGGGACACGAGGTCCTGGAGCAGGATGTCGGCGGTGGTGACCTCGGTCCGCTGCGCCATCAGGCCCGCACCCCCTCCACCGGCTCGACCTCGTCGATGCGGAAGCTCCGGAGCTTCCCCCGGATCCCGGCGCGCTCGACCTGCCAGGCGTGGACGACCCCGGGGCCGAGGGTCTTCACGATGAAGCGCTTCCCGTAGGTCCCTGGCACGCGCCGCTCCGGGCGCACCCGCACCAGATCACCGGGCCGGAGCGCGCTCACGACCGCCCCTCCTCCAGCCGCCGGATCTTCGCCTCGGTCCTCGCCTCCAGCCTCGCGAGGTCGTCCCAGACCGCGTCGAGCAGATGGCGGCGGACCAGGTCGAGGACGCGCTCCCCGAACGGCGACGGGATCCTCCCCCGGCCGCGGCAGCGGGCGCACTCGACCTCCTCCGGCCCCTCGGGAGGCTCGGGGTCGGGCGGCACCCGGTGGGGATCCTGCCCGCCGCCGTACCGAGCGCCGGCGAGGGCCTCGCGCTCGGCGTAGTAGCTCTCCCACTCCGGGGACAGCACGGCGCCCGCGCCGCGGCACTCCGGGCAGGGCTCCTCGAGGTCGGGGAGCGCGCCCCGCACGAGCGTGATCACGTCGCCCATCGGGTCGCCTCCACCCGGAGCAGACGGCGGATCCACAGGCGCAGCCGGACGCGCCGCTGGAGCCGGACGATGTCGACGGGGCTCATGAGGCCTCCTTCAGCGGGACGGGATGGGGCCGGCCGCAGCCGCACCGGACACAGCCGCAGCGGCGGCACCCCCAGTACGTGTGCTCCTCATAGGCGTCGAGGGCGAGCACGTAGCCGGACCAGAACCACAGGTCCATCGGCTCGCCGCAGCAGGTCGGGGCCGGCATCACGACACTCCTCTCGTGGCTCCGCCACGCTCCGCGAGGTCCGTGAGCGCGGCGGCGAGCTGATCCGAAACCGTGCTGCGGGATGCGTGCTCCTGATCGTCCCCGCGCAGCGCCTTCAGGAGCGCCAAGGCGCCGATGCCGAACTCGAGCGCCCACTCGAGGTGCCGGCGCTGGGCGATCGAGCGCGGGTTGGGGATCTCGTGCCGGATCTCCTCGCAGAGGGCGCGGACGCGCTCGATCGAGCTGTCGAGGCTGCGGACGATTTCGTCCCGGCTCCGAGGCATCAGGAGGCCTCCTTGGCCGGTTCCGAGTCGGGCCAGATCTCCCGGCGGTCGACGCCAAGGGCGCGGGCGATCCGCTCCTGGGTGAGCTCCTGGGGCTGGCGGATGCCGCGCTCGGCGAAGGAGATGGTGCCGATGGAGACCTTGGCCCGTGCCGCGAGCCGGGTCTGGTTCCAGCCCTTCGCGATCCGCAGGTCGCGGAGACGGCGTCCCGGGCTCGTGGCGTCTGTCGCGTTCACGAGGCGACTGTCGCATATCCGAGGCGGTCGTGTCAAGCATCAGGGGTTGCGAATCCTTGACAAACTCCGCTAGACTGCGGCGGTGATGGCGACACCGCCGCAGATGGTGGACTTCAGCCTCGGGGCGAGGATCCGGTTCGCGATGCGCGAGGCCAGGCTGACCGTCGTCGGGCTCGCCGACCGGGTAGGGGTGAGCCGAGCGAGCATGACGGAGTACGTGAACGACGCGAGGGACATCCCGTCCCGGGTGTTGGCACGGATGGTCAAGGAACTACGGTCGGCTGGCCTGGATTGGGTATCGGCGGACTGGGTCCTGTTCGGCACTACAACTACGGGCCTCTAGCTCAACTGGACAGAGCAGCGGACTCTTAATCCGTTGGTTCTGGGTTCGAGTCCCAGGGGGCCCACCATGGGACCGCCCGGGCGCCCCGGGCGGTCCGGCTCATCCCTTGGGGATCGCCTTCGCCGGGTCGTAGAACGGCAGCGGGACCACGACCGCCCGGGCCGGCCCGTCGAACGGCCAGTGCACCTCGAGCTCGGTGCCGTGCGCGGCGAGCCCGATCGGCACCCACGCGTAGCCGATGTTCTTGCGCAGCCGCGGCGACCACACCGCGTTCGTCACGTGCCCCACCCGCTCCCCGTGCTTGGTCACGTCCCAGAACTCGGTCATCTCCTCGGGCATCCGCTCCTCCCCGATCTCGATGCCCACGAGCTTGCGGGACACCCCCTCGCGCCGGATCCGCTCGAGCGCGGCCTTGCCGATGTAGTCGGCCTCCTGCTCCTCGACCAGTCGCTCCATCCCGGTCACCTCGAACGGGTTGTTCCGCCAGTCCATGTCGGCGCCCCAGTTGAAGATCCCCGCCTCCATCCGGCGGATGTCCGAGGGCCCGGTGGGCCGGATGCCGAACGGCGCCCCGGCCTCGAGGATCCGGTTCCAGAGCTCGGGGCCGCGGTCGTACTCCCGGAGGTAGATCTCGTAGCCCAGCTCGCCCGTCCACCCGGTCCGGGAGATCACCACCGGGATCCCGTCGAGGTCGGTCTGGAGCGTCCAGTAGTAGCGGATCCCGTCGACCCGTTCCCCGAACAGCGCCCGCATCACGTCCCGCGACCTCGGGCCCTGGACCTGCACCGGCCAGGCGTCGGCCTCGGTGACCTCGACGTCGAGGCCGGCGAAGGCCTGCACCCCCTTCGCGTAGAGGAGCGCGTCGCTGTCGGCGAGGGACAGCCAGTAGTGGTTCTCCCCCAGCCGGAGCAGCACGGGGTCGTTCAGGATACCGCCGTCGGGCGCGATGATCGGGGCGTACTTCGCCTGGCCGACCGCGCAGCGGTCGAGGTCGCGGCAGGTGAGCAGGTTGGTGAACCGGTGGGCGTCGGGCCCGGTGATCTCGACGCAACGCTCGACCGCCACGTCCCACAGGCAGACGTGCTGCACGAGGTGCCAGTACTCGTCCTCGAAGCTCGTGTAGTACCCGGGCAGGTACATGTGGTTGTAGAGCTCGTAGGACCTGCAGCCCGCCTTCTGCGTCTCCTCGAAGTACGGCGACCTCCGGTACCAGGGCCGGAAGTAGAGGAAGGTCCCCGCCTCGCCCACGCCGAACCACCTCCCGTCCGGTTTGAACGGTCGTTCAGTACCCCGGGCCGATGCTACGTCGGGCCAGGTGCGCGGCGCAAGGGCGGGGCCGGCTCCGGGAGGGCCCGGTCGCTCCCCCGCCGCGCTCGCGCCGCTACCGGTCCAGCCCGAGCCTCCGGACCTCCTCGTCGTCCATCCGCTCGGCGCCGATCCCCTGGAGCCCCACCGCCAGGAGCTCCGTGGGCCTCCAGCGTCCCTCCTCGAAGACCTCGACGGGGGCCTCGGGCCGGGCCGGGTCCCGCGTGCGGAAGAACATCCCCTGCCATCGGAACACGGCCCAGCCCCCTCCCTCCTCGGCCTCCGTCCGCTCACCCATCGATCCCTCCTCGCTCCCGCACAGGCGTTGCACCTCGGGGGCGTCCGCCGGTCGGCCGACGGCCGATCCCCCGAGGCGTTATCGGCCCGCCGCGGGGCCGTTCCATGGCCCCGGCGACCCATC
>DATLZM010000149.1:0-1398 GCA_035573995.1 Actinomycetota bacterium | reverse complement strand
CGGGTGGGAGCGATGCCACCGCGGCATCGGTCTCCTCGGCGATCGCCACCGCGAGCCTGGCCGCCTCCCCCGGCGGGATGGCGTGGATCAACGGTCTCGTCGCGTCGTTGATCCAGTCCACGTCCTCGGGCTCCACGTCCGACGGCGTGAACGGCTCGCCCCGCTCGAGGCGGCGGAGCTCCGAGGCGTCCACCGGCCCGTCGTCGGCGAGCAGGGCCTTCCCCGGCGCGGCGAAGTCGGTGGTGGCGTCGCTCGGCAGGCGCTCGACCACCTCGAACCCCGACGGGTCGCGGGGAGGCGCAGCCCACGGGCCGCGGGTCTCAGGGCGTCGGCGGGCCAGGAGCTCGTCCGCGCCGACCCGCGCGTCCAGCGAGCGGACCAGGAAGGCGGCGCCCACCTCGCCCCTGGGCCCCGCCAGTACCCCCACGACCCCGACCTCCTCGATCCTCGGGAGCTCGAGGAGAGGGTCCGGCCCCCCGGCCGTGAACCACTGGCAGGGGCGATAGGATCCGAGCACATGCGAGCCCCCGCCCGGCAGGAGTGAGGCCATGACCACCGTCCTCCACCTCCTCGGATTGCCCCTCCGGGGCCAGGCCACCCGGGTGTTCGAGGGCGCCGACCACGGGGCGGAGGTGTCGTTCCTCGTGGTGGACGCTCCCCCAGGAGAGGGAGCGGCGCCCCACACCCACCCCTACGCCGAGGTGTTCGTGGTGCAAGAGGGGGAGGCCCGGTTCTCGATCGGGGACCGGACCCTGCAGGTGAGCGGGCCCCGGGTCGTGGTGGCCCCGGCCCACACGCCCCATGCGTTCGTGGTCACCGGGACCGGCCGGTTGCGGAGCCTGAACATCCACCCCGTGCCCCGGATCGTGACTGAGTGGCTGGCCGAGGGCGCGGCTCCCGGCCAGGTCGCCGGCGAGGGCTCGCGCTCGGCTCCGGGCGAGGCCCCGCATTCCGCTCCCGGCGGGCGGGCTCCAGGGCCGGCCACCTCTAGCGCAGCGGACGGGGGAACCTCGCCGCCGACGGGAGCTGGCCCGGATCTCCTGGCTCAGGCGCAGGGATCGGAAGGCGGCGAGGGAGCGGGCCCCGCGGGGCGGCGGGCTTGAGGTCACGGAGGATCTGGGCGATCCTCGAGGCCGGGAGCCGGTGGTTCACCGGCGCGAGCACGGCGCCCAGGAGCCCTGGGCGACCGAACCCTATCGCGCGACGCCCACGGCCACCATGCGCCACGCGCGTCAGCGCAACGCCGCCTCGATCTCGTCCAGGTGCTCGCCCCGGTGGGTGGCGCGGAGCGCGTTGATCGGGCTCTCGGGATCGTTCGGCCAGACCCGCCCGGGTGGGAGCGATGCCACCGCGGCATCGGTCTCCTCGGCGATCGCCACCGCGAGCCTGGCCGCCTCC
>DATLZM010000148.1:0-2789 GCA_035573995.1 Actinomycetota bacterium | reverse complement strand
GTCCGCGATGGTCGCGTCCTCGGTCTCGCCCGAGCGGTGGGAGACCACGATCCCGTAGCCGTGCCGCTTGGCCAGCTCGACGACGTCGAGGGCCTCGGTGAGCGTGCCGATCTGGTTCACCTTCACCAGGATCGCGTTGGCCACGCCCTCCCGGATGCCGCGCTCCAGGCGCTCGGGGTTCGTGACGAACAGGTCGTCGCCCACGACCTGGCAGCGGGGGCCGAGCTCGGCGGTGAGCGCCCTCCACCCCGCCCAGTCGTCCTCGGCCAGCGGGTCCTCGAGCGAGACGACCGGGTAGGCGTCGAGGAGCCCGGCGAAGAAGGCCGTCATCTCCTCGGCCGTCCGCTCCGCGCCCTGCAGGCGGTACCGGCCCTCCCCGAGGAGCTCCGACGCCGCCGCGTCCAGGGCCAGGGCCACCTCCTCGCCGGGCCGGAGCCCGGCACGCTCGATCGCACGGACGAGCAGCTCGCAGGCCTCCTCGGCGGTGGCGAGGGCCGGCGCGAAGCCCCCCTCGTCGCCCACGCCCGTGCCCAGGCCCCGCTCGCGGAGCTCCGCCCGGAGCGCGTGGAAGACCTCGGCGCCCCAGCGGAGGGCCTCGGAGAACGAGGCAGCCCCCACGGGGGCCAGCATGAACTCCTGGACCTCGAGGGGGTTGTCGGCGTGCACCCCGCCGTTCAGGACGTTGAGGAGCGGCAGGGGCAGGAGGTGGGCGTTGGGGCCCCCGAGGTAGCGGTAGAGGGGGAGGCCGAGGCTGTCGGCGGCGGCCTTCGCCACCGCGAGCGAGACGCCGAGGATCGCGTTGGCCCCGAGCCGGGACTTGGCGTCGGTCCCGTCGAGGTCGAGGAGGAGCCGGTCCACCTCCCGTTGGTCGAGCGCCTCCGCCCCCGCGAGCGCCGGGGCGATCACGTCCACGACGCTCGCCACGGCGCGGAGCACCCCCCGCCCCCCGTACCGCTCGGGGTCGCCGTCCCGGAGCTCCTGGGCCTCGTGCTCCCCGGTGGAGGCGCCCGAGGGGACGGCGGCGCGGCCGGAGGAGCCGTCCTCCAGGAACACCTCCACCTCGACCGTGGGGTTCCCACGGCTGTCGAGGATCTCGCGGGCGAGGACGGCCTCGATCTCGGGCACGGGGCCCGATGCTATCGCGCCGTCCGCGGGGGACGTGGGAGCTGGGCCAGCGGTCCCCGGCCCGGGGGCGAGCGCTACCTCGCGCCACCCGCGGGGGCCACCGCGGTGGACAGGATCACCGAGTCCCGGTCCACCAGACCCTCGGGCCCGAGCTCGACGATCCGCGCCCGGGCCCGCGCGAGGCACGAGGCCCGGGCCTCGGGGGAGAGCGTGGCCAGGCGCCGGGCGCTCGCGCCGAGCCTGGTCCGGAGCGCGAGGAACCCATCGAGGTCGAGGCGGTGCTCGAACGGGACCGCCGTGGAGCGGACCCGGACGAAGCCCGCCTCGCGCAGGAGTCGCCGCATCTTCCGGGGCGTGTCCACGAGATCGTCGCGCCCGGGGACCGGGACCGGGTCGGGCGCCGCGCCGTGGGCGTCGAGCTCCTCGGCCCACACGTCACCGGCCGGGAAGCGGTCCCGGTCGCCCCAGGTGGCGATGCCCACGGCGCCCCCCGGGCGGAGGACCCGCAGGACCTCGCGGAGCGCCCGGCCGGGATCCGGGACGTGGAACAGCACGAAGGCCATGGTCACGGCGTCGAACGACCGATCGGCGAAGGGGAGCTCGTCGGCGTCCACCACCGCCCGGGGGAACCTCGCCGGGGCCCGGCGGAGCATGCCCTCGGAGCGGTCCGCCCCGCACACGAGCGCCCCGGGCGCCGCGGCCGCCAAGGCCGGGAGCAGGCTCCCCACCCCGCACCCCAGGTCGAGCACGCGCCGGGCCGCCCCCAACCGGAGCGCACCCACGAGTCGGGTGGCGTACGGGAGCAGGACCGGCGCCCAGAGCTCCTCGTAGGCCTCGGCCGTCTCCGCGTAGGACGCCGCGAGGCGCTGCACGTCCGACACCGCGAGCGAGCCTATCCCCGGGGGAGGGGGCCGGGAAGGGGCGGGGGAGCCCGCCTGCCGCGTGGCGGACCGTCGCCGTGGTAGAGGTGCGGGGTGCGGGTCTGCCTGTGGCACGGATGGCTCCTCGCCGGGAGCGGGTCCAACGTCTACACCGCGCGCGTCGCGGAGGAGCTCCGCCGACGGGGCCACGACGTCCTGCTGCTCTGCCAGGAACCCCACCCGGAGCGGTTCGCCTTCGTCGACGCGTGGGGCGTGGTCGGGCCGGAGGGGGCGCGGCTGGACGCGGGGCGCCCGGGGGCCCGCCGTGGCGCGGGGCGCGTCGTGCTCCTCCGCCCCGCGATCGGGCGGCTCCTCCCGGTCTTCGTCCGCGACGAGTACGAGGGCTTCGAGGTCCGACGGTTCGTGGAGCTCCGGGACGGGGAGCTCGGTGCCTACCTCGAGCGGAACGCGCTCGCCCTGCGGGCCGCCCAGCGCTGGCACGGCAGCGAGATCGTGATCGCGGGCCACGCGATCCCCGGCCCGGCCGTGGCCCGCCGCGCCCTCGGCCCCGGGCGGTACCTCGCGAAGACCCACGGGAGCGACGTGCTCTACGCGATCGAGCCCGACGCCCGGTACCGCGACCTCGCGGCGGAGGGGCTCGAGGGCGCCACCGCGGTCGTCGGCTCGAGCCGGTACGCGCTCGAGCGGCTGGCGGCGCACGTCCCCTCGGTGCGCGCGCGCATGGTTCGGGTCCCCCCGGGGGTCGACGTCGGCCGGTTCCGGCCGCGGGACCGGCGGGAGGCC
>DATLZM010000147.1:0-1850 GCA_035573995.1 Actinomycetota bacterium | reverse complement strand
GGGGTGGGCCTCGCTCCCTGCCGCGGGTTCCTTGCGCGTCCCCTTCGCCGTCCGCCGCCCCCGAGCGCCCAGCCGGACGTCCTCGATCTCGATCAGCGTGTAGAGCTGGCGGTGCCCGCCCCGGCGCGCGTAGCCCGTCTTCGGGCGGTAGCGGAACACCTTTACCTTCTCTCCCTTCCGCTCCCCCACGGGCCGGGCGGTGACCACGCCCGCCGCGGCCTCCTTCCCCACGTGGGCCCGGCCCTCGTCGTCCACCACGAGGATCGGCGTGAACTCCACCCGTTCCCCGACCGCCGGGAGGTGCTCGACCTCGATGACGTCCCCCGGCTTCACCTTGTGCTGCTTGCCGCCCGCCCTGATCACCGCGTACATCAGCCCCTCCGTCACGAGACCTCGTACTTCACCAGGATCCCCCGTCCCTCGCAGGTCGGACAGGTCTCCGAGAACGACTCCAGGAGCCCGCCGGAGACGCGCTTCCGCGTCACCTCGAGCAGGCCGAGCGGGGAGATGTCGAACACCTGCGAGCGCGTCTTGTCGAGGGCCAGGGCCTCCTTGAGCGCGTCGATCACCTTCCGCTTGTTCTGCTCGAGCAGCATATCGATGAAGTCGATGATGATGATGCCGCCGATGTCCCGCAGGCGGAGCTGGCGGGCGATCTCCCGGGCGGCCTCGATGTTGGTCTGGGTCACGGTCTCCTCGAGGTTCTTGCCGCCCGTGTGCTTCCCGGTGTTCACGTCGATCACGGTCATGGCCTCGGTCCGCTCGATCACGATGTAGCCGCCGGAGGGGAGCCACACCTTGCGGTCGAGGGCCTTGTGGATCTGCTCGGCGATGTGGAACTCCTCGAAGACCGGGAGCCGGCCCTGGTGGAGCCGGACCTTCTCCGCGAGGTCCGGGGCGACCTCCCGGAGGTACGCCGTCACCTTCTCGTGGACCCGCGGCGAGTCCGTGACGAGCTCGCGGAACTCCTCGTCGGTGAAGAGGTCGCGGACCACGCGGACGGTGAGCTCGGGCTCCTCGTACAGCAGGGCCGGGGCCTTGGCCCGCTTCGCCCGCTTCTCGATCTCCGCCCACGCCCGGAGCAGCCGGTCGAGGTCGGCCGCGATCGCCTCCTCGGAGGCGCCCTCCGCCGCGGTCCGGACGATCAGGCCGTGGCCCTCGGGCTTCATCCTCCGGGCGATCGCCTTGAGCCGCCGTCGCTCGGCCTCGGGCAGGCGGCGGCTGATCCCCCACACGTCGGAGCCCGGCACGAGGACCAGGTACCGCCCGGGCATCGAGACCTGGGCGGTGAGGCGCGCGCCCTTGCCCCCCATGGGGTCCTTGGTGACCTGCACCAGGACCGACTGCCCGGGTCGGAGCGCCCGCTCGATCCGGGGCTGGCCCCCCTCCAGGTCCTCGGGGGCGTAGTTCACCTCCCCGGCGTAGAGCACCGCGTTCCGCCCGCGGCCGATGTCGACGAAGGCGGCCTCCATCCCCGGGAGCACGTTCTGGACCTTCCCCAGGTAGACGTTCCCAACCATCGACCGGGCCCCGCTCCGGGTCACGAAGTGCTGGACGAGCTCCCGCCCCTCGAGCACGGCGATCTGGTCCCGTTCCCCGTGCTCGGTGATGACCATCAGCTTGTCCGTGACCCGGGGGACGGGGGCCTGCTCCTCCCGGCGGCGCCGGCCGGGGCGGGCGGCCCTGGCCCGGACCTTGGCCCTGAGCAGCCGGGTGGAGACCGCTCCCGCGGCCTCGGCCGGAGGGGGCTCCTCGGGGGCCTGCTCCGCCGCCGCGGGCTCCGGCGGGGAGGGCGTCGGGGCCTCCGGGGCCGCCGCGGGCTCCCCGGCCCCGCTGCTCCTCCTGCAACG
>DATLZM010000146.1:0-5494 GCA_035573995.1 Actinomycetota bacterium | reverse complement strand
GGGCGTACCGGATCAGGTCACGGGCGAGCCCGGGGCTCCGCGCCAGTCGTAGGGGCTCACGTAGCTCGTGAGGGCCTGCATGTAGTTGGCGCGCTCGAACCCGGAGGGATCGGGGCTCCGGGCGTGGCTCATGCTCCCCTTGGCCTGTTCGACGGAGTCGTACCCCCGCTCCTCGAGCCAGGCGCGGACGCCCTCCAGGACGGCCCCCAGGTGCTCCGGGCCGTACTTGAACAGGGCGGAGGCCATCATCACGACGTCCGCGCCCACCAGGATGAGCTTGACCGCGTCCTCGGCCGTGTGGACCCCGGAGGACGCGGCGAGGGAGGCGTCCACCCGGTCCCGGAGGATCGCGATCCAGCGGAGCGGCAGCCGGATCTCGTCGCGCGTGCTCAGGTGGAGCGTGGGGTCCACCCGGAGCTCGTCGAGGTCGATGTCAGGCTGGAGGAAGCGGTTGAAGAGGACGAGCCCGTCGGCGCCGGCTCCCACGAGCCGGCGGGCCATGTTGGCGAACGAGCTGAAGAAGGGGCCGACCTTCACCGCGATCGGGATCCGGACCTGTTCCCGGACCGCCGCCACGAGGTCGAGGTAGCGGCGCTCCACGTCCTCCGCCGTGAGGTCGGGGTTGGCGGCCACCAGGTAGACGTTGAGCTCCAGGGCGTCGGCCCCGGCCTCCTCGATCCGCCTCGCGAACCGGACCCAGCCGCCGCGGGTGGTGCCGTTGAGGCTGGCGATCACCGGGATCCCGAGCTCGGCCTTGGTGTGCTCCACGTGCCGGAGGTAGGCGTCGGGCCCGGTGTTGTAGTCCTCGAGCTCGGGGAAGTAGGAGGCGGCCTCCACGAAGCTGCGCGCGCCCCACTCCAGGAGCCAGTGGACCTGGAGCGCCTCGTGCTCGATCTGCTCCTCGAACAGCGAGGGCAGGACCACCGCCGCGGCGCCCGCGTCCTCGAGGCGGCGGAGCGCGTCGATCCGCGAGCAGAGCGGCGAGGCCGAGGGCACGAGGGGGTTCGCCAGCTCCAGGCCGAGGTACCGGGTCCCGAGATCCACGCTCATCGGCTCATCCCTCCTCGTCCTCCCCGGCCGGGGGAGCCCCGGGCGGCGGGCCGGCCGGCTCCGGCGGCCGCTCCGGGACCGCCCGGTCGATCCCCGCGAGCTGCTCGTAGAGGTGCCACCGCTCGTCGACGTCGCGCTGCGCGAGCCGGAGGAGGTGCTCGGCGCGCTCCGGGTACGCGCGGGCGAGCATCGCGAACCGGGCCTCCTTCGTCGCGAACGCCCGGAGCGGGAGCACGGGCCTCCCGCTGTCGAGGCGGAACGGCCGCTCCCCCCGGAGCTCGGCCTCGGGGTCGTAGCGCCACAGCGGCCAGTACCCGCTCCGCACGGCGTCGCGCTGGTGGGTCATCGCGGTGGCCATGTCGATCCCGTGGGCGATGCAGTGGCTGTAGGCGATGATGAGGGACGGCCCGGGATGGGCCTCGGCCTCGGCGAAGGCCCGGATGGTCTGCATGTTGTCCGCGCCCATCGCCACCTGGGCCACGTACACGTCGCCGTAGAGGGAGGCGACGAGGCCCAGGTCCTTCTTCCGTATCCCCTTCCCCCGGGCCGCGAACTTCGCGGCGGCCCCCCGCGGCGTCGCCTTGGAGGCCTGGCCGCCGGTGTTCGAGTAGACCTCGGTGTCGAGCACCAGGACGTTCACGTCGCGCCCGGAGGCCAGGACGTGGTCGAGCCCCCCGAAGCCGATGTCGTAGGCCCAGCCGTCGCCCCCCACGATCCAGACACTGGTGCGCACCAGCCCCTCGGCCACGTCGAGCAGCCGCCGGGCCTCGGGGGACCCGAGGCGCTCGAGCCGGGCCCGCAGCTCGGCCACCCGCTCCCGCTGGCGGCGGATCCCGGCCTCGTCGGCCTGGGGCTCCTCGAGGATCGCCACGGCGAGCTCCTCGCCGACCTCGGGCGCGAGGGCCTCGAGGAGGCGGCGGGCCTCCGCCTCCCGGTGGTCGAGGGCCAAGCGCATCCCGAACCCGAACTCCGCGTTGTCCTCGAACAGCGAGTTCGACCAGGCGGGCCCGCGCCCGTCGGGGCCCGGGGCCCAGGGCGTGGTCGGGAGGTTCCCCCCGTAGATCGACGAGCAGCCGGTGGCGTTGGCCACGATGATCCGGTCGCCGAACATCTGGGTGAGGAGCTTGAGGTACGGGGTCTCCCCGCACCCCTCGCAGGCCCCGGAGAACTCGAACAGCGGCTCGAGCATCTGGGACCCCTTCACCGTGGCCACCTTCACCCGGGTCCGGTCCATGGGCGGGATCCGGAGGAAGAACGCGAAGTTCTCCCGCTCCCTCGCGAGGTGCTCCTCCTTCGGCTCGAGGTTGATCGACCGGTGCGAGACGTCCTCCTTGCGGTGGGCGGGGCAGACGTCCACGCAGATCCCGCAGCCCGTGCAGTCGTCGGGCGCGACCTGGATCGTCATCCGCATCCCGGGGAGATCGCGGTCCTTCCACTCCTTCGAGGGGAAGCCCTCCGGGGCCCCCTCCAGGACGCCGGGGTCGTACACCTTCATCCGGATCGCCGCGTGGGGGCAGACCAGGGCGCACTTCGCGCAGTCGATGCAGATCGAGGGATCCCAGATCGGGATCTCGTGGGCCAGGCTCCGCTTCTCCCACCGCGCGGTCCCGGTGGGGAAGGTCCCGTCCACGGGCAACGCGGACACCGGGAGGAGGTCCCCCTCCCCCGCGATCATCCTCGCCAGGACGCGGTGGACGAAGTCCGGGGCCTCGGGGGGGACCGGGGGGAGGCGGTGTCGCGCGCCGGTCGCCCGGTCGGGGACCCGGACCTCGTGGAGCGCGTCGAGGGCGGCGTCCACGGCGGCGAAGTTCCGCTCGAGCACGACCTCCCCCCGCTTGCCGTAGCTCTCCCGGATCGCGCCCTTGATCGCGGCCACCGCCTCGTCCCGGGGGAGGACCCCGGAGAGCGCGAAGAAGCAGGTCTGGAGCACGGTGTTGATCCTGGCCCCGAGCCCGGCCTGCCTGGCCACCCGGTACCCGTCCACGACGTAGAAGCGCAGGCGCTTCTCGATGATCGCCTCCTGCACCTCGACCGGCAGCCGGTCCCACACCTCCTCGGGGCCGTAGGGGCTGTTCAGGAGGAACGTGGCGCCCGGCTCGGCGACCCGGAGGACGTCCATCCGGTCGAGGAAGCCGAACTGGTGGCAGGCGACGAACGTCGCCCGGTCGATCAGGTAGGAGGATCGGATGGGACGGGGCCCGAACCGGAGGTGGGAGACGGTGACCGAACCCGCCTTCTTGGAGTCGTAGACGAAGTACGCCTGGGCGAAGAGCGGGGTCCGCTCCCCGATGATCCGGATCGAGTTCCGGTTCGCGCTCACCGTGCCGTCCGAGCCCAGGCCGTAGAACACGGCGCGGACCGTGTCCCCGGCCTCGGTGGAGAAGCCCCGGTCCACCGGGAGGCTGGTCCGTGTGACGTCGTCCACGATCCCCACCGTGAAGTGGTTCCTCGGCTCCTCGCGCGCGAGCTCGGCGAAGACGGCGGCCGCCATGGCCGGCGTGAACTCCTTGGAGGAGAGCCCGTAGCGGCCGCCGATCACCCGGGGGACGCCGGGGAACGGCGCCCGGCCCGCCGCGACCTCCTCGGCCAGGGCCGTGACCACGTCCTGGTAGAGGGGCTCGCCGGGCGCGCCCGGCTCCTTCGTGCGGTCCAGGACCGCCACCGCCCGCACGGTGGGGGGGAGGGCCCGGACGAAGGCGCCGGCGTCGAAGGGGCGGAACAGGCGGACCTTCACGAGCCCCACCCGCTCGCCGCGCGCCGCGAGGGCCTCGATCGTCTCCTCGACCGCCCCGGCGGCCGAGCCCATCAGCACGACCACGCGGTCGGCCTCGGGGTGGCCCACGTAGTCGAACAGCTGGTACCGCCGCCCGGTCCGCTCGCCGAGGCGATCCATCGTCCGCTGGACGATCTCGGGCGTCCGCAGGTAGAAGGGGTTCGCCGCCTCGCGGGCCTGGAAGAAGACGTCGGGGTTCTGGGCGGTCCCCCGGATCACCGGCCGCTCGGGGGAGAGGGCCCGCTCCCGGTGGGCGCGGATCAGCTCGTCGTCGATCAGCGCGCGGAGGTCGTCCTCCTCGAGCGCCTCGATCTTGTTCACCTCGTGGGAGGTGCGGAAGCCGTCGAAGAAGTGGAGGGTGGGGACCCGGGCCTCGAGGGTCGCGGCATGCGCCACGAGCGCGAGGTCCTGGGCCTCCTGGACCGAGGAGGACGCGAGCATCGCCCACCCGGTGGTCCGGGCCGCCATCACGTCGCTGTGGTCGCCGAAGATCGAGAGCGCGTGGGTGGCGACGGTCCGGGCCGCCACGTGGAGGACGGCGGGGGAGAGCTCCCCGGCGATCTTGAACATGTCGGGGATCATGAGCAGGAGGCCCTGGGAGGCCGTGAACGAGGTCGCCAACGCCCCCGCCTGGATCGCGCCGTGGAGCGCGCCGGCCGCCCCGCCCTCGCTCTGCATCTCGATCACATCGGGGACCGCGCCCCAGAGGTTGGGGCGGCCGGCCGCCGACCACGCGTCCGCCAGCTCGGCCATGGGGGACGACGGCGTGATGGGGTAGATCGCGATTACCTCGCTCGCCAGGTAGGCGACGCGCGCGGCGGCCTCGTTGCCGTCGACGGTGATCGTGCGGCGCCCCGGCCGGCCCTCCGGCTCCCCTCCGCTCCTCACGCCCGCAAGCGTGGACCGGCCGCCGCGCGCGGGGTCCGGCCGGAGGGCCCGGCTCCGGGGGGCCCAAGGTCCCGGACCGCCGCCGAGGGGTCGGTGGCCAGACGCCGTCCGGAGTGGGCGGCGTGGGCCTCCCGACGGCCGCCCCCGGGCTCAGGCGGGAGCCCGACGGCGGCCGGCGCCCTCGAGCAGCATGAGCGCCACGGGGAGGAGCCCCGCGACGAGCACGAGCGCCCACTCCCGCGGGGTGAGGGGGGCGGTGCCGAGGACCCCGTGGACCGGCGCCCAGACGATCGCGCCGAGCTGGAGCGCGAGGCCCACGCCCACCCCGAGCAGGAGCCAGCGGTTCGAGACGAGGCGGCGGAGCGAGGGCGGGTCGCCGGGGGGATGGCGGACGACGAAGGCGTAGAGGAGGTGGGCCGCGACGAGCACCGTGAACATGAGCGCCCGCGCGTGCGGCCAGGGCTCGCCCCACCCGAAGCGGGCCACCGCCAGGGCCCCGAGGGACGCGCCGGCCATGAGCGAGGCGCGCCGGGCGAGGAGGAGGAGGCGCCTGCCGGGGAGGAGCCGCTCGCCGCGGGGCCGCGGCGGCCGGTCCATCACCCGGGGGTCGATGGGGTCGACGGCGAGGGCGATCGCGGGCGAACCGTCGGTGAGGAGGTTGATCCAGAGGAGCTGGAGGGGGAGGAGGGGGACCCCGAGGGCGGGGAAGAGGGCGAGGGCGCCCACCACCACCGCGATCTCGGACAGGTTGCCGCCCACGAGGTACTCGACGACCTTCCGGAT
>DATLZM010000145.1:0-19574 GCA_035573995.1 Actinomycetota bacterium | reverse complement strand
GCCGTCACGGGGCCGCCCCCGAGGCGGACGCGCTCGGGCCCGCCACCGCCCGCGCGCGGTCGGCGCGTTCCACGTCGTAGGAGGAGATCCGCCAGGCGCCGCCGTCCTTCCGAAGGAAGTACTGGCCGGCGGAGACCAGGGCGGTGCGCGCCCCGTCCTCGGCGCGGGCGTCCGCGGCGAACCGGACGATGGCGACGACCAGGACGGGATGGCCGCGTTCGTCGAGGAGGACCTTGGCGGAGAGCCGGCCCCGGACCGGGAGGACCTCCGCGAGCGAGGGCCCGAGCGACCCGGCGGTGAGCACGTCGGCATCGGCCTGCGCCGCCGCCCGAGCGCCGTCCTCGAAGAGCCGCCAGGCCTCCTCGTAGGAGGCGCCCCGGCGGTTCGCCGGGTCGAGGAAGGCCGCGATGTAGAGGTCGGTGAGCACGCCGCCGGCGGCCCGTGCGGCGGCCTCGGCCTGGGCCCGGAACGCCGTGGCCCGCTCGTCGGTCGTGGGCACCGCCACCGCCCGGCGGAGCTCGAAGCGGAAGGGCGGGATCTCGTCGGCGGGCCCCCCGCCCGCGCCCGGCAGGGGCGCCCGGCCTCCCAGCGCGAGGAAGCCCGCGACCCCCACGCCGAGGGCGACGGCGAGGCCGACCGCCACGCCGACGGCGGGGGACCGCCTCCCGTTCGCGCGATGCCTCCCGGTGGCCAAAACGCCGCAGAGGGTAGCGGGCCGCGCGGCCGGCACCAACGTTGCCACCGTCCGGGGGGCCGGGCAAGCACCGCCGATGGTCGCGGCCCCGGGCGGCCCCGCCCCCCGCTCGCCGAACGCGCCACTCGCGGATCCGTGCCGGCCGGCCGGCGGAGCGGCTACGATGGCGTCCGGTCCGTGGGGCGTGCCGGGAAGCCTGGTCGGCGTGGAGGTGTCCGTGCCGCGCGCCGACAGGACGAACGAGCGACCCGGCCCCCGGGGGCGGCGGGTCCGCGACGCCGGGCCGATCCGCCGGCGCTTCGTGCAGCCGATCCAGGCGTTCCTCCAGGAGGAGTCCTCGAGCGGGGTCCTGCTGCTCGCGTCGGCGCTGGTGGCCCTCGCGTGGAGCAACTCGCCCTGGGGCGCGAGCTACGAGCGCCTCTGGCGCACCGAGCTGGCGGTCCGCCTGGGCGGCTGGGGGATCACCGAGGACCTCCGCCACTGGGTGAACGACGCGCTCATGTCCCTCTTCTTCCTCGTGGTGGGGCTCGAGATCAAGCGCGAGCTCGTGACCGGGGAGCTCCGGGACCCGCGCGCCGCCGCCCTGCCGGCGATCGCCGCGGTGGGCGGGATGGCGGTGCCGGCGCTCGTGTACCTCGCCCTCAACCCCGGGGGGGAGGCGGCGCGGGGATGGGGGATCCCGATGGCCACCGACATCGCGTTCGCGGTCGGCGTCCTCACGCTCGCGGCCCGGGTCGCTCCCCCGAGCCTGAAGCCGTTCCTCCTGACGCTCGCCATCGTCGACGACATCGGCGCGATCGTGGCGATCGCGGTGTTCTACTCGGACGGGGTGCGGTGGGCCCCCCTCCTCGCCGCGGCCGGCCTCTGCGCGCTGCTCGCCGCGGCGTGGCGCGCCGGGATGAGGTCGGGCCCGTTCTACGTCGGGCTCGGGGGTCTCCTGTGGCTCGCCGTGCACGCGTCCGGCGTGCACCCCACGATCGCCGGGGTGGCGATGGGGCTGCTCACGCCGGCGGTCGCCCTCGAGCGTCCCCGGGCCGTGAGCCGGGAGGCCCACCGGGTGGCGAACGCGACCTCCGACGAGCCGTGGCCCCCCGACGTCGACGCCCCCCAGTGGCTCGAGCTCGCCCGGCTGGCGCGGGAGGCCGCCTCGCCCCTGGCGCGGCTCGAGGCCGCCCTCCACCCCTGGACGAGCTCCGTCGTGGTCCCGCTCTTCGCCCTGGCCAACGCGGGGGTGCCGCTCTCGGCGGACGGGCTCGCAGCCGCGCTCTCGAGCCGGGTGACCCTCGGCGTCCTTCTGGGGCTCGTCGTCGGGAAGACGGTGGGGATCAGCCTGGCCACCCTGGCCGCGGTGCGCCTCGGGATCGCCGGGCTGCCCACCGGCGCACGCCGCAGGGACGTCGTGGGGACCGCGGCGGTCGCCGGGATCGGGTTCACCGTGTCGCTGTTCGTCGCCGAGCTCGCGTTCGCGGACCGGGGGCTCGTGGACATGGCCAAGGTGGGCATCCTGGCCGCGTCGGTCGGGGCAGGGGCCCTGGGTCTCGCGATCCTCTCGCTCCCCCGGGCCCGGGGAGCCGACCCCGGGCGCCGCGAGCTATGATGGGCGTCCCGCGGGCACGTCGCCCCTGACCTGCGACTTCGAGGAGGCTCCATGCACGTCCTGGCCCAGGAGGGCGGCGCGATCGAGGCCGTCTTCGGGGCGTTCGAGCGGAACGCCCTGTGGGTGGTCCTCGCCATCTCCCTCGTCGCCCTGCTCTTCGCCTACTACCTGGTACGCGAGGTCCTCGCCGCCCCCGAGGGGACCGAGAAGATGCGGGAGATCGCCCGGGCCATCCAGGAGGGGGCCCGGGCGTACCTGAACCGGCAGTTCCGGACCCTCGGCGTGTTCCTCGCCCTGCTCACCGTGGCGATCTTCTTCGCGCTCCCGGTCCCGGAGGACGCGCACCACGGCGAGCTGTTCCTCCGCCTCGGGCGCTCCCTCGCCTTCATCCTGGGCGCGGGCTTCAGCGCGATCACCGGCTACACCGGGATGTGGCTCGCGGTCCGGGCGAACGTCCGGACCGCCAACGCCGCCCGGGAGTCCGGGCTGCGCCGGGCCCTCCGGATCGCGTTCCGCGCGGGCGGGGTGGCCGGGATGTTCACGGTGGGCCTGGGGCTCCTGGGCGCCACCGCGATCCTCCTCGTCTACCGGGAGGACGCGACCAGCGTGCTGGTGGGCTTCGGGTTCGGCGGCGCGCTGCTCGCGATGTTCATGCGGGTGGGCGGCGGGATCTACACGAAGGCCGCGGACGTGGGCGCCGACCTCGTGGGGAAGGTGGAGCAGGGGATCCCCGAGGACGACCCGCGGAACGCGGCCACGATCGCCGACAACGTCGGGGACAACGTCGGCGACTGCGCCGGGATGGCCGCCGACCTCTTCGAGTCCTACGAGGTGACGCTGGTGGCCTCGCTGATCCTGGGGGCGGCGGCGTTCGCGGGCAGCGAGGTGGGCGCCATCGCCGGGGTGATGTTCCCGCTGTTCGTCCGCGCCGTCGGGGTCGTGACCTCGATCGTCGGGATCCTGGGCGTCACGCCGCGAAGCGAGACCGAGCACGGGATGAAGGCCATCAACCGCGGGTTCTTCCTCTCGGCGGCGCTCTCGGCCGCCGCGGTGTTCGCGATCTCCGCGGTGTACATGAGGGACCTCCGCCCGGCCTGGGCGGTCCTGTTCGGGCTGGTCCTGGCCTCGGTGATCCAGATCCTCACCCAGTACTTCACCGACACCAAGTACCGCCCGGTCCGCGAGATCGCCGAGTCCACGGTGACCGGGCCCGCCACGACGATCCTCTCGGGGTTCTCGGTGGGGCTCGAGTCGACGGTCTGGGCCATCCTCGTCATCGCGGGCTCGGTGATCGCGGCGTTCCTGCTGGGGGACACGACGGCCGAGCGGCTCTACTTCATCTCCCTCACCGGGATGGGGATGCTCACGACGGTCGGGGTCGTGGTGTCGATGGACACCTACGGGCCGGTCTCCGACAACGCCCAGGGGATCGCCGAGATGTCGGGGGAGTTCCGGGGCCGGCCGGCCGAGATCCTGGGCGGCCTGGACGCCGTCGGGAACTCCACGAAGGCCATCACGAAGGGGATGGCGATCGCCACCGCGGTCCTCGCCGCGACCTCGCTCTTCGGCTCGTTCGAGGAGGCCCTGAAGGAGGCCGGGTTCCGGTTCCAGGGCATCCGGGTCGACCAGCCCCAGGTGCTCGTGGGGCTCCTGGTCGGCGGCGCGGTCGCCTTCCTCTTCTCCTCGCTCGCGATCCGGGCCGTGGGGCGGGCCGCCTCCCAGGTCGTCGTGGAGGTCCGGAAGCAGTTCCGCGAGCACCCGGGCATCATGGACTTCAAGGAGCGGCCGGACTACGCGCGGGTCGTGGACATCTGCACGAAGACCTCGCTCCGGGAGCTCATGACGCCCGGGCTCCTCGCCGTGCTCTCCCCGATCGTGGTGGGGTTCCTCTTCGAGGCCGAGGCCCTCGGGGCCTTCCTCGCCGGGGCCATCCTCACCGGCCAGCTCCTCGCGGTGATGCTGGCGAACGCCGGCGGCTCCTGGGACAACGCGAAGAAGTACATCGAGGAGGGCCACCTCGGCGGGAAGGGCAGCGACCAGCACAAGGCGGCGGTGATCGGGGACACGGTCGGGGACCCCTTCAAGGACACCGCGGGGCCCGCGCTGAACCCGCTGATCAAGGTGATGAACCTGGTGGCGCTCCTGATCGCGCCGCTCGTGGTCCAGCTCGCGGACGAGCCCGCGCTGCGGGTCGGGGTGGCGGCCGTGGCCGGCCTGGCCCTCGCCGCGGCGATCTGGTACTCGAAGGCCCGGCGGGCCGAGGCCCTGGTGCCCGAGCCATCGCGGGAGACCGCGCCGGTCCCCTGAGGCATGGTGGCGCGGCTCCGGCGCTTCCTGCGCCGGCTCACGGAGTCCGACGAGGAGCGTCTCGCGGAGGAGATACGGGCCTGGGCGTCCGCCGTGGCCGAGGCGGTCCCCATCGCCCACGTCCCGCTCCGGCGCCGGGTGAGGGTGGCGGGCGTGGTCAAGCGGATCACGGTCCGGCCGGTGGAGGGGTTCGAGTCGCTCGAGGCCCTGATCACGGACGGCACCGGGGAGCTCGCGGTGGTGTGGATGGGCCGCCGCCAGATCCCCGGTCTCACCCTCGGGACCCGCGTGATCGTGGAGGGCGTGGTGGGGGAGACGCGCGCCGGGCGGCGGATGGTGAACCCGAGCTTCGAGTTCGCCGCCTGACCGCGGACGGTCAGATCGAGCCCGTCCCCTCCATCGGGCCGGAGGGGGCGGCGCCGGGGACGCCCTCGCCCACCACGGCCACCCGGAGCGCCGCCTCGCTCTCGGGCGCCGAGAGGGCCACCACCTCGTCCCCCGCCACGAGCACGGTCTCGGGCTGGGGGATCACGACGTGGCCCTCGCGGAGGATCGCGACGATCGCGGAGTCGGGGGGGAGGCGGAGCTCGTAGAGCGGCCGCCCGACGTTGGGGGACCCCTCGGGGAGCGTCATCTCGACGATCGCGATCCGGCCCCCCTCCAGGCGGATCAGCCGGACCAGGTCGCCCACGGTCACGGCCTCCTCCACGAGGGCCGTCAGGATGTGGGGCGGCGAGACGGCGGCGTCGACCCCCCACTGCTCGTTGAACAGCCACTCGTTCCTCGGGTGGTTGACGCGGGCCAGCACCCGCGGCACCCCGAACTCCTGCTTCGCGAGGAGGGAGGTGACGAGGTTGTCCTCGTCGTCGCCGGTGGCGGCGACCAGGACGTCGGCCGTGGCCAGGTCGGCCTTCTCGAGCACCCACGGCTCGCAGGCGTCGCCGAGCACGACGCTCACCCCGGGGGCGATGGCCTGGAGCCGTTCGGCGGTGGCCCGGTCCTGCTCGATCACGGTCACCTGGTGGCCGCGCTCGGCGAGGTCGACCGCGAGGTGCCGGCCGACCGCGCCGCCGCCGCTGATCACGACCCGCACCGGCCCGCCCCCCTTCAGTGCTCCGACGGGGCCTCGAGCAGCTCGTCGAGGAGCTCGAGGGCCTCCCGGTGGACGAAGAGCTGGGCGTGGTCGCCCTCCTGGAACGTGCTGGACGGCACCGGGATGAAGCCCTGGCCGCCCCGGTCCACGCCGCCCACGAGGATCTTGCCGGGGACCTGGAGCGCGCTCACCGGCTTGCCGACGAGGTGGGGGGGCACCGCCACCCGCATCCGGAACAGGTCGCCGCCGGCCAGGGTCTCCTTGATCTCCTCCCGGGCGTGGAACAGCATCGCCATGATCTGCTTCACGGCCCACCGGACGCTCGCCACCGTGGGGATGTTCAGCCGCTCGTAGATCTCGGCCCGGCGGGGGTCGAAGATCCGGGCGATCACCACCGGCACGTGGTAGTGCTCCCGGGCCACCCGGGCCGAGACGATGTTGGAGTTGTCGCCGCTCGAGACCGCGACGAAGGCGTCAGCGTCCTTTATCCCGGCCTCCTCGAGCACCTCGGGGTCGAACCCGATCCCCACGACGGTCCGGGCCTCGAACCCGGGCGGCAGCCGCTCGAAGGCCTCCGGCCGCTTGTCGATGATCGCGACCTCGTGGCCGGCCTTGGCGAGCTCCACCGTGAGGAGGGAGCCGACCCGGCCGCAGCCCATGATGACGACCCGCACGAGCGGTTAGCCTAACGCGTGGAGGGGCGGGCGCGGGTCCCTCGACCCCGGGACGGGCGCCCGCTACCCTGCGACGCATGCCCGCCACGGTCCGCAGCCGCCCGCCCGCCCGGGACGTGCTGAAGCGCGTCCTCGTGGGGCGGGCCCTCGCCACCCACGAGCAGGAGCACCAGCTCCTCCCCAAGGTCCTGGCGCTCCCGGTCTTCTCCTCCGACCCCCTGTCCTCGAACGCCTACGCGACCGAGGAGATGATGCTGGTCCTGGTCCTGGCGGGGGCCGGGGCGCTCTCCCTCCGGCTCCCGATCGCCCTGGCGATCGCCGCGCTCCTCGTGGTCGTCGTGACCTCCTACCGGCAGACCGTGCGCGCCTACCCGCGGGGGGGCGGCTCGTACATCGTGGCCCGGGAGAACCTGGGGACCCTCCCCGGGCTCGTCGCGGCCGCCGCGATCCTCTCCGACTACGTCCTGACCGTCGCGGTCTCGATCACCGCCGGGACGATCGCGATCACCTCGGCGGTCCCCGCCCTCCGCGATCAGCGCGTGGGGATCGCCCTGGCCCTGGTCGGATTCGTGACGCTCGCCAACCTCCGGGGCGTGAGGGAGGCGGGCACCCTCTTCGCGGTGCCGACCTACGGGTTCGTCGCGATGGTGGGGGTCACGCTCGCGACCGGCCTCGTCCGCTGCCTCTCCGGGTGCCCGCAGGCCGAGACCGCGCACCTCCCGCTGCCGCGGGAGAGCCCGCTCACGTGGTTCCTCGTGCTGCGGGCCTTCGCGTCGGGTGCCACCGCCCTGACCGGCGTGGAGGCCATCGCCGACGGGGTGGGCGCCTTCCGCCGCCCCCAGGCCAGGAACGCGGCCGCCACCCTCGCGATCATGGGCGCGATGAGCGTCACGATGTTCCTGGGGATCACCTGGCTCGCGGGGGCGCTCCACGTCCGGACCAACCACGAGATCGCCCTCCACACCTCGGTGCTCGCGCAGATCGGGGAGACGGTGTTCGGCGGCGGCCCGCTGTTCGGGCTGCTGCAGGCGGCCACCGCCGCGATCCTCGTGCTGGCCGCCAACACGGCCTACCAGGACTTCCCCCGCCTCTCGTCGATCCTCGCCCGCGACCGGTTCATGCCGGCGCAGTTCCGCAACCGGGGCGACCGCCTGGTGTTCTCCAACGGCGTGCTGGCCCTGGCGACGCTGGCCGGGCTCCTGATCTGGGCCTTCGACGCGGAGCTGACCCGGCTGATCCAGCTCTACGTGGTCGGGGTGTTCACCGCGTTCACGCTGTCGCAGGCCGGGATGGTCCGGCGGTGGGTCACCCGGCGGGAGCCGGGCTGGCGGCGGGGCGCCGCGATCAACGGGGTGGGGGCCGCGGTGACCGGGGTGGTGCTGGTCATCGTGACCCTCACGAAGTTCACCCGGGGGGCGTGGATCGTGATCGCGGCGATCCCGGTGATCGTCTCGTTCTTCCTCGGCGTGCACCGGCACTACGAGCGAACCGCCCGCCTCCTGCGCGCCAGGGGCCTGTCGACGGACGTCGAGGCCCGCACGACCTTCGTGGTCCTGGTCCCGGACCTCGGGCCGGCCGTGGCGGACGCCGCCGCCTACCTCCTCGCCCTCCGCCCGGAGCGGGTCGTGCCGCTCCACGTGGGCCCGCCCGCGGACTTCGCGGAGGTGGCCGCGGGCTGGGCGGCGCTCGCGCCCCGCCTGGGCGCGCTCGAGCCGCTCCCCGCGGCGGCGGAGCACCCGGTCCGGGCGGTCCGCGGGTACCTCCGGTCGCTGCCCCGGGAGCCCGACGGGTTCGTGACGGTGGTGATCCCCGAGCGGATCGCGTCGCGGTCGCCCCTCCGGCCGCTCGGGGAGCGCCGCGCGCTGCTCCTCAAGACCTCGCTCCTGTTCGAGCCGGGCGTGGTGGTGACGAACGTCCCGCTGCTGCCGGAGGAGGAGCCGCTCGTGGCGACCCGGGGCGCCCACGCGCTCGAGCTCCGCCGGAGCGTGGTGCTCGTCCCGGTCTCGGCCGCCCACGACGCGACGGTGCGGGCCCTCGTGTACGCGAAGGCCCTCCGGCCGGCGCTCCTGGAGGCCCTGTTCTTCGTGACCGACCCCGAGGAGGTCGGCCCCATGGTCGAGGAGTGGCACCGGCGGCGGATCGACGTGCCCCTGGCCATGGTCGAGGCGCCGTTCCGCGACCTCGGCCCGCCGCTCCTCCAGGAGGTCCGCTCCCACACCCGCCGGGGCGACACCGTGGTGACGGTCGTCCTCCCCGAGTTCGTGGTCCGCCGGTGGTGGGAGCACGTGCTCCACAACCAGACCGCGTTCTACTTCAAGCGGCTGCTCCTGTTCGAGCCGCGGGTGGTCGTCACGAGCGTCCCGTACCACCTGGGCGCGGGGGCGGCGGTGGGCCCGGTGGCGCCGTGAGGGTCGCGACCCTGCCGCCCCGGCGCCGGCGGAGCCTCCTCAAGCGCCTCCTGGTGGGGCGCGCGATGGCGAGCGCGCGGCTCGAGCACACGCTCCTGCCGAAGGTCCTCGCGCTCCCGGTCTTCTCCTCCGACGCGCTCTCCTCGGTGGCGTACGCGACCGAGGAGATCCTGTTCGTCCTGCTCCAGGCGACCGCCGCGGCGGCGGCCGCCCGGTACGTGATGCCGATCGCCCTGGCCATCGCGGCCCTCATGGCGATCGTGGTCTCCTCGTACCGCCAGACGGTCCGCGCGTACCCCTCCGGCGGCGGCGCCTACATCGTGAGCAAGGAGAACCTGGGCACGCTGCCGGGCCTGGTGGCCGCCGCGGCGCTCCTCACCGACTACGTGCTGACCGTCGCCGTCTCGGTCGCGGCCGGCGTCTTCGCCATCACGTCGGCCCGCCCGTCGCTCCTCCCCTACCGGGTCGAGCTGGCCCTGGCGCTGGTCGCGTTCATCACGCTCGCGAACCTCCGAGGGGTGCGGGAGTCCGGGACGCTCTTCGCCGTCCCCACCTACGCGTTCATCGCCTCGATCCTCGCCATGGTGGCCGTGGGGATCGCGCGGTGCGCCGCCGGCTGCCCCGCCGCCTCGCCGGTGCCCCCGCACCCCGACCTGGCCGCGGCGGCCGGCCCGGTCGGCGCGTTCACGATCCTCCGGGCCTTCTCCTCGGGGTCGACCGCGCTCACGGGGGTCGAGGCGATCTCGAACGGGGTCCCGGCCTTCCGTCGGCCGCAGGCGAAGAACGCCGCGGACACGCTCGCGATGATGGGGGCCATCGCGATCGCGATGTTCCTCGGGATCTCCTTCCTCGCGACGCACATCCCCGGCATCACCGTGAGCGAGGAGCGGTCGGTGGTGGCCCAGATCGCCGACGCGGTCTTCGGCGGCGGCGTGGGCTTCTACGTCGTCCAGGCCTTCACCGCCGCCATCCTGGTGCTCGCCGCCAACACCGCCTACCAGGACTTCCCCCGGCTCTCGGCGATCCTCGCCCGGGACCGGTTCATGCCCCGGCAGTTCATGAACCGCGGCGACCGGCTCGTGTTCTCCAACGGGGTGCTCGCGCTCGCGACCCTGGCCGGGGTCCTCCTCGTGGCCTTCGACGCCGAGGTCACGCGGCTGATCCAGCTCTACGTCGTGGGGGTCTTCACCTCGTTCACGCTCTCCCAGTTCGGGATGGTGCGGCACTGGCTGCGGGAGCGCGACCGGGGCGAGGCCGCCGCGCGCGGGTGGCGGCGGGCGATGGCGATCAACGCGGTCGGCGGGCTCACCACGGGCGTGGTGCTCGTCGTGATCACGGCGACCAAGTTCCGCCACGGGGCGTGGATCGTGATCGCGGCGATCCCGGTGATCGTCTCGGGGTTCCTCAGCGTCCACCGCCACTACGCGTCGGTGGCGCGCCAGCTCCGCCGGGGCGCGGTGCGGCCCGGGGAGGTGGGCGCCAACCACGTCGTGCTGCTCGTGCTGGACGTCGACGCCGCCGTGGCCGAAGCCCTGGGCTACGTCCGGTCGTTCCGTCCCCGGTCCCTCCGCGCCGTGACCCCGGTCCGGGAGCCCGGCGCCCTCGAGGACCTCCGCGGCCGGTGGCGTGCGCTCCTCGGGGCGCCCGGGCCCGAGCTCGAGCCGCTCCCGGCCGGCCCGGACCTCCTGGGGGCGGTCCGGGCCTTCCTCGGGACGATCCCTCGCGAGCCCCCGGACTTCGTCACGGTCGTCGTGCCCGAGCTGGTCGGCGAGCCGCTCGGGCTGTACCTGGTGCGTCGTCGCGCGCTCGTGCGGCTCAAGGCCGGGCTCCTCCGGGAGCGCGGGGTGGTCGTGACCGACGTCCCGGTGCTCGTGGAGGAGGGACGGCCCGTCGCGGTCGATGCGCGGCCGCTGATCCCCACGCGCACCGTGGCGCTGGTGTTCGTGGCCGGGGTGCACGACGCCACGATCCGCGCGGTGAACTACGCCCGCTCCCTCGGCGCCCAGGAGACGCGGGCCGTGTACTTCAGCCTGGACCCCGACGAGGCGGGCCGGATCGAGGAGGAGTGGGAGCGGGCGGACCCGGGGATCCCCCTCGACGTCGTCGAGGCCCCGTTCCGGGACCTCACCGGCCCCATCCTCGAGGAGGTCCGACGGGTGACGGCGAGGCCGGAGGCGGTGTGCGCGGTGATCCTCCCGGAGTTCGTCGTGGCCCGGTGGCGCCACCTGCTCCTGCACAACCAGAACGCCCTGTTCGTGAAGCGGCTGCTGCTCACCGAGCCCCGGGTCGTGCTCTCGAGCGTCCCCTACCCGTTGGAGGAGGAGCGATGGACCGCGCGTCGGCGCTCGCGCTCGTGAGGGAGCGAGCGGAGAAGGAGACCACCGTCCGCCACCTGATCTCGGTGGAGGGGGTGATGCGGGCCCTGGCCCGCCGGTTCGGCGAGGACGAGGAGCTGTGGGGGCTCGCCGGCCTGTTCCACGACCTCGACCAGGACCGGACGCACGACGACCCGGACCGCCACGCCTTCCTCGCCGCCGAGTGGCTCCGCGAGGCGGGGGTCGACGAGCGCGTCGTGAACGCCGTGCTGGCCCACGCCCACGAGCGCTACCGGACCGACCTCATGTCGAGGGCCGTGGTCCACGCCGACGCGGTCGCCGGCCTCCTGGTCGCCGCGGCCCTGGTCCGCCCGGAGCGGGCGCGGGGGATGAAGGTGTCCTCGGTGAAGAAGAAGCTCAAGGAGCGGGCGTTCGCCCCCGGCGTGAACCGCGAGGAGATCACGTCGGTCGAGGAGGCGCTCGGGCTCCCGCTCGACGAGTTCCTCGCGGTGGCGATCGAGGGGCTCGAGGAGGTCGCTCCCGAGATCGACCTCGCGTAGGGGGCCCCTCACCCCTCGTCGGCGAGGCGCCCCCGACGCTCCATCAGCTCGGCCGCCACCTCCCCTCCGTACACGAAGACCCGGGTGGCCACGTGGAGGACGGCGAGGACGCCGAGGGCCGCGGCGAACGCCTCGTAGACGGCGGTGGCCCGGGCGACGACCCGCAGCGTGTACCACGCCCCGGCCACCTTCAGCGCGGTCCAGCCCCCGCCCATCACGAGGGCCGCCGGGAGGAGGTCGCGCCAGGAGGGGCCGCGCCCGGGCGTGAGGGAGCGGTAGAGCACGAGGAACAGGAGGGCGTCGAGGGCGAGGGTGGCAACGTACCCGAGGGGCCTTAGCGGACCGCCCGCGCCGCCCACCAGGAGGGCCGTGGCCGCGGTGGAGGAGGCCGCCACGAGGCCGATGAGCCCGAGCGAGACCACGGACCGGAGCTTCTGGACGAACGGGTTCCCCGTGGGCCGCCGGCGGAACACCCGGGCCAGGACGGCGCGGCCGGCCTCGGCGGCCCCCAGGCTCGTCCAGAGCAGGCCGGCCAGGGCGACCGCGCCGGCGCTCGCCCGGCCCCGCACGAGGGCTCGGAGGTTGCGGCCCAGGAGCGGCTCGAGGCCCGGGACGGCGCCCGCCAGCCGGGCCGCCCACCGCGCCTGCTCGGCGGGATCGGAGAGGACGAACCCGAGGACGGAGAGCCCGAGGAGGAGGAGCGGGAAGAGCGAGAGGAAGAGGTAGTAGGTGAGGGCCGCCGCGAGCATCCCCACCGCGTCGCGGGAGGCCCGCTCCCAGACGGCGATCGCGAAGCCGAGCCCCGGGGCCCGCCGGGCGCGCGCGGGGATCGACCCGAGGGCCCGGCGGATCCGCCCGGGCCCCATGCGGGTCAGTCCCCGCGCGCCGCGGTCTCGGCGCGGATCAGGCGGACCCTGTGGGCCACCCACCAGACCACGGCGGCCGCGATGGCCAGGGCGACCAGCCACGAGACCGGGCGGAGCACCCGCTCGGCCGCGGCCCAGTTCTCGCCCAGGACGTAGCCGAGGCCGGCGAGGCCCGAGGTCCAGGGGAGGGAGCCGAGCAACGTGTAGAGGCTGAAGCGGCCGAACGGCATCCGGGCCACCCCGGCCGGGAGGCTGATGAAGGTCCTGATCACGGGGAGGAGCCGGGAGAAGAAGACGGCGGCCTCGCCGTGGCGCTCGAACCACGCGTGGGCCCGGTCGATCTCGTGGGGGCGCACGAGCACGTACCGCCCCCACCGGCGGGCGAGCGGCAGCCCCCCCGCCGCGCCCGCCCAGTACGCCAGCCAGGAGCCGATCAGGTTCGCGACGGCGCCGATGAGGGAGACGAGCACCAGGTCGAGCTCCCGCCCGGAGCCCGAGAACGCGGGGCTCGCCAGGGCCCCCCCGAACAGCATCGTGACCTCGGAGGGGATCGGGATGCAGGCCGACTCGAGCACCATGAGGACGAACACGGCGAGGTAGCCGTACCGGCCGATCTCCTCCACGATGAAGTCCTGGATCGCCTCGAACACCCCGCCCTCCGGCCCGGCAACCGTAGCACCCCCGGGCCGGGCCGCTCGGTGGAACGGGGCGGGGGCGGTGGTACCGTGGGCCGCCGGAGGGCGGGCCGGGCGGTCCGCGAGAGGCGGAGCAGCGCCCGCGAGGGCGCGGTGAGGACCATGGCGAAGACGCTCGTGGTCGTGGAGTCGCCCACCAAGGCGAAGACCCTGGAGCGGTACCTGGGGCAGGGGTACACGGTCCGGGCCTCCTACGGGCACATCCGCGACCTCCCCAAGAACAAGCTGGGGGTCGATACCGAACGTGGGTTCGAGCCCGAGTACGTGGTGCCGGAGGACTCCGAGCGGGCCGTCCGGGAGCTCCGCGCCGCCTTCCGCCGGGCGGGGGACCTGGTCCTCGCCACCGACTTCGACCGGGAGGGCGAGGCCATCGCCTACCACGTCGCGGAGGTCCTCGGGGTGCCCCCCGAGGAGGCCAAGCGCGTGACGTTCACCGAGATCACCCGGGACGCGATCCTCGAGGCCTTCCGCAACCCGCGGGCCATCGACCTCAAGCTGGTCGAGGCCCAGCAGGCCCGCCGGATCCTGGACCGCCTGGTCGGGTACGGGATCTCCCCGATCCTCTGGAAGAAGGTCCGCCCCGGGCTCTCCGCCGGACGGGTCCAGTCCGTGGCCCTGCGGCTGATCGTCGACCGCGAGCGCGAGATCCGCGCGTTCGTCCCGGTCGAGTACTGGACCATCGACGCGCGCCTCTCCCCCGAGGGGGACGGGGAGGACTTCCTCGCCCGACTGGTCCAGGTGGGGGAGGAGCGGCTCGCCGCCTCCCCCGACAAGCGGGGGCTCGTGCTCCGGACGGAGGCCGAGGCCGCGGTCCACGCCGAGCGGCTCCGCGCGGCCTCCTACCGCGTGCGGGAGGTCCGCGAGCGCCAGGTGAAGCGGACCCCTCCCCCGCCCTTCACGACCTCCACGCTCCAGCAGGAGGCGGCCCGGAAGCTCGGCTTCTCGGCGCGGCGGACGATGACGATCGCCCAGCAGCTCTACGAGGGCGTCGACCTGCCGGGCGAGGGGCGCGTCGGGCTCATCACCTACATGCGGACCGACTCCGTGAACCTGGCCGAGGCGGCCCTGGCCGAGCTCGCCGAGGTGGTGCGGCTCCAGTACGGGCCGGACTACGCGCTCCCCAAGCCCCGCCGCTACCGGACCAAGGCCCGGGGGGCGCAGGAGGCCCACGAGGCGATCCGCCCCACGGCGCCGAAGCGCTACCACCCCGACGCCATCGAGGACTCGCTCGACCGGGACCAGGCCCGCCTGTACCGGCTGATCTGGCAGCGCGCGGTGGCCTCGCAGATGAGGGAGGCCGTCTTCGACCAGATCTCGGTGGACGTGGAGGCCACCGCCGACGGCGCGACGTACGTCCTGCGGGCGACCGGGCAGACCCTCCGGTTCGACGGGTTCCGCCGCGTTTACACGGAGGGGCGGGACGAGCCCTCCGAGGAGGACCGGGAGGCGCTCCTGCCCCGCCTCCGCCCCGAGCAGCCCCTCCGGCTGGTCGAGGTCCTCCCCGAGCAGCACTTCACCCAGCCGCCGCCCCGCTACACCGAGGCGTCGCTCGTGAAGACCCTGGAGGAGCTCGGGATCGGGCGGCCGTCGACCTACGCCCAGATCATCTCGACGCTCCAGGAGCGCGGCTACGTCCGCCTCGAGGATCGACGCTTCCACCCCGAGGACGTGGGCGAGGTCGTCACCGACCTCCTCGTCGAGTTCTTCCCCGACATCGTCGACGTGAACTTCACGGCCCGGATGGAGGAGGAGCTCGACGACATCGCCGAGGGGCGGCTGCGCTGGGTCCAGGTGCTCGACGAGTTCTACGGCCCCTTCGAGCGGCTGCTGGAGAAGAACGAGAGCGCGATCGAGCGGTTCGAGGAGGAGCTCGACGAGCTCTGCCCGCTCTGCCCGCAGGAGGGACGGGAGCCCGGCCGCCTCGTGGTCAAGCTCGGGCGGCACGGGAAGTTCATCGGCTGCCGGAACTACCCGGCCTGCCGCTACACCCGGGACCTGGACGGCGGGGAGCGGCCGGAGCCCGAGCTCACGGGCGAGCCGTGCCCGGAGTGCGGCCGGCCGCTGGCCCGGAAGGTGGGCCGCTTCGGGCCCTTCGTGGGCTGCACCGGCTACCCGGAGTGCCGGTACGTGAAGCGCGAGGACCGGGGGACCGGGGTCCGCTGCCCGCGGTGCGGGGAGGGGGAGCTCGTGCAGAAGCGGGCCCGCCGGGGCCGTCGCGCCAGCGTCTTCTACGGCTGCGACCGCTACCCGGCGTGCGACTTCACGGTCGGACAGCGTCCGCTCCCCCAGCCCTGCCCGAGCTGCGGTTCCCTCCTCGTCCTCCAGCGGGACGGGTCGGGGAAGTGCATCGCCTGCGGGGCGGTGGTGGAGGGCGCGGCGGAGGCCGCCGGCCTCGCCGAGCCGCGCGCCCCCGGCCGGGCGGGCGGGGAGGCCGCCGGGGCCGCGGAGGGCTAGTGGCCGGCTACGCCGACGAGATCGCGGCGCTCCGCGGGACGCGGCCGGCCACCCTCCGCGACCTCCTCGTCCACCCGCCGTTCTCCCGCCTCCTGGCGGCGATGACCGTGTCCTCGTTCGGGGACTGGGTGGGGTTCGTCGCGGTGACGGCCCTGGTGGCGCGCCTCGGCCGGACCCCGGGGGGCGCGGCGGTGGCGGTCTCGGGGGTGATGGTCGCGCGGATGCTCCCGGCGGTCCTGTTCGGGCCGTTCGCGGGGGCCATCGTCGATCGGCTGGACCGCAAGCAGGTGATGATCGTCGCCGACGTGGCCCGCGCCGCGATGTACTCCTCGATGCCGTTCCTGGGCGAGCTCTGGGCCATCTACCTCCTCTCGTTCGCGATCGAGTGCCTGTCGCTGCTCTGGACGCCGGCCCGCGACGCGAGCCTGCCGCGGCTCGTGCCCCGCCGCCAGCTCGCCAACGCGAACTCGATCGGGCTGATCACGGCCTACGGGACGCTCCCCTTCGGGGGCGCCGCGTTCGCCGCCCTGGCCGGGGTGGCGGAGGGGCTCTCGGCCCGGGTCCCCTACCTCGGGGCCCGGCCGGAGGCGCTCGCGCTCTGGGCCGACGCCGGCACGTTCCTCTTCTCCGCGGTGATGCTCACCGGGATCCCGATCCGCACCCCGGCCGCCCAGCGCGCGGCCCGCGTGGACCTCTCCATGATCGGCCGGGACATCGTGGAGGGCCTGCGGTTCCTTCGGGAGCACCCGCTGGCCCGGGCGATGACCACGGGGATCGTGGCGGCCTTCAGCGCGGTGGGGGCCGTCCTGGCCCTGGGGCCGGTGTTCGCCACCCAGACCCTGGGCGCCGGGAGCGCGGGCTGGGGGGTCCTGGTCACGGCGTTCGGGGTGGGGATGGGGGTGGGGATGGCGACGGTGAGCCGCGCGGTGCGGGCGGCGGAGATCGACCAGGTGTTCTCCTGGTCGATGCTCGCCGCCGCCGCCACGCTCTTCGTCCTGGCCTCGATGCCCAACCTCCCGCTCGCGGCGGTGCTCACCGTGGTGCTGGGGTTCTTCTGCGGCGCGACCTGGGTCTCGGGGTACGTGCTGCTCCAGGAGAACGTGCCCGACGAGTACCGCGGCCGCACGTTCGGCTCGCTCACGGTGCTCGGTCGGCTCGGCCTCTTCGTCTCGCTCGTGGCGTTCCCCGCGCTGGCCGCGATCTACGGGGACCACGAGGCGCACGTCGGGGGGCAGCGCCTCGACCTCTCGGGGACGCGCCTGGCCCTCGCCACGGTCGGCGTGGCGGTGATCGCGGCGGGGATCCTGACCCGGCTCGGCCTGCGCCGGCACCGGCTGTCGAAGCCCGTGCCCCTCTCGCTCGTGCCCCGGCTCAAGCGCCCGCCCGCGGCCGGCCTGTTCGTGGTGTTCGAGGGCGTCGAGGGATCGGGGAAGGGCACGCAGATCGAGCGGGCGGCGGCGTTCCTCCGCGAGCGCGGCCACGAGGTCCTCGTGACCCGGGAGCCGGGGGGGACCGAGCTGGGCGAGGCGCTCCGGGGGCTCCTGCTCTCGGTCGACACCGGGAGGCTCGAGCCGCGGGCGGAGGCGCTCCTCTTCGCCGCCGCCCGGGCGCAGCACGTGGCGACGGTGATCCGGCCGGCGCTGGCCGAGGGGAAGGTGGTGCTCTGCGACCGCTACGTGGACTCCTCCCTCGCCTACCAGGGATGGGGGCGGGGGCTCGGGGAGCAGGACGTCCTCACGCTGAACGTCTGGGCGACGCAGGGGCTCTTCCCCGACCTGGTGATCCTCCTCCACCTCGAGCCCGAGGAGGGGCTCCGCCGGATCGGGCGCGAGCCCGACCGGATCGAGGCCGAGGGGCCGGGGTTCCTCGACAAGGTGTCGGACGCGTACCTCAGGATCGCGGAGGAGCACCCGGAGCGGTTCGTCGTGGTCGACGCCGGCCGGCCGGAGGAGGAGGTGGCGGCGGCGGTGCGCGAGGCGTTGCTCCGGTTGCTCAGGGAGCGCGAGGAGAGCGCCCCCGAGGCGGGATGAGGGGCAGGTGGTGAGCGGCTCGCCGGTGCTCGAGCGGGTCCCGGGGCAGGAGCGGGCCGTGGCGTTCCTGGCCCAGGCAGCGGCGCGGCCGCACCACGCGTACGTGTTCGCGGGGCCGGAGGGGAGCGGGAAGCAGCTCGCGGCCCGGGCCTTCGTGGCTGCCCTCCTCTGCGACCGGCTGGGGTGCGGCGAGTGCCGGGCCTGCCGGCTCGCCCTGGCCGAGCGGCACCCGAACGTCTTCGTCGTGGAGCCGGAGGGCCGCGACATCCACGTGGACACGGTCCGCGAGGAGGTGTGGCACCCGGCGTACCGGACCGCCCCCGAGCCGGGGCGGAAGGTCTTCGTGATCCGGGAGGCGGATCGGCTGAACCCCGCGGCCGCCGACGTCCTCCTCAAGGTGCTCGAGGAGCCGCCCGCCGACGCGGTGCTCCTCCTCCTCTCGGCCCGGGCCCACGAGCTCCCCGAGACCGTCCTCTCCCGCTGCCACGTCGTGACGTTCCGGCCCCTCGCCGAGGCCTTCGTCGTGGAGACGCTGCTGGCCGAGGGGGCGCCGCCCGACCTGGCGCGCGTCGCCGCCCGGCTCTCGGGGGGGAACCTCGGCCGGGCCAGGCGGCTCGCGACCGTGGAGGGGCTCGGGTTCCGCGACGTCGCGCGGCAGGCGATGGCCCGGGCGGCGGAAGGAGCGGCCGGGGCCCTGGCCGCAGCGGACCTGGTCCTCGCGGCGGCCGAGGCCTACCGGAGGGGCCTGGCGGAGGAGTTCCGGGCGGAGCTCGAGCCGTTCCTCGACGAGCGCGGCCGGGTCGAGGAGGCCTACCGGGGGGCCGTTCGGAGGATCGAGACCCGCCAGAGGCGCCGGGAGCGGCGGGCCGAGCGGGACTTCCTGGACCGGGTTCTGCTGGCCTGCTCGGCCCTCCTCCGGGACCGCCTGGCGGCGACCGTCGGCGCGGGGCCGGACCTCCTGCTGAACCCGGACCTCGACCCGGGCCGGGGCGACGTGGCGGCCGACGCCCGCGCCGTCGGGGCGATCGAGGAGGCCCGGGCCGCCCTGGCCGAGGACCTCAACCTGAACCCGCGGCTCGTGCTGGAGCAGGCCTTCCTCCGCCTCGGGACCGTTCATCCGTAGGTGGGGCCTCGTCCCCCCGGTGGGGGACGGCCCCGGCGCGTCCCCTCCCCCAGAGGAGTGGTGCCAGCATCACTGTCGGGGGGCTCGGCCGGTGCGAAGCTGGCCATGGGGTGAACCGCCGGTGAGCGTCCGGGTACTGATCGTGGACGACCAGGCGCCGTTCCGCATGGCTGCCCGGATGGTGGTCGAGGCCGCGGAGGGCTTCGAGGTCGTCGGCGAGTCCGAGACCGGCGAGGACTCCGTGGAGAGGGCGCGGGAGCTCCGCCCCGACCTCGTGCTCATGGATGTGAACCTCCCCGGGATCAACGGGCTCGAGGCCACCCGGCGCATCCTCGCGGAGGGGCAGCCCGTGGTCGTCCTCCTCCTCTCCACGTACGAGGAGGAGGAGTACGCGCCGCGGGCCGCGGAGTGCGGTGCCGCCACCTACATCCCCAAGGCCGTCTTCGGCCCCGAGCGGCTGCAGCGGGCCTGGGTGGCCGCGCGCCGCGTGAGCGCCTGATCGCCCTGCCCTCGCTCCCCAGATGGAAGGCGACGCTCCGATCGCAGCTCCGGCGGTGGGTCACGCGTCGCGGCCCATGTCGGCGGCCGGCATCCGACCGATCACCGTCGTGCCCGCACCGGGCGCCGCGCGGACCTCGAGCGTGCCGCCCACCGCCTCCACGCGGTCGGCCATCCCCTGGAGGCCCGTGCCGCCTGGGGCCGCGGCGGGGTCGAACCCCACCCCGTCGTCGGAGACCTCGAAGCCCAGCTCCCCGGCC
>DATLZM010000144.1:0-3434 GCA_035573995.1 Actinomycetota bacterium | reverse complement strand
TCGAGCCCTCCGAGGTCCGGGTCGAGGTCGGCGAGACCGTCCGGTTCGTCGTGAAGAACGAGGGGCAGATCCCCCACGAGTTCGTGCTCGGCGACGAGGAGGTCCAGGAGGCGCACGAGATGGCCGCCGCCGAGGGGATGGAGCACGGGGAGGCGATGGTCGAGGCCATGGCCGCGCTCACGCTCGACCCCGGTGCGACGGAGGAGGTGACCGTCACGTTCGACGAGCCCGGGGAGGTCCTCTACGGGTGCCACGTGCCGGGTCACTACGATGCCGGGATGGTCGGGAAGGTGATCGTCGGCTAGACGGGTTGGGAGGGGCCGCTCCGGTGGCTCTCCCGTGCTCACGGGGTCCCTCCGTGCCGGCGGCCCCCTCCTCGTCGTCCGTCCGCTCCGTCCCACGCTCCCGCGGCGGCGTCACGCCTCCTTCTGAAGCAGGGCCTCCTCCACCGGTTATTCGGACGGCGGTCGCGATAGCGGGAGCCGCAGCCGCCTGAGGAGCAGGGCGTTCACGGCGACCAGGAGGCTCGATCCCGACATCGAGAGAGCGGCGATCTCGGGGCGGAGCACGAGGCCCAGGCTCGGCTCCAACAGACCAGCGGCGATCGGCAGCGCTACCGCGTTGTAGCCGATGGCCCATCCCAGGTTCTGGCGCATCTTGCGGACGGTCCCGCGACCGATCGTCAGAGCCGTGGGGACGTCCAGGGGGTCCGACCGCATCAGCACGACGTCGGCGGTCTCGATGGCCACGTCGGTCCCCGCTCCGATGGCGATCCCGAGGTCGGCCCGGGCCAGGGAGGGAGCGTCGTTCACGCCGTCTCCCACCATGGCCACCCTCCTCCCTCGCCCTTGGAGCTCGGCGACCTCGTCGGCCTTCTCCCCCGGCAGGACCTCCGCGATGACCTCCTCGATCCCCAGGAGCCCGGCGATCCGCCGCGCGGTGGCCTCGTTGTCCCCGGTGAGCATGACCACGTGGACGCCGGCCCCCCGGAGCGCCGCCACGGCGGCCTTCGCCGTCTCCCGGGGCGCGTCGGCGATCCCGATGAGGCCCACGGCCCGGCCGTCCACGGCCACCCACACCGCGGTCCGACCGTCCGCGGTCATCGCCTCCCTGCGGGCCTCCAGGTCCCCGAGGTCCACCCCCTCCCGGCGCATGAGCCGGGTGTTCCCCACCGCCACCGTCCGGCCGTCGACCCTGGCCAGGGCCCCGTGGCCGGGGACGTTCTCGAACCCCTCCGCACGCACGGCCGGGATCCCGCTGGCGTCGGCGTGGCGCACCACGGCCTGGGCCAGGGGGTGCTCGGACTCGCGCTCCACCGCCGCCGCCAGTCGGAGCACCTCCCCTTCGGGGAGACCGTCGACCACGAGCTCGGTCACCTCGGGCTCGCCCTTCGTGAGGGTCCCGGTCTTGTCCAGCACCACGGTGTCGATCCGGGCCGCGGTCTCCAGCGCGACGGCGTTCTTGAACAGGATCCCCCGCGCCGCCCCCAGACCGGTGCCCACCATCACGGCGGTGGGCGTGGCCAGACCGAGGGCGTCGGGGCAGGTGATGACCACGACCGTGATCGCGAACCGGATCGCCTCGGGCACGGTCCGCCCGACCAGGGTCCAGGCGAGGAACGTCCCCACCCCGCCGACCAGGGCCACGAGCACGAGCCAGAAGGCCGCCCGGTCCGCCAGCCGCTGGCCGGGAGCCTTGGAGTTCTGGGCCTCCTGGACGAGCTCCACGATCTGGGCGAGCGCCGTCTCCGATCCCACCCTGGTCGCCCTTACCCGCAGGGTCCCGTTGCTGTTGATGGTGGCCCCGATCACCCCCGAGCCCGGCGTCTTGTGGACCGGGAGGCTCTCCCCGGTCACCATCGACTCGTCGACCTCGCTCTCGCCCTCCTCCACCACGCCGTCGGCCGCGATCTTGTCGCCGGGACGTACCAGGAGGAGGTCGCCCACCCGCACCTCGGCGCTCTGGACCTCCACGGGCTCTCCGTCCCGGATCACCGTGGCCATGGGCGGCGCGAGGTCGAGGAGCCTGCGAATCGCGTCGTTCGCCCCGCCTCTGGCTCGCATCTCGAACCAGTGGCCGAGGAGCACGAAGGCGGCGAGAACCGTGGCCGCCTCGTAGAACACCTCCCCTCCCCCCGTGAGCGTGACGACGAGGGAGTACGTCCAGCCGGCCCCGATGGCCACCGCCACCAGGACCATCATGTCCAGGGTCCGCGCACGCAGCGCGCGCCAGGCCCCGTCGAAGAAGATCCACGCGGAGTAGAGGATCACCGGGAGGCTCAGGACGAGCGAGAACACGTCGTCCCGGAGCCCGAGGGGCGCGGGGACCCGGAACCCCAGGATCTCCCGGCCGATCGGCGACCAGAGCAGGGTCGGGACCGAGAGCGCCGCGGCCACCAGGAAGCGGTTCCGCATGTCCCGGACCATCGCCTCCATCGACATCCCGGCGTGGCCCCCATGGCCCATGACTTCACGGGGGGATGGGAGCGCGGGTTCAGCGACGCCCTCGTGGGCCGCGTGTCCCATCGCTGCCACGTGCTCCCCCGAGGGCGGCGCCTCCACCGAAGCGGCCCCGCGGCCAAGGTGCGCTGCGTGCGGATCCGGCTCCTGCATCGGGTCGCAGAGGTGGGTGGGGACGGACCTGCCGGCGCAGTGCATGCCGCACTCCTCGACCCACTGGGCCAGCTCGGCCAGGGAAGTGAGCGAGGCGTCGTACCGCACGTTGGCCGTCTGGGACACCGGGTTCGCCTCCACGGACAACACCCCCGGCCGTCTGCCGAGCACCGCCTCGACCACGAACTTCTCGGTCCCCCGGTACATGCCCCCGACGTGGAGGACGGCGCTGACGACCTTCCCCTCGGCCCCAGGCCGAGCTTCCCGCCCCGAGCCGTGGACCCCATGGCCCGCCTGGTCCGTTCGTTCCCCTTCCACCCTGCCTCGCCCCTTCACGGCCGCCGCCTCGGTCGACGTGCCGGCGCGGAGGCTCAGGCCGACGCCCTCTACGGAAAGGGTGGAGGCGGCGACACCCTCCGGTGCAAGTATCACGCGTCCCTCTCCCGAGCGCGCGGTCCGGGCCTCACGGTCTCCACGGCCTTCGCCCCCCGCCCACGGCCCGAGCCCACGCTCCTCATGAGCCTGGGCGCGCGGCGAGAGAGGGAGGTGCGCCATGAGGTGGCTGATCGGGCTGATCGGGACCGCCGTAAGGGCTCGGCCGGGGGTCGCGAACGGCTCGGTCGGGCGGACGCCGCGGGTGGGCCCCCGGCCGGATCCCCCACCCACACCGGGAGCCGGCCGGCGCGCTCGTCCGGCCGCCGCTGCCGCTCAGGGGCCCGACGGGACGGTGACGGTCACCGCCGTCCCCTGGCCGGGACGGGAGCGGATCGACAGCGAGCCGCCGACCAGCTGCGCCCGCTCCCGCATGCCGAGGAGCCCCAG
>DATLZM010000143.1:0-13126 GCA_035573995.1 Actinomycetota bacterium | reverse complement strand
CTCCGCCTGGGGCTGGCCCGGGCGGTCGAGGGCGAGGTGGGCGAGGCCCCGGTGCGGTTCCTCGACGACCCGCTGGCTCCCCTCGACCCCGAGCGCCAGGCGCGGGTGGCGGACCTCGTGCGCGGGCAGGGGCAGGCGTTCGTGGCGGTCGCGGACGAGGCGCACGTGCCGGCGGGGGCGGCCGCCGTCTGGGAGGTGCGGGCGGGCTCGGTCCGGATCCGGGAGGGCGTCTAGGTGCGACGGGGCCCGGGTGGCGGGGGCCGGCGGGAGCGCAGCGACCGGCCGCGGCGGCTGGCGGAGGTGCTGGAGGAGGTGCTGGCCGATGCGGCGTTCGCGCGCGGCCTCCCGGTCGGCCGGCTGGCGGCGGCGTGGGCCGAGGTCGTCGGGCCGCGCCTGGCGGCCGAGACGGCCCCGGTGTCGCTCGAGGGGGGCGTCCTGGCCGTCGCGGCGACGAGCGGGGCCTGGGGGGCCCAGGCCCGGTTCCTCGTCGAGGAGATCCGCCGGCGGGCCAACGCCGCGCTGGGGGAGGAGGCGGTGCGCGCGGTGCGGATCGTGGTCCGTCCGGAGGGCCCGGAAGCGTTGCGGCGCAAGGGTTCCGGGGGACTCGCACCTCCCGCCGGGAGGGGGTCCCGCTTGGTAGGATAGGGCCGTCGGTTCCCCCCGCGCCCGGCCCCGCGAGACGACCCGCCGGACCCGGCGTGCGCGGGCCGGGCGGCCGAACGGAGGCTCGGTTGGCGACGGCGAAGGCAGAGGCGAAGGCAGGGGCGGGCAGCTACACGTCCGCGGACATCACGGTGCTGGAGGGGGTGGAGCACGTCCGGCTCCGCCCCGGGATGTACATCGGGACCACCTCGACCCGCGGCCTCCATCACCTGGTCTACGAGGTCGTCGACAACTCGGTCGACGAGGCCATGGCCGGCTTCTGCGACCGGATCGTCGTCACCCTCCTCGCGGACGGAGGCGTGCGCGTCGAGGACAACGGCCGCGGGATCCCCGTGAAGCCGATCCCGGGGATCAAGGATCGGCGGCCCGCGGTGGAGGTGGTCCTCACCACGCTCAACGCCGGCGGGAAGTTCGGGGGCGGCGGCTACCGCATCTCGGGAGGGCTCCACGGGGTCGGGGTCTCGGTGGTGAACGCCCTGTCGGAGCGGATGGTGGCCGAGGTCATGCGCGACGGGCACGTGTGGCGCCAGACGTACTCGCGGGGCCGGGCCACCTCGAAGCTCGAGCGTGGGAAGCCCACGCGGAAGACCGGGACGATCATCACGTTCTGGCCGGACCCCGAGATCTTCGAGGACACGACGTTCCGGAGGGAGACGCTGGCCGAGCGCCTCCAGGAGCTCGCGTTCCTCACGCGGGGGATCGAGATCCAGCTCGTGGACGAGCGGGAGGAGCCGCCGGCGAAGGAGGTCTTCCGCGCGAGCGGGGGGCTGGCCGACTTCGTGCGGCACCTCTCGGCCGGCAAGGAGACGCTGCACCGGGTGATCCACCTCGAGGGCCGGGAGGAGGACGGGTCGGCCGAGGTCGAGGTGGCGCTCCAGTGGAACACCGGGTACGCCGAGCAGATCCACTCGTTCGCGAACACGATCAACACCCACGAGGGCGGGATGCACGAGGAGGGGCTGAAGAAGGCCCTGACGAACGTGATCAACCGCTACGCCCGCGCCAAGGGGCTCCTCAAGGAGAAGGAGGAGAACCTGATCGGGGAGGACGTTCGCGAGGGCCTCATCGGGATCGTCTCGGTGAAGCTGCGCGACCCCCAGTTCGAGGGGCAGACCAAGACCAAGCTGGGGAACGCGTCGATCCGCTCGCTCGTGGAGACCACGGTGAACGACAAGCTCGCCACGTGGCTCGAGGAGCACCCCGGCGACGCCAAGCGGATCGTCCTCAAGGCCTCGGCGGCGGCGAAGGCCCGGCTCGCCGCGAAGCAGGCCCGGGACCTCACGCGCCGGAAGTCGTTCCTGGAGTCGACCTCGCTCCCCGGCAAGCTGGCCGACTGCCAGCTCACGGACCCCGAGCGGTGCGAGCTGTTCGTGGTGGAGGGCGACTCGGCGGGGGGCAGCGCGAAGAACGCCCGGGACCGGGCGACCCAGGCCATCCTGCCGATCCGGGGGAAGATCCTCAACGTCGAGAAGGCCCGGCTGCACAAGGTGCTGGAGAACGCCGAGATCCAGGCCCTGATCGCGGCGATGGGGACGGGGATCGGCGACGAGTTCGACCTGTCCAAGGCGCGGTACCACCGGGTGGTGATCATGGCGGACGCCGACGTGGACGGCGCCCACATCCGCACCCTGCTGCTCACGTTCTTCTTCCGGAACATGCGGGAGCTGATCGAGGCGGGGTACGTGTACCTGGCCCAGCCCCCGCTGTACATGGTCCGGCTCGACCGCGAGGCCCGGTACTTCTACTCGGAGGCTGAGTGGGAGGCCTTCCGGAAGCGGAACGGGGGGAGGAAGCTCGAGCCGCAGCGGTTCAAGGGGCTCGGCGAGATGGACGCCGAGCAGCTCTGGGAGACCACGATGAACCCGGAGACCCGGACCCTCCTCCGGGTCGAGATGGAGGACGCCGCCCACGCCGACCGGCTGTTCACGATCCTGATGGGCGAGGACGTCGCCGAGCGGCGGGCCTTCATCGAGACCAACGCGAAGTACGTCCAGAACCTCGACGTCTGAGGCCCACCGGATGAGCCAGGACCCCGCCGTCGGTCGGATCGAGCCCGTCACGCTCGAGGAGGAGATCCAGCGCTCCTACCTCGACTACGCCATGTCGGTGATCGTCGGGCGGGCCCTGCCCGACGTGCGCGACGGGCTCAAGCCGGTCCAGCGCCGGATCCTCTGGTCGATGCTCGAGGCCGGCCTCCGCCCGGACCGGCCCTACCGGAAGTCGTCCCACACGGTGGGGGAGGTGATGAGCAAGTACCACCCCCACGGCGACCAGGCGATCTACGACGCGCTGGTCCGGATGGCCCAGGACTTCTCCCTGCGCTACCCCCTGATCGACGGGCACGGGAACTTCGGGTCGATCGACGACGACCCGCCGGCGGCGATGCGCTACACCGAGGCGCGGCTCACCCCGATCGCCCTGGAGCTGCTCCGGGACATCGACGCCGAGACCGTCGACCTCGTGCCGAACTACGACGGGTACCACCAGGAGCCGGCGGTCCTGCCGGCCCGCTTCCCGAACCTGCTCGCGAACGGCGCGGGCGGCATCGCGGTGGGGATGGCGACGAACATCCCACCCCACAACCTGGGGGAGCTCATCGACGGGATCGTCCACTTCCTGGACCACCCGGAGGCCACCCCCGCCGAGCTGATGCGGTTCATCCAGGGCCCCGACTTCCCGACCGGCGCCGTCATCATGGGGCGGGAGGGGATCCGGGAGGCCTACGAGACCGGGCGGGGGTCGATCAAGGTCCGGGCCGTGGCCCAGGTCGAGGAGACGGCCCAGGGCCGGCAGCGGATCGTCGTGACCGAGCTGCCCTACCAGGTGAACAAGGCCCGCCTCGCGGAGAAGATCGCCGAGCTCGTGCGGGCGGGGCGGGTGAGGGACGTCGCCGACCTCCGGGACGAGTCGAGCCGCCAGGGGATGCGGCTCGTGATCGAGCTCAAGCGCGGGGCGAACGCGCAGGTCGTCCTGAACCAGCTCTACAAGCACACCCAGCTCCAGGACAGCTTCGGGGTCATCATGCTGGCGCTGGTCGACGGGGTGCCCCGGGTGCTGAACCTGGCCGAGATGGTCGGCCACTACGTCGACCACCAGGTGGAGGTCGTCACCCGGCGGACGCGATTCGAGCTCCGCAAGGCGGAGGAGCGCGACCACATCGTCCAGGGGCTCCTGGTGGCGCTGGGGCACCTGGACGAGGTGATCCGGATCATCCGCGGCTCCCGCGACGCCGAGGAGGCCCGCGGGAGGCTCATGCGGCGGTTCAAGCTCACCGAGGTCCAGGCCAACCACATCCTGGACATGCCCCTCCGGCGGCTCACCCGCCTGGCCCGGGAGGAGCTCGAGCAGGAGCACCGAGACCTCCTGGCGCGGATCCGGCGCCTGCGCGCGCTGCTCCGGGACCCGAAGGCCATCCGCGGGGTGATCAAGGACGAGCTCCTCGAGATCAAGGAGCGGTTCGCCGACGCCCGGCGCACCCGGATCAGGGCCGACGAGGGGGAGCTCGACGTGCTGGACCTGGTGGCCGAGGAGGACGTGGTGATCACGGTCTCCCGGGCCGGGTACGTGAAGCGCGTGCCGCTCGACACGTTCCGCCGGCAGGGTCGCGGCGGGAAGGGGGTGCGCGGGGCGAACCTCAAGGAGGAGGACGTCATCTCCGACGTCTTCGTCACCACCACCCACCACTGGCTCCTGTTCTTCACCACGAGGGGGAAGGTCTACCGGGTGAAGGTCCACGAGATCCCGGAGTCGGGTCGGACCGCGCGCGGCCTGTACGCCGCGAACCTCCCGGGCGTGTCGATCGGGAGCGACGAGCGGGTCAGCGCGGTGATCGACCTCAAGGACTACGACGACGGCCGCTACCTCCTGTTCGCCACGAGGCGCGGGATGGTGAAGAAGACCCCGCTCGCGGAGTACGACTCCCCCCGGGCCGGCCTCCTCGCGATCAACCTGCGGGCCGGCGACGAGCTGATCGACGTCAAGCTCACCCACGGGAAGGACGAGGTGATCCTGGTCTCCCGCAAGGGCCAGGCCATCCGGTTCAAGGAGTCGCTGGTGCGCCCGATGGGTCGCGCCGCCTCGGGCGTGATCGGGATGCGCCTGGCCGAGGACGACGAGGTGATCGCCATGGGCCTCGCCTCCGAGGGCGAGGAGCTGATCACGGTGACCGAGCAGGGCTACGGGAAGCGTTCGCCCCTCAAGGACTACCCCACCAAGGGCCGCGGCGGGAAGGGCGTCGTGGGCCACAAGCTCACCCGGAAGACGGGGCTCCTGGCGGGGGCCTTCGTGGGGTCGAAGGACCAGGACATGTTCGTGATCTCCTCGGCCGGGCAGGTCGTCCGGGTCCCGGCGGCGGAGATCCGCCGGGTCGGGCGCGCGTCCCAGGGTGTCCGGACGATGCGGGTGGAGGACGGGCACGTCGTGGCCCTCGCGCCGGTCATCAGCCAGGTGGAGTCCTGAGCCCGCCGCCATAGGATGGCGCCGTGGGCGCCGGGTTCGAGGTCCTCGAGCACACCGCGGACGTCGGGATCCGGGCCTGGGGCGCGGGCCTCGCGGAGGCCCTGGAGCAGGCGGCGCGGGGGCTCGTGGAGCTCCTCGGCGCGCGGGCGGAGGGGCCGGGCGAGGCTCGCCGGCTGGCGGTGGAGGCGGACGATCCGGGGGCGCTCGCGGTGGAGCTCCTGAACGAGCTCCTGTTCCTCCACGAGACCGAGGAGGCGGGATTCGCCGCGGTCCGGGTGCTCGAGGCCGATGGCCGGCGCGCCGAGGTCGAGGTGGAGCTGGTCCCGCTGGCGGGCGAGCCCGGGGGGACCGCGGTGAAGGCGGCGACCTATCATCGGTTGGCGGTGGAACGTCGACCGGACGGGGCCGTCGAGATCCGGGTGTACCTGGACGTGTAGCCGGGGTGATGGCGATGGAGGCCAGGAAGGTCGAGCCGTTCGTCTGGGAGATCCCCAAGGGCGCGGTGCCGGGGATGCGGGTGCCCGGGATCGTCTACGCCGACGACGAGCTGATGCGGAAGGCCATCGACGACCGCGCCATCGAGCAGGTGGCGAACGTGGCCACGCTGCCGGGGATCGTCCGGGCCTCCTACGCGATGCCGGACATCCACTGGGGCTACGGGTTCCCCATCGGCGGGGTCGCGGCCACGGACGTGGAGGACGGCGTGATCTCGCCGGGCGGCGTGGGGTTCGACATCGCCTGCGGGGTCCGGCTCCTCCGGACCGAGCTCGAGTGGGAGGCGGAGGTCCGGCCGCGCATCCGGGAGGTCGTCGACGCGCTCGGGCGCCACATCCCCCGCGGGGTCGGGACCAAGGGGCGGATGCGCCTGGCCCGGGGGGAGGTGGAGAAGGTCCTGCTCGAGGGGGTCCGCTACCCCCTCTCCCGGGGGGTGGGGACCGAGCGGGACGCGGAGTTCTGCGAGGATCGCGGGGTCCTCGAGGACGCGCGTCCCGAGGAGGTCTCCGACAAGGCGATCGCCCGGGGGGCCCCCCAGCTCGGGTCGCTGGGCGCCGGGAACCACTTCCTCGAGGTCCAGGTGGTCGAGGAGGTCTTCGACCCGCGGGCGGCGAACGCGATGCAGCTCTTCGAGGGGCAGGTCTGCGTGATGCTCCACACCGGCTCGCGGGGGATGGGCCACCAGGTCTGCACCGACCACCTCAAGGTCATGGACCGGGTCATGCCGAAGCTCGGGATCGAGGTGCCGGACCGCCAGCTCGCGTGCGTGCCGCTCCGCCACGAGGCCGCCGAGCGGTACCTGGGCGCGATGCGGGCGGCCGCCAACTTCGCCCGCGCCAACCGCCACGTGCTGACCGACGGGGTGCGGGAGGCCCTCGCCGAGGCCTTCGGGAAGGGGCCCCGGGAGCTCGGGGTCGAGGTGGTCTACGACGTGGCCCACAACCTCGCCAAGATCGAGACGTTCGAGGTCGACGGGCGCCGCCGGGAGCTCTGCGTGCACCGCAAGGGCGCCACCCGCGCCTTCGGACCGGGCCACCCCGAGCTCCCCTCCGCCTACCGGGACATCGGCCAGCCCGTGATCATCCCGGGCAGCATGGGGACCGCCTCCTACGTCCTGGTCGGGACCGAGGAGTCCGCCGCGCGCTCGTTCTCCTCGACCTGCCACGGCGCGGGCCGGGCGATGTCGCGCACCAAGGCCAAGAAGCTCAAGAGCGGGCCGCAGGTGCGGGCGGAGCTCGAGGCGATGGGGATCACGCTCGCGGCGGCCCACTGGGGCTTGCTTGCCGAGGAGGCGCCCTACGCGTACAAAGACGTATCCGAGGTCGTCGACGTGTGCGAGGGCGCGGGGCTCTCGAGGAAGGTGGCCCGCCTCCGCCCCGTCGGCGTGGTGAAGGGGTGAGGCGATGCGCACGGCCGAGGGGACCACGGCGCCGGAGGTTCCCTCGAGGCCTGGGCCGGCGTCGACCCGGCGGGCCCGCGTGGTGATCCGCAGGGTCGGGCCGTGGTCGGTACTCAGGTTCTCCCTGCTCTTCTACTTCTGCGTCATGCTGATCCTCTGGCTCGCGCTCATGATCCTCTACGGGATCATGGGGTCGCTGGGGGTCCTGGCGCAGATCGCCAGGCTCCTCGAGTCCGTGAGCCTGGTGGACGAGGGGTTCCGCTTCAACGGCGCGTGGATCTTCAGCCGCCTGTTCGTCGTGGGGCTGGGCCTGGTCGCGCTGTGGTCGGTGATCAACCTCTTCGTGGCGTTCCTCTACAACCTGGTCTCCGACGTCGTGGGGGGCATCGAGGTCACGCTCGCCGAGCGACGGTAGCCGCCGGGGATCGTGGAGCCGGCCGGGGCGGGGTGGTCCGTCCGCCCGCGTTGACGCCCCCCCGGCCCGTGGTAGGCTGCGGGCGAGGCCCGGACGGGCCGTGGACCGCGGGCCTGTAGCTCAGGCGGTTAGAGCGCATCCCTGATAAGGATGAGGTCGGTGGTTCAAGTCCACCCAGGCCCACCGGGGAAGGAGGGAGCCGCGATGGCCGAAGAGGCAGGGGCCCAGGAGAAGGAACGGGGTTTCCTCGGGAAGCTCCTCCGCCTCGCGTTCGTGGGCGCGATCGTCGCGGCCGTCGTCGCCTTCTTCAAGCGCCGCCGCGGCCAGGACCTCGACGAGAGCGAGTGGCAGGAACTGCCGCCCCCGGCGGGCGGATAGGCCCCTCCGATCCCTGGGAGCTCGCCCGCGGGGCGGCGCGCGCGGCCGGCGTCGAGCTGCGGCCCCTCACGTCGCTCGAGGACGCCGACGCCATCATCGACGTGATGATCGCCACCTGGGGGGAGCACCAGCTCCTGCCCCGGGAGGTGATCCGGGCCCTCGCCGAGAGCGGGAACGTCCCCTACGGCGCGGTGGCCGAGGGGCAGCTCGTCGGGTACGTCCTGGGCTGGGTGGGGGTGGGGCCGGCCGGGGAGCGCCACGTCCACTCCCACATGCTCGCGGTCCGCCCCGGGCTCCGGTCCAAGGGCGTGGGCTACGCGCTCAAGCTGGCCCAGCGCGCCCAGGCCCTGGACGCCGGGATCGGGGTGGTCCGGTGGACCTACGACCCCCTCCAGGCCCGCAACGCCAAGTTCAACTTCTGCAAGCTGGGCGTGGTGGCCGACCGGTTCATCCCGAACTGCTACGGCGAGATGACCGACCTGCTGAACCGGGGGGACCGGAGCGACCGGTTCCTCGTCCGGTGGGACCTCGGGCGGAGACCGGCCGGCCGGCCCATGGTGCCCGGGCCGGAGCGCGAGCTCCTCGTGGCCCGGGGGCCGCGCGAGGCCCCGGAGCCGGTGCGGGTGGCCGACCCGACGCCGGAGGCCGAGGGGAGCTGGCGGGTGGACATCCCGGGCGACCTGCCGGGGCTGCGGGAACGCGACCCCGGCCTCCTGCGGGCCTGGCGGGACGCGACGGCCGAGGCCTTCGAAGCGTGCCTGGGGATGGGGATGGTGGTGGCGGCCTTCAGCCCGGGGGGGCGGTCGGGGCTCCCCTTCTACCACCTGGCGCTGCCACCCGCGATCGTGGACCGACCGGACGCGTCCGCATGACCCGGGTCCTGGCCGTGGAGCTCCGGCTCGTCGCGCTCCCCCTGGTCCGCCCGTTCCGCACGAGCTTCGGCGAGGAGCGCGAGAAGCAGTGCATCCTGGTCCGGGTGGAGACCGACCGGGGGGAGGGGTGGGGCGAGTGCGTCGCCGGGCCCCGGCCGGACTTCTCCGGCGAGTTCAACGAGGCGGCCTGGCTCGTGCTCCGGGACCACCTGATCCCCGCGCTCCTCGCCGCGGAGGACCCCGGGCCCGGGGACGTCCGGTCGCTCGGCGGGGTGCGCGGGAACCGGATGGCGAAGGCCGCCCTGGAGATGGCCCTCCTCGACGCCGAGCTCCGGGCGGAGGGTCGGTCCCTGGCGTCGTTCCTGGGCGCGACGAAGGACCGCGTGCCCTGCGGGGTCTCGGTGGGCATCGCGGGCTCCGTGGAGGAGCTCGTGGAGCAGGTGGCGGGCTACGTCGCCGAGGGCTACCGCCGGGTGAAGCTCAAGATCGAGCCGGGGCTCGACGTGGAGCGGGTGCGGGCGGTGCGGGAGTCCTTCCCGGACGTGCCGCTCTCGGTCGACGCGAACGCGGCGTACTCGCTGGCCGACGCCCCGGTCTTCGAGGCCCTCGATGGGCTCGGGCTCCTCATGATCGAGCAGCCGCTCTCCCACGAGGACCTCGTGGACCACGCCGAGCTGCAGCGCCGGCTCGCCACCCCGATCTGCCTCGACGAGTCGATCCGGTCGGCCGCCGACGCCCGGGCGGCGATCGCGCTCGGCGCCTGCCGGATCGTGAACGTGAAGCCGGGCCGGGTGGGCGGGCTCCTCGAGGCGGTGCGGGTCCACGACGTGTGCCGCGACCACGGGATCCCCGTGTGGTGCGGCGGGATGCTCGAGACCGGGATCGGGCGGGCGGCGAACCTCGCCCTCGCCGGCCTCCCGGGCTTCACGCTGCCCGGCGACACCTCGGCGAGCGGGCGGTATTTCGCCGAGGACCTGACCGAGCCGTTCGTGCTGGAAGCGGGGGGCACGATGGCGATCCCGACGGGCCCGGGGCTCGGGGTGGAGCCGGAGCCGGACCGCCTGACCGCCTGCACGAGGCGGACGGAGCGGATCCGGCGGTGAGGCGGGAGGAGCGGGTCGACCGGGCCCGCCGGCGGCTCGGGCGGCCCAGCGACCTCCGCGGAAAGAGTGACAAGAACGGCCCTCGCCGCTTGACCGGGACGACGGGCCGGAGGTAGGGTCTGCGTCGAGGGGCCGCTGGGACCTTCGGGTTCCGGCGGCTCCTCGTTCTCGCTCCCGGGGGTCGGGCGGGCCGGGGCCGCGAGCTCGGCGCGGGTTGGAAGGCGCCCCGTGGCGCGCGATGCTTTACGCGAGCCGGTGGGTCGCGCGATGCTTCGCGCAAGGATCGGACGGGGAGCGATGCAGTTGATGCGGAAGCGCGTCGTGCGCGCCGAGGGCCTCGAGATCGTGGACGCCCAGGGCAACGTCCGAGCCCGGATCGGGCTCTCCTCCGACGACGAGTCCCCCTTCCTCTCGTTCCACGACGCGAACGGGCGGGTGCGGGCCAGGTTCGGGCTGTCCGCCGACGGATCGGCCGGGCTCGCCATCGGGGACACGGAGGGGAAGGTCCGAGCGACGCTCGGCCTGGCGCGGGACGGCTCGGCCTCCCTCGCGCTCGGGGACCGGAACGGGAAGATCAGGGCGAAGTTCGGGCTCGCCTCCGAGGGGTCCCCCACGCTCGGGCTCCAGGCCAAGGACGGCGAGATGCGGTTCGTGTTCACGCTGGCCCAGCAGGGCTCGCCGACCGTGGGGCTCTACGACGAGGACGGGAAGGTCCGGGCCCGGCTGGGGCTCGCCGCGGAGGGATCCCCCATCATCCGGCTGCTCTCATCCGACGGCGACCTCCGGGGGATCATCGGGCTCGCGTCGGACGGGACGCCGGTGATCCGGCTGCTCGGGAAGGACGGCCAGCCGATCTGGGAGGCCCCGTGATCGGGCTCGCCTATGATGGCCGCGGGGCCCGGGACCTCGGTCGCGGTCCTCGCGGCTCCGCCGGGGACGTAGCTCAGCGGTAGAGCACCTGCCTTGCACGCAGGGGGGCGCGGGTTCGAATCCCGCCGTCTCCACCGAGGTCAGAGGCCATTTTCCGCCCCGCGACCCTCGTGGATCGAGGCCCGGCGCGTACAAATGCGCACATCGCGCCCGACCTCCGCCGCGAAGGGCGGGGCCCGCGGTAGCGTGGGACCTCGATGCGGGCGAGGGTGTGCGGGAACTGCGGGGGGGCGATCGCCGGCCCGGCCCGGCGGGGCCGGTGCGAGGCGTGCTACCGGTACCTGCGCCGGCGGGGGCGGGACCGCGACCCCTCCCGGCCCCTCGAGGAGGGCCTCCGCCGGAACCGCCGGCAGCTCGAGGAGGAGCTCTGGGGGGAGATGGTCCGAACCCTCTTCAGGGACGCCGAAGCGCGCCTGGAGCGCGAGCAGCGTCGTTCGAGGTCCGTAGAGGGCCCTGAGAGCCCCGCGGGCGCCCGCCCGGGCCCATCACCCTAGCCGCCCCGCTTCCGCGCCTCTGAGACGGAACACCCACCCAAACTCAGAGGCTCCTGAGGACCGCGCGCTTCTCCTCCTCGGCCACCCCCACGTACCGTGGGATCTGGCTGAGGTCCGCGTGGTTCAGCAGCTGGGCGACGAGGACCGGGGACTTGGTGAGCGCGTAGGCGCGGGTCGCGAACGTGTGACGGAGCAAATGCGGCCACACCCGGGAGAGCTCCGCGTCGTGGCATGCCGCCCGCAGCCAGGCGCGGACCGCCGGCGGCCCCACCCCGAGGAGGCAGCCGTGCCAGCGCGAGGACGGGTTGTTGTGGGGGCGGGGGGCGCGGCGGAGCTCCTCGAAGGCCACGGCCGCGATCCCCTCGAGCGGGATATCGTACGGCCGGTCGCCCTTGGTCACGCGGAAGAAGACGCGACCCTCGCGCACGTCCTCCTCGCGCACGGCGCAGGCCTGAGTGATCCGGGCGCCGGTGCCGTAGATGAACAGGACCCCCCACGCCCGGCGGGGGTCGCGCCAGGCGAGCGCGATGAGGAGCCGGACGAGGTGCTCGTCCTCGAGGATCGGGGCCCGGGTGAGCTTGGGCCGCGGGATCCGGAGGTGCTTGACGGGGTTCGGGAGGAGGATCTCGCGCTCTTCCGCCCAGCGGTAGAAGGACTTGAGGGCCCGGAGCACGTCCCCGCGCATGTGCCCCTGGGCGGGGAGCCCGATCAGGTAGTCCACGACGGACTGCTCGCGGACCTCCCGGAGGTCGAGCAGGGTGTCGGCGACGAACCGGAGCAAGGCGTACCGGTAGAGCGCGCGGGTCCGCTCGGTGGCCCTCCCCGACGCATCGAGGAACCGGTCCCAATCCCGGAGGAGCTCGAACATCCCCATGCCGCCGTCGTCCCCCCCGCCGTGGCGCGGCCGGATCACCTCGAGCGCGGCGGTGCTCACCGCAGTCCCCTCCCGAGGGCCTCGGCGCCCGCGGTCCTCACCATGGTGAGCGTGCGCCAGGCGCGATCCCACAGCGGTTGCGTCCGCGCCTCGAGGAGCCCCGCGAACCCGAGGCCGCGGCAGGCGTCGACCTCGGCCTCGAACCGCCGGCGGAGGTCCGGGCGGGCCCGGAAACCTTCGACGATCATGGCGTCTTCGAGCGCGTCGTCGGTGTCCATAGGCCGACCGTAGGGCGCGCCGGAACGACGCGCAACCCCTGCGATGGGAGGCCTTCCCGCGATCGGGAAGATCTCCCATCGGCGGGCTTCCCGCCCACCGCAGGGAAGCGAAATGGGTCGGGTTTCAGGCGTGCCGGTCCATCGGCACCACGGTCCCCCGCTCCGCCGCGGCGCGGCGGAACGTCTCCTCGAGGGACGCGGCGAGCGCGTCGTGGAGCGAGGGGAACAGGTGCCCGTACACGTCGAGCGTGACCGTGATCGAGGAGTGGCCCAGCATCTCCTGGACCATCTTCGGGTGGGCGCCGGCCTCGATCGCGAGCGCCGCCGCGGTGTGGCGGAGGTCGTGGATCCGCCGGAGGGGCGTGATCCCCGCCGCGCGCTGGGCGGGGAGGAAGACGCGCCGACGCCAGTTGTTCGGGCGGAGCGGCGAGCCCCCGGGCCCGGTGAAGACGAACGCCTCCGGGGCCGAGGGGGAGGAGTGCGCCTCGAGGTGGCGGGCGAGCTCCTCGGCGAGGAAGGCGGGGAGGGCGACGGAGCGCTCCCGGTCGGTCTTGGTCGAGCCGAGGATCCACCGTCCCCGGACCTCGGACGCGGACGCGCGCACGTGGAGCCGGCGGCGCAGGAGATCCACGTCGCCCACGCGGAGCGCCGCGGCCTCCCCGATCCGCAGGCCCGCGTACCCGAGGACGAAAATGAGGGCGCGGTCCCTGCCCGGCACGGCCTCGGCGAGGGCCGCGACCTCCCGCGCCGAGAGCGGACGCATCGCC
>DATLZM010000142.1:0-7226 GCA_035573995.1 Actinomycetota bacterium | reverse complement strand
CCGCTCCAGCGCCGCCGCGAGGTCGCGCCGCGGCCCTCCCGCGACCGCGTGGAGCAGGAACTCCGCGTTGCCGGCCGGCCCGAGCAGCGGCGAGGCCATGACGTCCGCCGGCTCGATCCCCGCCGCCCGGCAGGCCTCGGCCACCCGCAGCACCGCCCGGCGCCACGCCCGGGGGTCCCGGACGACGCCGCCCCGTCCGACCTCGTCGCGGCCCGCTTCGAACTGCGGCTTCACGAGCAGCACGAGGTCGGCGCCGGGCGCCGCCACCCGCGCCAGGGCCGGGACGACCAGGGCCAGCGAGATGAACGAGAGGTCCGCGACGATCACCTGCGGCCGGAACGGGAGGCCCTCGGGCCGGAGCTCGCGGGCGTTGGTCCGCTCGAGGACCGTGACCCGCGGGTCGGTCCTGAGCTCCCACGCGAGCTGCCCGTACCCGACGTCGACCGCCGCGACCCGGGCGGCGCCGCGCCTGAGCAGGCAGTCGGTGAAGCCCCCGGTGGAGGCCCCGACGTCGAGGCAGTCGCGGCCCGCCACCTCCACGCCGAACCGCTCGAGCGCGGCCTCCAGCTTCTCGCCCCCCCGCGAGACGAACCGGCGGGCCGGCCGCTCGACGGCGACGGCCTCGTCGGGGGCCACGAGGGTCGAGGGCTTCGCGGCGGGCCGGCCTCCCACCCTCACGAGCCCCGCCTCGATCGCCGCCCGGGCCTCCGAGCGGCTCGCGGCGAGCCCGCGGCGGACGAGTTCCAGGTCGAGGCGCCGCCGGGTCAACCCGACGCCTTGGTCCCCCCGCCGGCCCCGGCCCGCGGCGCCGTCCGCCGCGGCGCCTTGCCCGAGCCCTTCTCGAGCTCCCGGACCCGGCGCTTCAGCGACTCGAGCTCCTCCTTGCTCGCGACGCCGAGGGCCTTGAGCTGGGCGCGCACCTCCCTGCGGACGAGCTCGGTGAGCCGCTCGCGGTTCCGCTGGGACCACTCCATCAGGTCCTTCGCGAGCTCGTTCACCTTCTCCCGGCTCCCGCCCGCCATGGCCCGCGCCATCGCCTGGGCCCTGGCCGGGCTCAGCTTGTCGAGCACCGCCTCCACGTAGCGCTTCACGTCCTCGAACATCCCCGGTCCCTCCTCGGGCGGCCGATGCAAGGATACCCCGCCCCCCTCCCCGGCCGGGCCGGCGGGGGCGGTCCCGCGTCCGGGAGCCCGACCCGGGCGGGCGGGCGGGGGTTGGTAGCATCGGGCGACCGGCCCCCGGACGGTGGGCGGGGAGGAGGCGCGCGTGCTGCCGATCCGCGACGTGAACCCCACGCGGAGGACGGCCTGGGTCACGATCGCCCTGATCGCGGCCAACGTCGCCGTGTTCCTGTTCTGGCAGCCCACGTTCGCCCCCCAGGGCCGACAGCAGGCGTTCTTCTTCTGCCACGCGCTCATCCCCTACGAGGTCACGCACGGGACGAACCTCGCGGAGGGCGGGCCCGCGGCCGCCCGCGCCCTCGACCAGCAGCTGGGTCCCGAGTTCGGCCCGGGGGCGGGCCGCGCGATCCAGGCCTTCCTGCAGCGGCGGTGCCCCGACAAGAGCTGGCTCGCCTCGGTGTTCGTGGCGATGTTCCTGCACGGGGGCTGGCTCCACATCGCCGGGAACATGCTCTACCTCTGGATCTTCGGCAACAACGTCGAGGACCGGCTCGGGAGGCCCGCGTTCGTGGTCTTCTACCTGGTGGGCGGGCTCGCCGCGACCGCCCTACAGGTGCTCTTCGCCCCCGACTCCGTGATCCCCAACGTCGGCGCGTCGGGCGCGATCGCCGCGGTGCTCGGCGCCTACCTCGTCCTGTTCCCGAACGCCCGGATCGTCACGCTGGTCATGTTCTTCTTCATCACCTGGATCGAGCTGCCGGCCCTGGTCGTCCTGGGGTTCTGGTTCATCTTCCAGCTGATCTCGGGGGTCTCGGAGCTCGGGGCGCTCGGGCGGCAGGTGAACAGCGGGGTCGCCTACTGGGCGCACGTGGGCGGCTTCATCGCCGGGGTCGCCATGACGCTCCTCCTGTTCCGGGGCCGACGCCAGCCCGCCCCCTACGAGCCGCTCCCCCCTCGGCCGGACCTCTGGGACCCGTAGCGCCCGGCGCCGCGGGCCCCGCCCCGCGGCCGGCTCCCGCGGGGTCGCCCGCCGGCCCCGGGCTCACCCGCCGATCGGGGGCGGATCCTCCTCCAGGACCCGCAGGTCGCGCCCCACGTACGTGGGGCGGATCCCCGAGGCCGCGAGGAGCGCCTCGTCGGTGACCCCGGAGAGGACCAGGAGCGAGTCCCACCCCAGCGCCCGGGCGCCCGCGATGTCGGTGTCGAGGCGGTCCCCGACGACGAGGGGCCTCCCGTCGCCCACGCGCTCGAGGGCCCGCAGGAAGAGGGGCGGGTGGGGCTTGCCCACGACCTCCGGGACCGCGCCGGTGGTGGTGGTCACCGCGGCCAGGAGCGCGCCGGCGCCGGGCCACAGCCCGTCGGGCGCCGGGTAGGCGGGGTCGGCGTTGGTCGCCACGAGCTTCGCCCCGCGCTGGACCAGCAGCGACGCCCGTCGGAGCTTCGCGTAGTCGGCGGACCGGTCCCACCCCACGACCACCACGTCGACCCGCTCGGGGTCCCCGTCGCGCACCTCGATGCCGGCGTCGGCCAGGGCACGGCGGATCCCCTCCTCGCCGATCACGAAGGCGCTCCGGGTCCCCCGGGCCGCGAGGAGGTCGGCGGTGGCGAGGGCCGAGGTCACGACCTCCTCCGGCCGGGCCTCCACGCCCAGGTGGCGGAGCCGCGCGGCGACGGCCTGGGGCGTCCGCCCCGAGTTGTTCGTGAGGAACGCGACGCGCTTGCCCCGCCGTCGGAGCCCGGCGACTGCCTCGGCCGCCCCCGGGATGGCCTCGTCCCCCCGGTACAGGACCCCGTCGAGGTCGAAGAGGAAGCAGTCGTACCGGTCGGCCAGGGCCATCACGCGGTCCGACGGCCCAACGCCGTCCTCAGCCCGTGAGCCGGCGGAGGGCCCGCTCGTAGTGCTCGACCTCGGGCCGGAGCGCGCGGGCCAGCTTCAGGTGCCCGATGGCCCGCATCCGCTCCCCGGTGCGCTCGCAGGCGAGCGCCAGCCCGAAGTGCGCGTAATCGTTGGCCGGGTCGAGCTGCACGGCCTTGGCGAACTCGCGTCGGGCGTGCGCCATCCGGCCCGCCATGAAGTGCGCCCGGCCCAGGCCCTCGCGGATCGAGGCCTTCTCGGGCTCGTAGAGCTTCGCCCGCGTGAGCAGCACGGCCGCCTGGTGCGGCTCGCCCTGCGCGAGGAGGGCCATCCCCCGCGAGAACAGGTCGTACACGTGGTGGTCCTCTCGGTCCCTCCGCCCGTGGTGCCGGCCGGTGCTATACAAGGGTGGTGCCCCGCATCCTTCCGTTCGTCGGCCTGCTGTTCGATCAGGCGCGCACCGGTCCCCTGGAACGGGTCACGGCGCCTCCCTACGACACTATCACCCCGGCGGACCGGGACCGGTTCCTCGAGGCCAGCCCCTACAACGTCGTGCGCCTCGACCTCCCCGACCCCATCGCGGCCGACGGCGGGCGGGACCCGTACGCCGGCGCCGGCGACCTCCTGGACCGGTGGCGCCGGGAGGGCGTGGTCGCGCCCGACCCGGACGGCCCGGCCCTCTACGGGTACGAGATGCGCTTCGTCCACCGCGGCCGGCCACGGCGGGTCCGGGGCGTGATCTGCCTGGTCGAGCTCGAGCCGTGGGGCGGGCGGGTCCTCCCCCACGAGCGCACCCTCGCCGGGCCGGTGGAGGACCGGCTCCGGCTCCTCCGCGCCACCCGGGCCAACCTGTCGTGCGTGTACGGCCTCGTGCCCGGGCCCCGACCGGAGCTGGGGGAGGCCCTCGAGCGCGCGACGGCGCGCCGCCCCCTGGTCGAGCTCACCGACGACGAGGGGGTGGCGCATCGGCTGTGGCGGCTCGAGGACGCCGGGCTGCCCGGCGCCCTCGACGAGGAGCCGCTCCTGATCGCCGACGGCCACCACCGCTACGCGACCGCGCTCCGCTACCGGGAGGAGATGCGGGCCCGCCACGGGCCCGGGCCGTGGGACCGGGTCATGGCGCTCGTGGTGGACGCCGCCTCGGAGGACCCCCCGGTGCTCCCCTACCACCGGGTGCTGGTCGAGGGGAGGCCGCCCGGCGGCGGGGACCGGGTCCGCGACCTCGAGGAGGTCCTGGCGGAGCTCTCCGACGACGCGCTCGTCTACGGCCTCACGCGCCGCGAGGGCGACGAGCTCGTGCATCGGGTGGGACGCCTCGAGGGCCGGCCGCCCACCGTGTGCGCGCTCCACGAGCGGGTCCTCGGAGGAGTGCCGCAGGGAGCCCTGCGGTACACGCAGGACGCCGTGGCCGCCGAACAGGCCGTCCGCGAGCGCAGGGCCGTCGCCGCCTACTTCCTCCCCCCGACGACCGCCGAGCGGATCCGGGCCGTGGTGGAGGGAGGGGGGCGGCTCCCCGAGAAGTCCACGTTCTTCTGGCCCAAGCCGAGGACGGGCGTCGTGATCCGGGCCCTGGACGCGCCGTGACCCGCGGCCGCTGGATGCGCCGTGGCCCCCGGCCGTCAGTCGTCCCTCGGCTCCAGCTTCTTTATCCCCGTGGCCACCACCTCCGTCAGGCTCCTCGCCCCGGCTCCGCTCCGGTAGAAGCGCCTGGCCAGCTGCCCGTACACGAGGACCGCGTCGCCCTTGGCGATCCCCTCGAGCGCGCGCCGACCGACCGTGGAGTGCCAGACCGCCACCGGGAGGGGGAGGAGGCGCTTCCCGGCCTCCGGGACGGAGAGCCGCAGCTCGGTGACCTCGTCCCCCGACGGCAGCCGGCGCTCGACGGGCTCCGCCGCCACCGTCCCGGCCAGCACGACGACGTTCACCGTCACCATCACGGCTCCCCCCTTTCGGGGCGACCCTAGCACCGGCCACCGACACGCCCCCGGGTAGACTCGCCGTCGTGCGGGGCGAGCAGGCGGGACGGGCTCGGGCGGGGCGGGGGCCGCGCCCGACCGGCGCGGCGGCGCCCTCGGCCGAGGTGGCGCCCGGGATCGTCGCGATCGACACGAGGATGGCGGGCCGGAGGCTCGTCACGTCGGCCTACCTGGTCCGGGCGGGAGCGCCGACCCTCGTGGAGACCGGCCCCAGCACCTCCGCGGCGGCGGTGATCGAGGGGCTCCGCGAGCTGGGCGTCGGTCCCGACGACCTGCCCCACATCGTGGTCACCCACATCCACCTGGACCACGCGGGGGGCGCCGGCACGCTCGCCCGGGCCTTCCCCGACGCGACGATCTGGGTCCACGAGCGGGGGGCCCCGCACCTCGCGGACCCGACCCGGCTGGTGGCGAGCACGGCCAGGGTCTACGGGGAGGAGCGGATGCGCGAGCTGTTCGGGGAGGTCGAGCCGGTCCCCGCGGAGCGGATCCGCCCCCTGGCCGACGGGGACCGCCTGCCGGTGGGGGGCCGCTCGCTCGAGGTCCTCCACACCCCGGGCCACGCCTCCCACCACCTGTCCCTCCAGGACGACGCCACGGGGAGCCTCTTCGTCGGGGACGCCCTCGGGGTGCACCTCCCGGACGTCCGGGTGCTCCGCCCGGCGACCCCGCCGCCCGACTTCGACCTCGAGCTGGCCGTGGCGAGCGTGGAGCGGATCCGGCGCCGGGCACGCGGCGCCCTGCTCCTCTCCCACTTCGGGCCGGCGCCGGAGGTCGAGGCGCTCTGCGAGCTCGCCGCGCGCCGGCTCCGGGGATGGGCCGAGGAGGTCCGTGGGGCCCTGGGCCGGACGGACGACCTGGACGAGCTGGCGCGCCTCCTCGAGCGCCGCGCCGCCGAGGACCTCCGGGCCGACCTCGGCGGCCCCCCCGACCCCGGCCTCGACCTCGAGCGCTACGACCTGCTGGCCGCGGCCCGGGTCAACGCGAGCGGCCTGGCCCGGTACTGGCGGACCAGGGCCGGGGGTCAGCCCAGCTGAGCGAGGCGCTCGGCGACGTCGAACGCGGCCTGGTCGTGCCGGAGGATCTTGCGGAACTCGCGGGCGGCCTCGTCGCGACGCCCCGCCCGCTCGAGGATGTCGGCCGCGACGTACCACACCCGGAGGGCCCAGTCCCTCCCCACGTCGTCGCGGGTCGGCAGCCGCCGGAGGAGCGCCAGGGCCTCATCGAACCGGCCCTGGTCGCGGAGGGCCGCGGCGGCGACGATCGCCGCCTCGGCCTTGTGCTCGAGGGGGATCCGGGCGGCGAGCGCCTCCTCCGCGAGGGGGACGGCCCGCTCCGGCTTCCCCACGGCCCGGAGGCAGTCGGCGATGATGTGGTTCTGATCGGGGCGGCCGGAGATCCGCCGGTACGCCTGCATCTCGGAGAGGGCCTCGCGGTAGCGGCCGCCCGCGTAGAGGGCGAGGCCGAGCACCTCCCGGACCGCCGCGGACCGCGGCGCGAGCTCCTTCGCCTTGGCCGCCTCCGCCGCGGCTCCCCGGGCGTCGCCCCGCCCGAGGAGCTCGACGGCCCGCCCCAGGCTGGCCAGCGCCTCCTCGGCCCGTCCGCGACGGGCGGCCCGACGGACCTCGTCGACCAGCTCCGGGGGGAGGCTCGCACGGCGGGGGCCGGGCCGGGTCGGGCGGCCGCGGAGCGGGCGGGGTCGCGTGGGCTTCGGCATCGGCCCTAGGAGCCTACCCCGAGGGGGCGGCGACGACGGGGGAAAAAGGAAGAGCCACCCGCAGGTGGCTCTTCCTCGAGGACGTTCCGGCAGCGTCCTACTCTCCCACCCCGTCGCCAGGGCAGTACCATCGGCGCTGGAGGGCTTAACTTCCGGGTTCGGGATGGGACCGGGTGTTTCCCCTCCGCCATGGCCACCGGAACACCGGAACCCGGACCGATCCGCGGCCCGGCGGCCCGTGGGGGGCGAGCCCCGAGCAGAGCTCGGAACCCGATGGCGAGCGCGAGCGAAGGGTCAAGTCCTCGGCCTATTAGTACCGGTCGGCTGAACACCTCGCGGTGCGTACACCTCCGGCCTATCGACCTCGTGGTCTCCGAGGGGCCTTACCTGGTCGACCCAGTGGGAGGCCTCATCTCGGGGTGGGCTTCGCACTTAGATGCCTTCAGCGCTTATCCCGTCCGGACGTGGCTAACCAGCCGTGCCGCTGGCGCGACAACTGGCACACCAGAGGTCCGTCCGTCCCGGTCCTCTCGTACTAGGGACAGCTCCCCTCAAGC
>DATLZM010000141.1:0-18699 GCA_035573995.1 Actinomycetota bacterium | reverse complement strand
CCCGAAGGCCTTGAGCTCCTCGATCTCCTCCGGCGTGAGCTCCCGCGGCACCTCGCCCCGCTCGACCTTCTCCCGCTGGACGTGGACCCGGATGTCCTCCACGACCTCGGGGTTGGCGAGCGTCGTCGTGTCGCCGACGTCCGAGAAGTTCGAGATCGCCGCGATCACCCGGCGCATGATCTTGCCCGATCGGGTCTTCGGCATGTCCGGCACGATCCAGACGTTCCTCGGCCGGGCGATCTTCCCGATCTGGGTCTCGATCGCCGCCCGCACCTTGTCCGCGATCTCCTGGCTGGGGCTGTACCCGGGCTTGAGCGAGACGTACATCTCGACGGCCCGCCCGCGGAGCTCGTCCACGACCGGGACGGCGGCCGCCTCCGCCACCTCCGGCACGGTGAGCGCCGCCGACTCCAGCTCCTTCGTCCCCAGGCGGTGGCCGGCGACGTTGATCACGTCGTCCACCCGGCCCAGGATCCGGAAGTAGCCGTCGGCGGCCTGGACCGCCCCGTCGCCCGCGAAGTACGGCCAGTCCCGCCAGTCCGTGCTCCCCGGGTCCTTGCAGTACTTCCGGTAGTAGATGTCGACGAACCGCTCCGGCTGCCCCCAGATCGTCTGCATGATCCCGGGCCAGGGGTTCCGGATGCAGATGTTCCCGGCCCGACCGCTCCCGGCCTCCACGACCTCGCCGTTCTCGTCGTAGATCACCGGGTAGACGCCGAGCACGCCCGGGCCGCAGCTCCCCGGCTTCATCGGCTGGAGCGCGGGGAGCGTGCACCCGAGGAACCCGCCGGTCTCGGTCTGCCACCAGGTGTCCACGATGACCGCCTGCCCCTTGCCGACCACCTGGTGGTACCAGCGCCAGACGTCGGGCTCGATAGGCTCCCCCACCGTCACCATCAGCTTGAAGCGGTGGCCGTACTTGGTCGGCTCCTCCGGCCCCACCTTCCGGAGCATCCGGATCGTGGTCGGCGCGGTGTGGAAGATGTTCACCCCGAGCCGCTCGGCGATCCGCCAGGGCCGGCCGGCGTCGGGGTAGGTGGGCACCCCCTCGTACATCACGCTCGTGGTCCCGAGCGCGAGCGGCCCGTAGACGATGTAGGAGTGGCCCGTGATCCACCCGATGTCCGCCAGGCACCAGTAGGTGTCCTCGGGGTGGATGTCCAGGTAGTACTTGGCGGTCCCCGCCACGTAGGAGAGGTACCCGCCGGTCGAGTGCTGGGCGCCCTTGGGCCGGCCCGTGGTCCCGCTCGTGTACATGAGGAACAGGGGGGCCTCCGCGGGCATCGAGACCGGCTCCACGATCCGGTCGCGGTGCTCGGCCATCACCTCGTCCACGAAGAAGTCCCGGCCCTCGACCATCGGGGTCTCGGACGAGTACCGTCCCGGGTAACGCCGGAACACGAGCACCTTGTCCACCCGCTGGCCGAGCTCGGCCGCCCGCGCGACCGCCTCGTCGGCCTTGGCCTTGTGGTCGATCAGCTCGCCGTTGCGGTGGTAGGCGTCGATCGTGACCAGGACCCGGCTCCCGGAGTCCGCGATCCGGTCCCCGCAGGCCGCCCCGCTGAACCCCCCGAAGACCTCGGAGTGGATCACGCCGAGCCGGGCCGCGGCGAGCATCGCCACCGGCAGCTCCGGCACCATCGGGAGGTGGAACGTCACCCGGTCCCCGGCCTTGAGCCCCGCCCAGTCCCGCAGGAGGGCGGCGAACTCGTTCACCCGCCGGTACAGCTCCTGGTAGGTGAGGACCACGGTGGGCTCGTCCTCGGGCTCCGGAACCCAGATGAGGGCCGCCTTGTTCCGGTCCCTCGCCAGGTGCCGGTCCACGCAGTTGTACGAGGCGTTGAGCCGGCCCCCCACGAACCACTTCCAGAACGGCGGCTCGCTCGTGTCGAGCGTGGTGTGCCAGTAGCGGTCCCAGGTGAGGAGCTCGGCGTACTCCTTGAAGCACTCGGGGAACCGCTCCTCCCGGAACCGCTCGAAGATCGCCGGGTCGGAGGCGTTGGCCTGCCCGATGAACGCCGCGGGGGGCTGCACGTACTCCTCCTCCGGCCAGTGGACGGCGATCTGCGCCTCGGAGACCTGGACCTCGCGACCCGCCTCCATCCGTCACCTCCTGCCGAGCGCCTTCACGGCCAAAGCCTAGCCCGGCCCGCGGGGGCCGAACAGGGGGGCGCCGAGGCCCCGGGGTGGTCGGCGGCGCGCCCGGGGCCACGGCCGGCAGGCGGCTAGACTCTGCCCCGTGGGCGCCCCCCTGATCGCGATCCCCGCGCAGCGCCTGGCCGCGGGACGCGTGACGCACTGGGACACCGAGGCCTTCGCGGTCCCCGAGCCCTACGTGGCCGCGCTCCGGCGGGCGGGCGGCCGGGCGGCGATCGTCGCGGCGCCAGACGACGCCGAGCCCTCCGAGATCCTCGCGCCGTTCGACGGGCTCCTCCTCCTCGGCGGAGGGGACGTCGAGCCCTCGCGCTACGGCGGCCCGGCGCACGCGGAGATCTACGGGGTCGAGCCCGACCGCGACGAGCTCGAGATCCGGCTGCTCCGCGAGGCGGACCGCCTGGGGATGCCCGCCCTCTGCATCTGCCGGGGGATACAGGTCCTGAACGTCGCCTTCGGCGGATCGCTCCTCGCGCACCTCCCCGACGTCCCCGGCCTCGGCGAGCACCGGGGCGCCTCCTACGGCCAGGCCGTGACCCACGAGGTGAAGCTCCAGCCCGGGAGTCGGCTGGCGCTGGCCACCGGCCGGGAGGTGCTCACCTGCTCGTCCCACCACCACCAGGGGCTTGACCGCCTGGGCGAGGGGCTGGTCGCGGTGGGATGGTCGGGGGACGGGCTCGTGGAGGCGGTGGAGCGGGACCGGGGCTGGATCGTCGGCGTGCAGTGGCACCCGGAGGAGACGGCCGACCGCGACCCCGCCCAGCAGGCCCTCTTCGACGCGCTCGTGGAGCACGCCAGGCGCCCCCCGGGCGGGTCGTGACCGCGGGTCATCCCGGGCCGCCTGTCCCCGCGGCGCGCCGTATTGAATAATCGGTCAAGCCGGCGGATCCTCCGACGTCCGGCAGGAGGGGGGAGACCGGGGACAGATGGCCCGCACCACGCCGCTCCTCTACGAGCGCCTGTCCTGGCCCGAGGTCCGGGAGGTGGTGCGCGAGGACCGGGTCTGCCTGATCCCCGCCGGGACCCTCGAGGACCACGGCCCCCACCTCCCCCTGGACACCGACGTCCGGATCGCCTCCGAGATCTGCCGCCGGGCCGCCGAGCGCATCCCCGACGAGGTCGTGCTCCTGCCCCCGATCGTCCACGGCTACACCCCCCACCACATGGACTTCCCCGGCCCCATCACGATCGGCTGGGACACGTTCGTCCGCTACTGCACCGACGTCGGGACCTCCCTGGCCCGCCACGGGTTCAAGCGGATGCTGTTCCTGAACGGGCACGGCTCGAACATCCCCCTGCTCGACGTGGCGGCGCGCCTGATCGCCCTGGAGCACCCCGACGTGCTCGCGGCCTCGGCCTTCTACCTCCAGAGCGAGGAGGGGATGAAGGCGGTGGAGCAGGTCCGGGAGTCGCCCCGGGGCGGGATGGGGCACGCCTGCGAGCTCGAGACCTCGATCTACCTCGCGATCGACCCGGGCGCCGTCGAGATGGAGCGGGCCGTGGACGAGGACTCCTTCCCGGCCGGGCCCAACTGCTGGATGGACTGGATCGACGGGCCGCTGCGCCTGATGCCCCACTGGAGCGCGATCAGCGAGACCGGCGTGCACGGCGCCCCGACCCTCGCGACCCCGGAGAAGGGCCGGGCGCTGCTCGAGGCGGCCGTGGAGGAGTGCATGGCCTACGTCCGGGAGCTGCGCGCCAAGCCGCTCCCGGCCCGCAGGGAGCCGCGGGAGCGGCCGGGGGGCGGGGGATGAGGGCGTCCCGCTACGCGCGGCCCCTCCCGGAGGGCGGCTGCGTCGGGGTCGTGGCGACCTCCACCCCCTGGTACAACCGCTCCGAGGTCCTCCGGAGCGTCGCGTGGTGGGAGGCACGCGGCTACCGGGTGAAGCTCGGCGAGAGCGTCTGGCAACGGACGGACCACGTGGCGGGCGATCCGAAGGCGCGGGCCCGGGACCTCGCGCGGATGTTCGCGGACCCGGAGGTGGACGCGGTCCAGTGCCTCCAGGGGGGCTACGGGGCGGCGCAGCTCCTGCCCTACCTCGACTTCGAGGCGATCGCCTCGAACCCCAAGCCGTTCGTCGGCTACTCCGACATCACCGCGCTCCACGTCGCGATCCTCAAGGAGACCGGCCTCGCCACGTTCTACGGGCCGGGGTTCCTGGGGATGGGGGACCCCGAGCGCGGGGACTGGTCGAAGGATCGGCTGCTCCGGGCCCTGCGGGGCGAGGCGACGGGGGAGGTGCCGCGCGACCCCGACGACCCCTACGTGCGGGCCATCCGGGGCGGCCGGGTCACGGCGCCCCTGGTCGGCGGCTGCCTGTGGCTCCTCCAGCACGCGATCGGCACGCCCTGGCAGCCGGACCTCGAGGGGTGCATCCTGTTCTTCGAGGACGTCGACACCCCCACGACCCACCTCGAGGCCCACCTGGTCCAGCTCCACCAGGCCGGGATGCTGGACGAGGTGGTCGGGGTCGTGGTCGGGCACATGGAGAAGTGCGACTGGCGCGAGGACCGGCCCGAGTGGGCCAGGGTCCCTTCGCTCGAGGACGTGCTCGAGCAGCAGCTCGAGCCGCTCGGGGTCCCGGTGCTCTACAAGCTCCCGCTCGGGCACGGGAAGCACCTCGCGACGATCCCGCTCGGCGTCACGGCCACGCTCGACGCCGACGCCGGGACGCTCACGATCGACGAGCCGGCCCTGCGCGAGGAACCCCCCGCGCGGGGCGGACCGTAGAACCACGATGGAGGTACGTGCGCCCGGACCCATCCCCGCGACGGAGGAGGCGATGATGAGGAGCGCGACACGGATCGGTCGAGCGGCCCGGGCCGGCGCCGCGGGGGTGCTGGGGGGCCTGCTCTGCATCACGTTCGCCGCGACGGCGGCGGCGCAGAGCCCCTCGCCGCCCCGGGGCAAGGTCACGTTCGTGGTGGGGCTCACGAACGACGTCCGGACCTTCAACCCGCTCAAGGCCATCGAGACGCCCGAGTACGAGACGCTCGCGGTCACCTACGACACCCTGCTGCGGTGGGCGCCCGACGACATGTCGCCGATGCCGGGGCTCGCCACGGACTGGACCCGGAGCAGCGACGGGCTCACCTGGACCTTCACGATCCGGGACGACGCCACCTGGAGCGACGGGCAGCCGCTCACGGCGCGCGACATCGCCTTCACGTACCGGTTCATCGTGAACAAGGGGTTCAGCTCGCTCTCGAACTACCTCCCGTTCACCGACAGCTTCGAGGCGCCCGACGACACGACGTTCGTCTGGAAGACGACGAAGCCCACGACCGCCCCGCTAGCCCCGCCGTGGATCTACATCCTCCCCGAGCACATCTGGGGAGGGATGACGAAGAAGGAGGCGAAGGAGTTCGCGAACTTCCCCGACACCGTGGGCTCGGGGCCGTTCCGGCTGGTCGAGTGGAAGAAGGGCGACTTCTGGCGGCTCGAGGCCAGGGACGACTACTGGGGGGGCGCTCCCCACATCGACGAGCTGATCTTCCGGGTCTTCGCGAACGACGAGGCCATGGTGAACGCCCTGAAGGCCGGTGAGATCGACTTCGCCGAGGCCATCCCCACCGACCTGTTCGCCGCCCTCCAGAACGAGCCGAACATCGAGACCCACGTGGGCGGCGCGGCGTCGTTCACGCAGATGAGCTTCAACATGTGCGGCGAGCAGGCCTACTGCCAGAAGAACCCGCCGAACCGCCACCCGGCGCTCACCGACCTCGCCGTCCGCCAGGCGATCGCCCACGCGATCGACAAGCAGGCCCTGGTGGACCGGGTCCTCCGCGGGTTCGGGACGCCCGGGACCACCGTGATCCCGCCCGTCTACCCCTGGCACTACGATCCGGCGCCCGACGAGATCATCGACTTCGACCTCGACGAGGCCAACCGGATCCTCGACGAGGCCGGGTACCGGGACACCGACGGCGACGGCGTGCGGGAGATGCCGGGCGGAGGCCAGCCGCTCGAGTTCCGGTTCTTCGTCCGCACCGAGGACGCGAACAGCGTCTCCGCCGGGAAGCTGATCGCCGGCTGGCTCGAGCAGATCGGGATCAAGGTGCGGCCGGAGGCGATCACCGACGGCAAGCTGATCGACCAGTGGTACGCGAACGACTACGACCTGTACATCTGGGGCTGGGGGGTCGAGCCCGACCCCGACTTCCAGCTCTCCACCTACACCTCCGACCAGTGCGGGGTCTGGAGCGACACCTGCTACAACAACCCGGAGTACGACCAGCTGTACCTGGAGCAGAAGACCGCGGCGACCCGCGAGGACCGGATGCGGATCGTCCAGGAGATGCAGCGGATCATCTACCGCGACATCCCGGAGATCGTCCTCTACTACGACAACGACCTCCAGGCGTTCCGGCGGGACCGCTGGACGGGGTTCGTCGAGCAGCCCTCGGACCAGGGCTACCTCCTGTTCCAGTTCGGGAACTGGTCGTACCTGAACGTCCGCCCGGTCTCGGAGGCGGCCGGGGCCGCCCGGCCCCGCGGCATCCCGCCCGCGGTCTGGGGCGCGATCGTGATCGGGATCGTGGTGATCGTGGGGGCCATCGCGATCGCCCGTCGGCGGGTCGCCGAGGAGGAGCGGGCCTAGCCGGGGGCGCGGCGTGCGGGCCTGGCTGTACGTCGGGAGGAAGGTCCTCCACGCGACCCTCACGCTCGCGTTCGTGCTGGTCTTCAACTTCTTCCTGTTCCGGGTGATGCCCTCCGACCCCGTCAAGCTCCTCACCCGGACCTCGTCGGCCGAGCTCAGCGAGGCCCAGCAGCGCGAGCTCCTGCACGACTACGGCCTGGACAAGCCGATCTTCCCCGGCCAGTTCCTCGACTACATGGGCGACGTGCTCAGGGGCGACCTGGGGATCTCCTTCGTCTTCCCGGGCGAGCGGGTGATGGACATCTTCCTCCGGAACCTGTGGCCCACGGTGCTGCTCGTGGGGCTGTCGACGCTGTTCTCCACCCTGATCGGCGTGGCGACGGGGATCTGGTCCGGCTGGCGACGGCAGGGCGCGTTCGACCTCGCGTCGACGGGCGTCTCGCTCTTCCTCTACGCCATGCCGGAGTTCTGGCTGGGGATGATGCTGCTGATCGTCTTCGCCACGACGCTCGGGTGGTTCCCGACGGGAGGGCGGATCTCGACGGTCACCGGGCTCTCGGGGGTCGAGCACGTCGTCGACGTCGTCAACCACCTGTTCCTCCCCTGCCTCACCCTGACGCTCGCCTACGTCGGGGAGTACCACCTGATCATGCGATCCTCGCTCCTGGACGTCCTCGGCGAGGACTACGTCCTGACCGCCCGGGCCAAGGGGCTCCGGGAGAAGATCGTCCTCCGTCGGCACGCGGTCCGGAACGCGCTCCTGCCGACGATCACGCTGATCGCGCTCAACTTCGGCTTCGTGCTCGGCGGCGCCATCACCGTGGAGCTCGTGTTCAGCTACCAGGGCCTCGGGCTCCTCACGTACGAGGCCCTGACCGCGAAGGACTACCCGCTCCTCCAGGGGTTGTTCCTGTTCTTCTCGGCCGGGGTCATCGTCGCGAACCTGATCGCCGACCTGCTCTACGGCTACCTGGACCCCAGGGTGCGGGAGGCCTGATGCGGAGCACCTCCACCCGGATCGACCGGCCCGGCCCACCGCCCGAGGTCCCGGCGCCCCCGCGATCGGCCCGCGGCCTCGTCTGGGCCAGGCGGCGGCGGGCCCTCGCCCGGTTCTGGGCCGCCTACCGACGGAGCGCGATGGGGATGGGGGGGCTCGCGATCCTCGCGTTCTTCGTGGGCCTCGCCATCTTCGCGGTCTTCGCCGACGACACCGGCACCAACCCCGCGCTCGCGAGCGGCCCGGTGCTCCACCCCCCCTCCCTCCGGTACCCGTTCGGGACCGACCGCTTCGGGCTCTCGGTCCTCACCCTCACCATCCAGGGCTCGAAGATCTCGCTCCTGGTCGGGCTGTCGGCCACGGCGATCACCGTCGTGATCGGCGCCGTGGTCGGGATCGTGGCCGGGTACCGCGGGGGCCTCGTGGACGTGCTGCTCATGCGGTTCACCGACTTCGGGCTCGTGATCCCCTGGCTCGCGCTCGCGATCGTGCTCGCCTCGATCCTCGGCCCGTCGCTGGGCACGATCATCCTCGTGATCGGCGTCACCTCCTGGCCGGGGACGGCCCGCCTCGTCCGGGCCCAGACCCTGTCGGTCAAGGAGCGGCCCTACGTCGAGCGGGCCCGGGCCCTGGGCGCCAGCCCGTGGCACCTCGTCACGCGCCACATCCTGCCCAACGTCTTCCCCGTGATCTTCGCGAACACCGTGCTCGTCGTCGCGGTGGCGATCCTGTCGGAGACGACGCTCTCCTTCCTCGGCCTCGGCGACCCCTTCAGCGTGTCGTGGGGCTCGATCCTGGAGAGCGCCTTCAACGCGGGCGCCGCGACGATCGGCGCGTGGTGGTGGCTCCTCGCCCCTGGCCTCGCGATCGTCCTGGTCGTGCTGGGCTTCACGATGTGCGGGTTCGCGCTGGACGAGATCCTCAACCCGAGGCTCCGCCAGCGATGAGCGTCCTCTCGGTCCGGGACCTCCGCGTGACCTACCGGACCCGGGGCGGGGACGTCCCGGCGGTCCGGGGGGTGTCCTTCGACATCGAGCGCGGCGAGGTCCTCGGGCTCGCGGGCGAGTCGGGGTGCGGCAAGTCCACGATCGCCGGGGCCATCCTGCGCCTCCTCCCCCCGGGGACCGAGGTGACCGGGAGCGTCCTCCTGGAGGGGGAGGAGGTGCTCGCCATGCGGCCGGGGCGGCTCCGCGCCGTCCGCTGGGCGGGCGCCTCGATCGTGTTCCAGGGCGCGATGCACGCCCTGAACCCGGTGCGCCGGGTGGGGGACCAGATCGCCGAGGCCATCGTCGCCCACCAGCAGGCGGGCCCCAAGGAGGCGATGGTCCGGGTCGGCGCCCTGCTCGAGCAGGTCGGGCTGCCCCCGAGGCGGATCGACGACTTCCCCCACGAGCTCTCCGGCGGACAGCGGCAGCGGGTGATGATCGCGATGGCCCTGGCCTGCAACCCGAGCCTGGTGATCGCCGACGAGCCCACCACCGCGCTGGACGTGATGGTCCAGGCCCAGGTCCTCCGCCTCCTCAAGGAGCTCCAGCGCGACCTCGGCCTGGCGATGCTGTTCATCACCCACGACCTCTCGGTGCTCGTCGAGGTGTCGGACCGGCTGGCGGTGATGTACGCGGGCAAGCTCGTCGAGGAGGGCCCGGTCCGTCAGGTCTTCCACGACGGTCGCCACCCCTACACGAGGGCGCTCGCGGCCGCGTTCCCCGCGATCGGGGATCCGAGCTTCCGACGTCGCCCGTCGGGCCTGGGCGGCGACCCGCCCGACCCCCAGGCCATCCCGCCGGGTTGCCCCTTCCATCCCCGCTGCCCCGAGGCCTTCGACGAGTGCGCGCGGACCGAGCCGGAGCTCTACGACGCCGGGCCGGGGCGGCGCGCGGCGTGCCTCCTGGTGCGGGGCGCGCTGGCCGGCGCGGCGGAGGCCGAGCGGTGAACGGGGAGGGCAGGGCCGGCGACGGCCGGGGGGCCGAGCGGGCCGGGGGGGCCACCCCGGGGCAGGGGCCGGGCGCCGACGAACCGGTCCTGCGCGTCGAGGACCTCCACGTCACGTTCCGGGGCCGGGTGAGCCTGGTCGCCGGCCTCCTCGGGCGGAAGGGGGCCGACGCGCGGGCCGTGGACGGCGTCTCGCTGGAGCTGGGCCGGGGCGAGGTCCTCGCGATCGCCGGGGAGTCGGGGTGCGGGAAGACCACCCTGGCCCGGGCCATCATGGGTCTCGTCCGCCCCGACCGCGGCCGGATCCTCTTCGAGGGCCGCCCCATCGAGCGGGACCTCCGCGCCTACCGCCGGAAGGTCCAGATGGTGTTCCAGGACCCCGCGGGCGCGCTGAACCCCCGGCAGACGATCTACGAGGCCGTGGCCGAGGGCCTGCGGATCCACCTGATCCACCGCGGGCCCAACGGCGAGGGGGAGGAGGAGCTGGTGGCGCGGGCGCTCGCGCGCGCCGGGCTCCGCCCGCCCGAGCGGTTCTTCCTGCTCTACCCGCACGAGCTGTCGGGGGGGCAGCGCCAGCGGGTGGTGATCGCCGGGGCGCTGGCCCTCGAGCCGCAGGTCATCGTGGCCGACGAGCCGGTCTCCAACCTCGACGCCTCGGTGCGCGGGGAGATCCTCCGCCTCCTCCTCGAGCTCCGGGACACCCTCCGGATCAGCCTCATCGTCGTCACCCACGACCTGGGCCTGGCCTGGACCATCGCCGACCGGATCGCGGTGATGTACCTCGGCCGGGTGGTCGAGATGGGACCGGCCGAGGACGTCCTGACCCGTCCCCTCCATCCCTACACGCGGGCGCTCCTGAACGTGGTCCCGGAGGCCGGGGGGGTCGAGCGACCCATCCTCCAGGGGGAGCCGCCCGACCCCACGAGGATCCCGCCGGGGTGCCGCTTCCACCCCCGGTGCCCGGAGGTCGCCTCGGGGGCGGCCGCGGCGGCCGGCGTGGAGGCCGCCTGCCGCGGGCAGGACCTCGGGCTCGCCGAGCTCCGCGAGGGCCACCGCGCCGCCTGCCACCTGGCGGCGCTCCGGACGGGCTCTGGTGCCCGGCCGGCGTCCCCGTCCTAGCCCGGTTCCCTCGGCGGGGCGGGCTCCCCCTTCAGCACGCCCAGGATCGCCTCCATCTCGGAGTCGCCGACCACGTCCCGCCCCGCCCCGCGGGCCGCGGCGAGGACGTTGCGGAGGTTGGTCTCGGCCATGTCGGCGCGGGCCTCGAGCTCCCGGACCCGGTTCGCCAGGGTCTGCGCCCGGCGCTCGGCCTCGTCGCGCGCCTCCCGCGCCTCCCGCGCCTCCTCCCGCGCCGCGCGCAGGCTCGCCCGGAGCGTCGCCACCTCCCGCCCCAGCTCGATCAGCCGCTCGACCATCTCCCGGCCCACCGCCGAGTAGGTCACCCGCTCCTCGCCGGCCTCCGGCTGGGGCTCGGGCCGCTCCTTCGCCCGGCGGGCGCGGGCCGGTCGCTTCACGGTCTCGCGCTCCCCCGGCTCCACCGGACGGGCATCGACCAGGCGGTAGCGCCCGTCCACCGCCTCGAGCCGCCGCCGGGCGAGGAGCGCCCGCACGGCCCGGGCGGCGACGAGGGGCTGCTCGAAGCCGATCTCCCGCCCGATGTCGGCCGGGGACTCCTGGAGGAACTCCCCCGGTCGCACCCGGGCCGCCACGGCGGCGAGGAAGGCGTTGGCCCGCTCCAGGCTCTCGGCGTTCACGCCCATATCTTGACCAACTTCCGACCGTCCCCGCCACTCAGGGACCGGGCGGGGCTTGACGGCGGGGCGGGCGCGGGTGTAGAAGGGGGCTGGAGCCGCTGGGCCCCTCGGGGTCCGGCGGCTCCGTCGTTCCCCGCCCCGCGGGCGCAGGTCGCGCCGGCGGGCCCCGCGCGGGCCGCGGTATCGTCCCGGCCGTGAGCGAGTCACCCCCTGGACCCCCCTCGACCACCGATCGGCCGGGCCTCCCGCTCGGGGGGATCCGCGTGCTCGACCTCTCGCGGGTCCTCGCGGGCCCGCTCTGCACGATGATCCTGGGCGATCTCGGGGCCGACGTGGTGAAGGTCGAGCGACCGGGCGTGGGCGACGACACCCGGGGGTGGGGACCGCCCTTCGTCGGTGCGGACGCCGCCTACTTCCTCGCCCTGAACCGGAACAAGCGGTCGGTGGCCCTCGACCTCGACACCGAGGAGGGGCTCGCGGCCGCGCGGCGGCTGGCCCGTCGGGCCGACGTGCTCGTGGAGAACTTCCGGCCGGGGCTCGTGCGACGCTGGGGGCTCGACCACGACACCCTGGCCCGCGACAACCCCGGCCTGGTGTCGTGCTCCCTCACCGCCTTCGGCGAGGAGGGGGAGCTCGCCGGGAGGCCCGGCTACGACATCGTGGTCCAGGCCGTCTCGGGCCTGATGAGCGTCACCGGGGAGCGCGGGGGGCGGCCGGTGAAGGTCGGCGTCGCCCTCCTCGACGTGATCGCCGGGCTCTACGCGGCGGTCGGGATCCTCGCCGCGCTCCGCGAACGGGAGCGGACCGGCCGGGGGCGACGGGTGGCGGTCTCGCTCTTCGACGCGAGCGTGGCGGCCCTCGTGAACCAGGCGGCGAACGTGCTGCTCGGGGGGCTGGTCCCCGGCCCCATGGGCACCGAGCACCCCAACATCGTCCCCTACCAGGCCTTCGAGGCCGCCGACCGCCCGTTCATCCTCGCCGCGGGGAACGACCGGCTGTTCGAGCGGACCTGCGAGGCGATCGGCCGGCCCGAGCTCGCCCGCGACCCCCGGTTCTCGACCAACGAGGCCCGGGTCCGCAACCGGGAGCTCCTGGTCCCGATCCTCGCCGAGGTCTTCCGGACCCGCCCGGCGGCCGACTGGCTCGAGGCCCTCGCCGCCCGATCCGTGCCGGCGGCGCCGGTCCGGCGGATCGACGAGGTGTTCGCCTCCCCGGAGGGCCGCGCGATGGTCGAGCTCGTGCCGGACCCCGCCCGGGGAACGCTCCGCCTGGTGGCCAACCCCATCGCGCTCGACGGCCGGCGTCCCCCGATCCGCCGGCCCCCGCCGCTCCTCGGCGAGCACACCGAGGAGGTCCTGGGCGAGCTGGAGGACCCGGGGCCGGGCAGCGCCGGGTGAGGGAACGCCGCCCGACCCGGTTCGGGACGAGCCGGGGCCGGACGAGGGCCCGGCGCCCGCGCCCCGCCCGGCGCTATCCTGCCGCCGTCCGGTTCCCTGGGGAGGGCCGATGAAGATCGCGCTCGTGCAGGCGGCGCCGGTCCGCTTCGACAAGGCGGCGAACCTGGAGCGGGCCCGGCGGGCGGTCGAGGAGGCGGCGGGCCGGGGCGCGCGCCTCGTGCTGTTCCCGGAGATGTTCCTCACCGGCTACATGGTCTGGGACCGGGTCGGGGAGCTCGCGGAGCCCCTCGACGGACCCTCGATCCGGGCCCTGGCGGACCTCGCCCGCGCCCACGGGACCGCGATCGTCTGCGGGTTCCCCGAGCACGCGGGGCGGGCGCGCCCCTTCAACAGCGCCTGCGTGATCGACGCCGACGGGACCGTGGTGGGCGCCCACCGGAAGGTCCACCTGTTCGCCGCCGAGCCCGACGCCTTCCTCCCCGGGGAGGAGGTCCGCGCGTTCGACACCGCGGTCGGGCGCCTCGGGGTGATGATCTGCTACGACCTCGAGTTCCCCGAGACCGCCCGGCTCCTCGCGCTGGACAGCGCCCAGGCCATCCTGGTCCCCACGGCCAACATGGAGCCCTACGCGCGCCACCAGGCCGTGTACCTGGCGGCGCGGGCGATGGAGAACGGCGTCTACCTCGCCTGCGCGAACCAGGTGGGGCGGGACGAGGTGTACCGGTACTTCGGGGAGAGCGCGGTCGTGGACCCCGACGGGAACGTCCTGGCCCGGGCGGGGGCGGAGGAGGAGCTCGTGCTGGCCGAGATCGACCTCTCCGCCGTCCCGCCGCCCGACCCGAACCTCCGCTACCTGGCGCACCGCCGCCCGGAGCTCTACGCCCCCCTCGCGGCCTCGGCCGAGCCGGCCCGGCGGTAGGTCGGCCGGTCAGTCGTGCTGGATCTCCTCGGGGAGGCGGTACCAGCGCTTCCGCTCGCCGACCCTGGCCCGGAGCTTCCACCGGAGGGTCTTGGGCACGGCCTCGGCGGCCTCGGCGACGGCCTCGAGTCCGCGGAGGGGATCCAGGCTCGGCGCCGGCGGGACGAGGTCGCCCCGCTCCGCAGCCAGGGCCCGGATCCGCGACACGTTCAGCGTCAGGGTGCGCCACCAGCCCCAGTCGTCGGCCACGAGGGCACGGATCCGGTCGAGGCCGATCGTCCCGGGCTCGTCCCCCTCCGCCACCGGGTAGGCGGAGAGCAGGTACAGGACGTCTCGGACGTCCTTCTCGTTCAGCTCCACGATCTGGAGCTTCGAGAGCAGGAGGTCCGTGACGTCGAGCGTGAGCGGCATCCGCTCGATCCGGTCGTGGAAGGGCAGGACGTGGCACATGTCGAGCTTGTCGATCAGGACGTCCACCGCCCGGCCGCGCGGCGAGGCGAAGAAGAGCTGCTTGTGCCCGTAGAGCGCGTTGAACCGTCGGTCGGGCTCGTAGCCCCGGGCCGCGAGGAACGCCGTGAGCGCCGCCCGGGCCCGCGACACCGACGCGAGGTCGAGGTCCTGGCGATCCCGCACCCGGGGCGGGAAGTCCGGGCACAGGACCCGGACCGCGAGCCCACCCACGAGCCTGAGCGGGATCCCGACCTCGTCCGCGCCGCGGACGAGCGACAGGGCCTCCTCGAGCGCGTCGATCTCGGCAGGGCCCCCCGCCTGCCTCTCCGGGGCGGCGGGGTCGTCCGCCCCCCGGACCGGGCCGGTCTCCTCGCCCACGACTACCCCTCCACCCGGAACCAGCGCTCGATGCCGTCCGGACCCACGTCCACCAGGTAGCCCCGGAGGATGCCGAAGGCGGCCTCGCTCCCAGGGTTCAGGCAGAGCGTCTCCCCCACCCGGGCCTCGCCGCCGGACTCGTGGATGTGCCCGTGGAGCCCGAGGAGCGGCCGGAACTCCTCGATGGCCTCCCGGACCCCGGTCGAGCCGACCGGGCCCCGCAGGAGGTCGCCCGCGGAGACGATGGGCCGGAGCTCCGCGTCGAGGAGCGGCGCCGTGTCGAGGCCCGAGCCGTGGGGCGGGCAGTGCGTGAGGAGGATCGTCCGGCGCGGGTCGCGGGCCTGCCCCAGGAGCTCCGCGAGCCGCTCCCGGAACTCGTCGTCGGGCACCTCCCGCGGCGTGCGCCACGGCGTGGGGTTCGACTGCCCCGCCCCCACGACCTCGAGGCCGCCCACGATCTCGACGACCCGCCCGTCCACGTTCACGCAGTAGGGGCTCTCGGCGAGCACGTCGTCGATCTCGTAGGGATCGTCGTTCCCGGGGATCAGGTAGATGGGGATCCCCGACCCCTCCATCCGCTCCGCCGCCAGCCGCATCCAGTCCGCCACCCGGCCGCGGATCTCCGCGTGGAACCTCTCCTCCAGGAGGGCGGGGTCCCTCCGCAGCCGCTCCACCTCCTCGGGGGTGGTCCGCAGGGCGTAGAACCCGAGGTTCGCGATCTCCTGCTCGAGGCGCGCCAGCTCCTCCTCGGTCCGGGCCCGTCGGACCCGGCCCCCGAGCTCCGCCTCGTAGCCGTCGCCGGCCTCCACGACCGGGACCATCGCCTTCCCGGTGAGGTCGCCGGCGTAGAGCACGGCGTCGGCCCCGTACATCCGGGTCCGGGCCGCGTTCAGCATCTTCCGCCAGGCCCGCTCCGAGGCGTGGATGTCGGAGACGACGTAGAGCCGGACCGCGCGCGTCCCCACGGACCCAGCCTACGGCGCCCCGGCGATCACTCCGGCGGGATCTCCCGGTACATGAGCGAGAGGTCGATCCCCCGGGCCCGGTTCCGAGCGGCCTGCACGACGTAGATGACGATGGCCAGGACCACGATCCCCAGGGTGAACGTGATCCCGGTCCGGTTCAGGTAGCCGAGGAGCGTCTCCTCCGCACCGGGCTGGACCGCGACCCGGATCGCGTCGAGGATCGGGTCGATCCCGGCGAACCAGTACGTGATCGCGGTGAACGCGAGCCAGATCGCGCCGAACACCGGCAGCCACGACCGCCAGGGCGCGCCGCGCACGAGGTCCGGGCGGGACAGCGGCGCGACGATCGCGTTGACGGCCGGCATCACCCACGTGAGCAGCGCCATCAGGATGCTGAACCACAGCGTCGCGACCAGGTTGAGCTTCCCCTCGGGCGGCGCCAGGGAGTCCGGCAGGAGCGGGAAGTTCTGGAGGAGCGTGAGCACCCCGACGATGGCCAGGGCCGTGACGATCGCGTTGATCGGCGCCCGCAGCCGCTCGTTCACCTCCCCGAACCACTCCGGCACCTGGCGGTCGAGGCTCCAGGCGAGCGCGATCCGGCTGATGAAGTTCACGTAGGCGGGGCACAGGACGAAGGGCGAGACCACCCCGCCGAGGCTCGCGACGAGCCAGAGCGGCCACAGCGACGGCCGGGAGATCGTGGCCGTGAGCGGGAGCGTGTTGGGATGGCCGAACGGCGTGCCCGGGTCGCCGCTCCAGAACAGCACGCCCCAGCCGAGCTGGGCGTCCAGCCCCAGCTTGCGGGAGAGGACGTCGACGAACACCGAGTTCGTGAGGACCGCGATCACGAGCGCCCCGAGCACCGCGATCAGGATCCCCCGGGTGATGTTCCCCCGCACCTCGCCCGCGATGTAGGCGGAGTACTGGTAGCCGATGTAGTTCAGGAGCACGACCGCCATGACGAACGGGAAGAGGGAGTTGAAGATCTGCACCCCGCGCCCCAGCACGCCGTTGTCGATCGCGGCCCGGCGGAGCTGCTCGACCGTGACGCCGTCCGCGAAGCGGGGGAGGTTGCGGGCGAAGGCCCGCCCGTCGATCAGGAGGGACCCGGAGACGAAGATCAGGACCGCCGAGCCCACCGCGATCGCCGCGAGCGCCGTCACGATCCGATGGAAGCGCCGGGTCGGCTGGACGCAGACCCAGAAGATCAGCGCGAGGACCACGAGCGACGCGAGGAACCCGGGCCAGCCGGTGATCACCCCGTCCTCCGCGTACCAGCCGTTGGCCCGCTCGAAGAAGTCGATCCCGGTGCCGATCCCCACGATCCGCCCGCTGATCTGGAGCGTCCGCAGCACGACCGGGACCTCGAACGCGACGATCGCGAGGGAGGCGAAGACGAGCGTGAACGACTCGAGCCACCCGAGGAACGGCCCGATCCGCGGGATGAACCGGCTCGTGAACACGTAGTCGCCGCCGGACCTCGGCATGACCGTCGTGAGCGAGGCGAAGATGAGGGCGAGGAAGACCCCGGCGGCGCCCACGATGATCGCCGCCCACCCGTACGTCGTGAAGCCGGCCACGCCGATCGGGACGAAGGCGAGCGAGTAGAAGGCGGGGTACCACCCGACACCCGTCCCCATGAACGCCGCGGCGTTGAAGAACAGGGCGTTCGTCACGCTCACCTCGCGCACGAGCCCCGAGCTCTGGCGCACGAAGAGCCCACGGGCCGGGGGCCGCTCCGCTCCGGCGCCCACGATCCCACCTCCTCGCGTCGACGGTCGGACCGATATCCTGCCACCCGTCCAGGAGGGAGGTCGAGTTGCGCGTCGTCTACACGCCCCGACACCTGCTCCACGACCCCGACACCGAGGTCCAGTACGGGGTACCGCTCCCGATGTACGAGGTCCCCCAGCGCGCGGAGCGGATCCGCGCCGCCCTCGAGGAGGACGGGGGGTTCGAGCTCGTGCCGCCCGCCGAGCACGGGGTGGGGCCGATCGAGGCCGTCCACGAGCCCGCCATGGTCCGCTACCTCGAGGAGGCCTGGCGGGACTGGCGCACCGTGAACCGGGCGCCCCAGGCGATCCCCGACACCATCCTGCACCCCGCGCTGCGCGAGGGGATGGGGCCGGCCCGGGAGCCCGTCCACCCCCTCGCCCGCCTCGGCTACTGGTGCTTCGAGACGATGAACCCCATCGTGCCGGGCACGTACGAGGCGGCTCGGTGGGCCGTGGACGTGGCCCTCACCGCCGCCGACCTGGTGCTGGGGGGCGAGCCCGCCGCCTACGGCCTGTGCCGCCCGCCGGGCCACCACGCCCCGCGGGCCGCCTTCGGCGGCTACTGCTTCTTCAACAACGCCGCCATCGCCGCCGAGGAGCTGGTGCGTCGGACCGGCGAGCCGGTCGCCATCCTCGACGTGGACTACCACCACGGGAACGGCACGCAGCAGATCTTCTACGGGCGCGGCGACGTCCTCTACGTCTCGCTCCACGGCCACCCGGACCGCGCCTACCCCTACTTCGCGGGGTACGAGGACGAGACCGGGACCGGCGCCGGCGCCGGCGCCAACCTCAACATCCCGCTCCCGGCCGGCTGCACCGACGACGCCTACCTGCGGGCCCTCGACCGGGCCCTGGAACGGATCGAGGAGCACGGGGGCTCGATCCTCGTGGTCTCGCTGGGGTTCGACACCTACGGCCAGGACCCGATCGCGGACCTCGCGCTCACGACGCCCGTCTACCACGAGGTCGGCCGGCGCGTGGCGGCGCTCGGCCGACGGCTCGTGATCCTCCAGGAGGGGGGCTACCACGTACCGCACCTCGGGGCGAACGCCGTGAACTGGCTCCGGGGGGTCGAGGGGCGGGAGCTCGACCTCCGGGGGCTGCAGCCCGACACCCGCTGGCCGGCCTGAGTCCGCGTCCGGCCGGGATCAGCCCAGGAGGTAGCGGCGGGAGAGCGGCACCTCGTCGACGGGCTCCGAGGCGAGCACGCGCCCGTCGAGCCCGACGGTCCCATCCCCGGGGTCGACCTCGACGGAGGGTACGGTCCGGTTCGCCACCAGGCGTGGGCGCGTCACGTCGCGGGTGTCCCGGACCGCCACGAAGCGGCGACGGCTCCCCAGGCGGGCCACGATCCCGGCCTCGAGCGCCGCGCGG
>DATLZM010000140.1:0-7391 GCA_035573995.1 Actinomycetota bacterium | reverse complement strand
CCTCGAGCCGCACCGGGCCGGCCGCCGGCCCCGCCCACCGCCCGCGCCACCCGGCCACCTCCTCGACCCCGAGCCGGCCGGCCCCGTGGACGGCGGCGATCGCCTCGAAGAGGAGCTCCCTGGGCAACAGGCGCCGGGACGGGAGGTCGAGGGCCGGGGGCGGCGCGCTCGCGGGGGCCACCGGCGGCCCATCGCCCAGCGCCACCAGGCAGAGCGGGAACTCGCGGCGCCCGTCCACGCCGAGGAGCGCCTCCACCTCGGCGTCGTCGAACCCGAGGACGACCCGCGCGGGGAGCCCGGAGGCGGTGGCCAGGGCCAGGACGTTGGCGAGGATGGTCCCGGCGTCCCAGAACAGGTGGCGGTAGCCGCGCTCGCCGTACTTCCACGCGGTCCGCCACGGGATCCCGGTGAGCGCGAGGACCGCCGGCGCGCGGGCCACCGCGTCCTCGCCGGCGGCGGCCCGCACCAGGTGGCCCCGCGGGTCGCCCTCCCGGAGGCGCACGAGGGCGGGCCCCGAGGGGTCGAAGTGGTAGAGGCCCGCGCCGACCCCCGCGAGGTCGCCGCAGGCCACGTAGATCTCCACCGGGTACAGCGCGCCGGCGGACGCGTACGTGCGGAAGTGGATCTCGTCGCCCCCGGGGAAGCGGACCGTGCGGTGGACGCCCGCGCCGAGCCGGAGGAGCCGGGCGAGGGAGGCGAGCTCCGGCGCGCGGGACCCCTCCGTCGCGGCTCCCACCCACGCCCCGATGGCCTCCACCGCGGGCACGCCGGTCGGCGGCGGCTCCGGGAGATCGACGCGGGGCAGCTCGGCCTCGTAGACCTTGAACGGGTCGGGCTTGTTCTCCCAGTCCAGGAACCGCGCCCTGCGGCGGACGCTCTCCCACGAGTGCTTGGTCGCCGCGTGGTAGGCGCGCGCCGTCGCCCCGTCGCCCATCGCCGAGAGCTTCGCCCATCCCCGCCCGACCGTCACGGGACGCGACGCGGGATATCCTGGCCCCCGGGGCGTTCCATGGGCGTCTACCGCCGGTACCGGATCGAGGTCGCGAGGGCGCCCGACGCGGTCCCCCTCCCTCCCCGGTTCCGGGTCCGCGTGCGGCGCCTGCGGCTGGTGGGGCTCGTCCTGCGGGAGCTCCTCGAGTTCCGGGGACGGACGAGGGTCGCGCTCTCCCGCCCCTGCGTCTACGGCGTGTTCTCGCGGAAGGTGGGCGGGCTCTGGCCGCGGGAGGAGCTCTGCGTCGGCTGCCTCCGCTGCACGGTCCAGTACCCGGAGGTGGTGCAGATCCACCCGAACCCCGCCCGCGAGCGCCTGGGCGGCCCCCACCTCTCGGCGGAGCAGGCCGAGACCATCCTCTACGAGGCGCGGACGGGGCGCGTGCCGGTGCGGGGCGCGGGGTACCGGGGCCCGTTCGGCGGCCCCGGGTGGGACGGGATCTGGCTCGACATGTCCGAGATCGTCCGGCCCACGCGGGACGGGATCCACGGGCGCGAGCACATCTCGACCGCGGTGGACCTCGGGGAGCGGCCGCCGTTCCTCCGCCTCGACGACCGAGGTGAGGTGGTCGGCCCGGCGCCCCGGGTGGTCCAGGTCGAGCTCCCGTTCCTCTTCGACGCGTCGTCGCTGCCCGACCGGGGGCCGGTGCCGAAGGTGCTGGCCCGGGCCGCCCGGGAGCTCGGCACCCTCGTGGTGCTCCGGCTCGCGGCCGCCGTGCGCCTCGGCCTCTCGGGCCCCCACGTGGTGCCGCTCCTCCGCCCGGGCGAGGCGGGGCTCCTTGAGCGCCTGGGAGCGGCGCCCGCGGCGGTCGCGGTCGAGGGGTGGGACGCCGGGCTCGTGGCGGCGGTCCGCCGGCGGCTCCCCGAGGCCCTGGTGTGCGCGCGGGTGCCCGCGGACGCCGACGTGCCCGGCCTCGTCGCCCGGGGCGCCCGGGTCGTCCACCTCGTGGCGGGCCCCGGCGGCCGGGCCGGGGGCCGGTTCGTCGGGGACCTGATCCGGGAGGCCCACGACGCCCTGGTGGCGGGCGGGGTCCGCGAGGAGGTGACGCTCATCGCGGGCGGTGGGATCGCGATGGCCGAGCACGTGGCGAAGGCCATCGCCTGCGGGCTCGACGCGGTCGCCCTCGACCTCCCGCTCTGGGTCGCGCTCCAGGCCACGATCGGGGAGGATGGCCGCCCGACCTCGTTCCCCCGGCTCGACGAGGCCTGGGCGGTGCAGCGGATCCGGAACCTCGCCAACTCCTGGCGGGACCAGCTCCTCGAGGTCCTGGGGGCCATGGGGATGCGCGAGGTCCGCCGGCTCCGCGGGGAGGTGGGGCGGATCATGTTCCAGCGCGACCTCGAGCGGGAGGCCTTCGCCGGCGTGGAGGGGTTCGGCCGGGCGGGCGCGGCGGGGGCGGACGCCGGGGACCTGGAGGTCCTGGGCGCCGCGGAGGGGTCCGCCGATGGCTGAGGCCGTGCCGCGGGTCGGAGCCGCGCCCCTCCCCGAGGAGGTCGAGAAGCACGTCCACGCGCTCCGCCGGGGGTTCCGGGCCTGGCCGACCCTGTCGTTCGGGCTCCCGCCGGCGATGGGCGACGCCCGCTGGACGCCCGAGCTGATCCTGGCGGTCTGGTGGGAGGCCGAGACCGGCCGGGTCCCGGAGGGGCTCGAGCACCGCGTGGGGCGCTCGGGGGGCGGCTTCGACGTCCTCGGGTTCCGCCCCGCCCCGCCGGAGCGCAGGGTCCCGGAGGACGAGCCCGTGGACCTCTCGATCCCGCTGAACCGCCGGGGCGAGGGGCGGGAGCTCCGGATCCCCGTGCCGTGGTACGGCGGGGGGATGTCGTTCGGGTCGGTGAGCGAGCAGGTGATGCTGGCCCGCGCCGAGGCGGCCCGGCGCTGGGGCACCCTCACCTGCTCGGGCGAGGGCGGGTACCCGGCCTCGCTCCGGCCCTACCGGGACCACGTGATCACCCAGGTCGCCACCGGGATGTTCGGGGTCCGGGAGGAGACCATCCAGTGGGCGCCGGTGGTGGAGTTCAAGTACGCGCAGGGGGCGAAGCCCGGGCTCGGCGGGCACCTCCTGGGGGACAAGGCCACGACCGCGGTGGCCGAGATCCGGGAGGCGGTGCCGTGGGTGAGCCTCTTCTCGCCGTTCCCGTTCCACAGCGTGTACTCGGTCGAGGACCACCGCAAGCACGTGGACTGGATCCGGACCGTGAACCCCGACGCCCTGGTCTCGGTGAAGGTCTCCACCCCCACCGACGTCGACATGGTGGCGGTGGGGAGCTACCACGCCGGGGCCCACATCCTCCACGTGGACGGCGGCTACGGGGGGACGGGCGCGGCGCCCGAGATCGCGAAGAAGAACATCGCGATGCCGATCGAGCTAGCCCTGCCGCGCGTCCACCGGTTCCTCGAGGCGGAGGGGATCCGGGACGAGCTGGTGGTCATGGCGAGCGGGGGGATCCGGACCGCCGACGACGTGGCCAAGTCCATCGCGCTCGGGGCCGACGGGTGCGTGCTCGGCACCACCGAGCTCGTGGCGCTCGGATGCACGCGGTGCGGGAACTGCGAGCGGGGGCGCGGGTGCCCCTTCGGGCTCACGACCACGGACCCCGAGCTGTCGCTGCTCGTGGACCCCGGGTGGGGCGCCGAGCGGCTCGACCGCCTCTACCGGGCGTTCCGGGCTCGCCTCGAGGAGATCCTCCGCGGCCTGGGGCTCCGGAGCGTCCGCCAGCTCCGGGGGCGGATCGACCTCCTGAGGGTCGAGCGGGAGGAGGAGCATGGACCGGGCGGCCCTCGCTGAGCGGCTCCTCGCCGCGGCCCGCGCGCGGCCCGGGTCGCCCGCGCCGCCCCGGAAGGCGGAGGCCGAGGGCGGGTGCGGGGTCGTGGGCGTCGCCTCGAGCGCCACGGTCCCCGGGCGCTGCCTCCTCCAGGCCCTCGCGCAGATGCGGAACCGGGGGAACGGGAAGGGCGGCGGCCTGGCGGCGGCCGGGCTCGACCCCGCGTTCCTCGGCGTCGACCGCGGGACGCTCCTCCGGGACCACCTGATCGCCGTCGCCTACCTCGACCCAACGGCGCGGGCCGCCGTGGAGGCCGAGCACCTCGCGCCGGCCTTCGAGGTGGACCACGTCGCGGAGCTGCCGTGGACCCCCCTCGCCGAGGCCCTGGCGGTCCGCCCGCCCCGCGTCGTCTGTTACCTGGCGCGGGTCCGGCCCGAGGTGCGGGAGGCGTTCGGGCGCGCGCACGGGATCCCGCCGGAGCACCGGGACGCGATCGACGACGAGGTCGTGTTCCAGCGGACCGACGACCTGAACCGGGCGTGCTACTCGGCGACCGGCGAGCGGCGCGCGTTCGTGCTCTCGCGGGGCCGCGACCTCCTGGTCGTGAAGCTCGTGGGCTACGGCGACGACGCGATCCGGGCCTACGGGCTGGAGGGGCTCCGGGCCCACGTGTGGATCGGGCACCACCGCTACCCGACGAAGGGCCGGGTCTGGCACCCGGGCGGCGCCCACCCCTTCGTCGGCCTGAACGAGGCCCTGGTGCACAACGGGGACTTCGCGAACTACGCGTCGATCTGCGCCTACCTCGCCCAGCGGGGTCGCTCCCCCCTGTTCCTCACCGACACCGAGGTGGCTGCCCTCCTCTTCGACCTCCTGACCCGGGTGCACGGGTACCCGCTCGAGCACGCGATCGAGGCCCTCGCGCCCACCACCGAGCGCGACTTCGCGCTGCTCCCCGAGGACCGGCGGCGGACCTACCGGATGCTCCAGGCCGTCCACATCCACGGCTCGCCGGACGGCCCGTGGTTCTTCCTGATCGCGAGGTCGGACCCCCGGGAGGGGACCCGGCAGCTCATCGGGATCACCGACACCTCGATGCTCCGGCCGCAGGTCTTCGCGCTCCAGCGGGGGCGGGAGGCGGTGGGCCTGGCGGCCTCGGAGCGGCAGGCGATCGACGCGGTGCTCGAGTCGCTCGCCCGGGAGGATCCGGGGACCTGGTGGCCCCGGGCCGACCGGTACTGGAACGCCCGCGGCGGGAGCCACACCGACGGCGGGGCGTTCGTGTTCACGGTCCGGCCCGGTGAGCGGGGCGCGGGGAACCTCGTCTGCACCGACAAGTTCGGTCGCGTGGTCGAGGTCGATCCGGGGAAGGAGCCCCCGCCGCCGGGGGGGCTCCCGGCGGTCCGGGCCGGCGCCGCGTCGGTCGCGGCGGACCGGGGCGCGGCCGCGCTCGCGCGGAGCGAGCTCCCCGCGGCGGAGCTCGTCGGCCGGGTCCGGGAGCGGCTCCCCGCCTGGGGCCCGATCGGCGCGTGGGCGTTCCTCGAGGAGCTCGTGCGCGGGGCGACCGACGACCCCGGGCGCGAGCGGGCCTTCGAGGTGCTCGCGCTCCTCATCGACCGACCCGTGCCCATCGGCGCGATGAAGCGGAGCGCCTTGCTCGCCCTCCTCGACGCGGCCCTCGCCGAGCTCGTGGACGGCGTCCGGGCCCGGCCCTCGGCGCGCTTCCGGTGGGCCGGGCCCGACCGGCTCCCCGACCCCGACGGGGCGGCGGTGGTGGTGGACGCCCGCGGGTTCCCCTCCGAGGGGCCCGGCTCCCTGGCCCGGGCCATCGTGGAGCTGCACCGTCGGGGCGCGCGACGGTTCCTGGTGGCGAACTGCCGGGGCCAGCGGTTCATCGGCTGTGGGCTGGGCCCGGCGACGCACGGGGTGCGGATCGACGTCTTCGGCCCCTCGGGCGACTACCTCGCGTCGGGGATCGACGGGGCCGAGGTCGTCGTGCACGGCGCGGGGCAGGACCAGCTGGCGCAGATCATGAAGGACGGCCGCCTCGTGGTGCACGGCGACGTGGGCCAGACCTTCGGGTACGCGGCGAAGGGGGGCGAGGTCTTCGTGCTGGGGAACGCCGCCGGCCGGCCCCTGATCAACGCCGTGGGCCGGCCGCGGGTCGTGATCAACGGGACCTGCCTCGACTACCTCGCGGAGTCGTTCATGGCCGGCGACCCGCTCGCCGGGGGCGGGTTCGTGGTGGTGAACGGGCTGGCCCTCGACGAGGACGGCGGGATCCACGACCTCGACGACCCCTACCCCGGCGGGAACCTCTTCTCGCTGGCCTCGGGGGGCGCGGTGTACGTGCGCGACCCCCGCGGGCGCCTGGGCGAGGACCAGCTGAACGGCGGCGAGTTCGCCCCGTTCGGGCCGGAGGACCTCGAGCTGCTCCTCCCCTACCTCGAGGAGAACGAGCGGCTGTTCGGGATCCCCGTCCGCAGGCTCCTCACCGTGGACGGCGAGGAGCTGCCCCCCGAGCGCGTCTACCGGAAGATCCGCCCCGCCGCCCACCACGCGCTCACCCCGGAGGAGGCCTGGGTGAAGCGGGAGGCGTGACGTGATCAGGGTCGGGACCAGCGGGTGGCAGTACGACGACTGGCGCGGCGTCCTCTACGCCCCGGGGCTCGCCAAGGCCCGCTGGCTCTCCCGGTACGCGGAGGCGTTCTCCACGGTCGAGGTGAACAACTCCTTCTACCGGCTGCCCTCGGCCGCCACCTTCGCCCGGTGGCGGGAGGAGACCCCCGACGGCTTCGTGGTCGCCGTGAAGGCGAGCCGCTTCATCACCCACGTCCGTCGGCTCCGCGACTGTCGGGACCCCGTGGCGCTCCTCTGGGAGCGTGCCTCGGAGCTCGGGTCGCGGCTCGGCCCGGTCCTGTTCCAGCTCCCGCCCGGCTTCCGCGCCGACCGCGAGCGCCTGGCGCGGTTCCTCGAGGTCCTGCCCGAGGGGATGCGCGCCGCCTTCGAGTTCCGGGACCGATCCTGGGAGGAGGACGCGTCGGTCCTCGGGCTCCTCGACGAGCGGGGCTGCGCGTTCGTCCTGGCCGACCGCCCCGGGGCCCGGGTGCCTCGGATCGTGACCGGCGGCTGGGCGTACCTCCGGTTCCACCAGGGGACGGAGCAGGGTCCCGACTACCCGAGGGAGAAGCTCCGGCGGTGGGCGGCGCGGATCGCGGCGCTCGAGGCGCGCGAGGTCTACGCGTACTTCAACAACGACACCGGCGGGGCGGCGGTCCGCGACGCGGCGGCGCTCCGGGACCTCCTACGGGCGCGGGGGCTCGAGGCGACCTGACGCGCGCCGCCGGGGTCGCGAGGGGAGGGGACGGCGGCGCCGGCGCTGCGAGCGAGCCGGGAGGGAGGGGGCGTTCGCGTCCTTCCCGCTTCCCCCGCTCCCGTCCGTGCCGCCCTGGCCGCTCCCGTGCTCCTCGCCCTTGCCGTGCTCCTCGCCCTTGCCGTGCTCCTCGTCCTTGCCGTGCTCCTCGTCCTTGCCCCCGTTCCCGGCGCCCTCGGAGGGCTCGGCCTGGCAGTCGTCGCCCGCGTGCCCCTCGCCCTTGCCCTTGGTGTGGCCCTTGCCCCGGCACTCCTCGTGCCCGACG
>DATLZM010000139.1:0-1875 GCA_035573995.1 Actinomycetota bacterium | reverse complement strand
CGTGGTGGCGGTGGGCTCGTGCGGCACCCTCGCGGGCCTCGCGGCCGGGGCGGCCTGGCTGGGGGTCGGGTGGCGCCTGGTGGGCGCGGCCGTCAGCCGGGAGCCCGAGGAGTGCCGGGCCCGGACCACGGAGCTGGCCCGGGCCTGCGCCGAGCTCGTGGGAGGGCCGCCGCCCGCTCCCGACCTGGTCGAGATCGTGGACGCGAGGGGGCCCGGCTACGGGCTGCCCTCCGAGGAGGGGCGGCGCGCCGCGGAACTCGCGGCCAGGACCGAGGGCCTGTTCCTCGACCCGACGTTCACCGCCAAGGCGATGGGCGTGCTCCTGGCCCTCGTGCGGGACGGGCTCGAGGGCCCCGCGGTGTTCGTCCACACGGGCGGGGAGGTCGAGGCGGTGGCGGCGGCCGGGGAAGGAGGTGGGCGCGATGGTCGAGGTCCCTGAGCCCGGGGTGGGGCCGCCCCAGGCCCCGCCCGCGGCCGAGCTGGTCGAGGCGGGGTTCGCCCTGGAGGTCGCGGACGCCCCCTACCTCCACCGCGGCCTGAACCTGGCGGACATCGCCCACGTCCTGGTCCTCGTGGAGCAGGGGATCGTCCCCGCCGACGCCGCCCGGCGGCTGCTCGGCCTCCTGCTCGAGGTGCTCCGGGAGGTGCCCGCGGAGGCCTTCCCCTACGAGGCGACCACGGGGGACGTCTACAACTGCCGGGAGCGGTTCTTCGCCGAGCGGCTCGGGGACGACGCCGGCTGGCTCCACGCCGGGCGCCCGCGCCGGGAGGCGGGCCGGGTGGCGCTCCGGATCTGCCTGCGGGAGCTCGCGGCGTCCCTGGTGGCCGACGTCGCGGGGTTCGCCGAGACCGTCGCGGTGCGCGCGGGCGAGCTGGCCGAGGTGGTGATGCCGGACCAGACCTACCTCCAGCAGGCCCAGCCCTCCACGTTCGGGCACTACGTGCTGACCTTCGCCTACCCCGCCCTCCGGGACGGGGACCGGCTCCTCCAGGAGGCCGGCGGGATCGACCTGAGCCCGGGCGGCGCCGGCTGCGTGAACGGGAGCCGCCTCGCGATCGACCGGGCCCGGACCGCCGAGCTCCTCGGCTTCGGGGGGGTCATCGAGCACACGCGGGACGCGATGTGGCAGACCGACGGGCTGGTCGCGCTCCTGGCCGGGGCGGCGAGCCTCGCCACGACCCTCTCGAAGCTCGCCGAGGACCTCGAGATCTGGGACAGCCAGGAGTTCGACTTCGTGCAGCTGGCCGCCCCCTACACGCGCGCGTCGGTCCTCATGCCGCAGAAGCGGAACCCCTACGCGCTCGCGATCGTCCGGGGCGCGGCGGGGGTCCTGATCGGGCGGCTGTCGGGCTTCCTGGCGGTCGTGAAGACGCCCTCGGCGCGGAGCGACAATCTGATCTTCGCCTACGGGGAGGTGCCCCGGGCGCTGGAGCTGGCCGCCCGGGTGACCCGGCTGATGCGGGGCGTGGTGGCCACCCTCGAGGTCCACCCCGACCGGATGTGGGCGTCGCTGGAGGCGGGCTTCTCCCAGGCCACCGACCTCGCGGAGTTCGTGATGCAGACCTGCGGGGTGGACTACCGCACGGCCTACCTCGTGGTGGGCGACGCCGTGCAGGCGGCCGCCCGCGCGGGGCTCCGGGGGATGGATCTCACGGGCGAGATGCTCGACGAGGCGGCCCGGTCGAGGATCGGCCGGCCCCTGGGGCTCGCCGGCCGGGACCTCCGCGAGGTCCTCGACCCGCGGGCGATCGTGCTCACCCGGACCTCGCCCGGGGGCGCGGCGCCCGCCGTCGTGCGGGCCATGGCCGCGGAGGTCCGTGCCCGGGCCGCCGAGCTCCGCGGGGAGGCGGAGCGGCGGCTCGCGGCGTCCCGGC
>DATLZM010000138.1:0-7378 GCA_035573995.1 Actinomycetota bacterium | reverse complement strand
CGCCGGCGCCGGGGGAGGGGGCCCCGGCGCGCAGGAGGGCGGCGGCGGGGGTCAGGCGGGGAACCCGACGGCCGCCGGGCCCGGGCGGCCCGCACGCGTCCTCCGGGTGATCGACGGCGACACCGTGGAGGTCAGGTTCCGGGGGAGGGTGGAGGACGTGCGGCTGATCGGGGTGGACACGCCCGAGACCGTGGCCCCCGGCGAGCCCGTCGAGTGCTACGGGCGCGAGGCGTCCGCCTTCACCGAGCGGCGGCTCGAGGGGCGTCGGGTCCGCCTCGAGCTGGACGTCGAGCTCCGGGACCCGTACGGACGGCTGCTGGCCTACGTCTGGGTGGACGGGAAGCTGTTCAACGAGGTCCTGGTCCGGGAGGGCTTCGCCCAGGTCGCCACGTTCCCCCCGAACGTGCGGTACGTGGACCGGTTCCTCGCGGCCCAGCGGGAGGCCCGGCGGGAAGGGCGGGGCCTCTGGGGCGGCTGCCCCGCCGGGGAGCCCGCGGTCGCGGCGGTCGATGACCGGGGCGGCTGCGACCTCTCCTACCCGGACCTCTGCATCCCGCCGCCCCCGCCCGATCTCGACTGCGCCGACGTGGGCGCGCGGCGGTTCCGGGTGACTGGCTCGGACCCGCACGGCTTCGACGGGGACGGCGACGGGATCGGCTGCGAGACGTAGCCCGGGCGGGCATGCGAGCGTCCGCCCCGGGAGGCCCTGGGCCCCCAGGGTCGGGGCGTCGTTGGGGACCGCCGCGCCCGTCCGACCCCCATCGTCCCCCGCCTCTATCCTCTCCCCGATCCCGCGGACCGAGGAGGAGCCGTGAACGAGGCGCTGCTCGACGCCTTCCGGCACGACGCGTGGGCGACCGACGAGCTGATCCGGATCTGCCGAGGTCTCCCGCCGCAGCACCTGGAGGCCACCGCTCCGGGCACCTACGGGAGCGTCCACCGGACCCTCCACCACGTCGTCGCGGCCGAGGACTACTACCGGAGCCTGCTCGCCGGGGTCGAGCGGAGGTGGCGGTCGGCCGACCCGGCCCCGCCCCTCGACGAGCTCGCGCGCCGGGCCGAGGACCTCGCCTCGTTCTGGGAGGCCTTGCTCCGCGAGCCCTTCGACCCCGAGCGGATCGTGGTCGACGATGGCAGGGAGGGGCGGCTCGAGATCCGGGCCGGCGTCCTCCTCGCGCAGGCCCTGACCCACGGCACCGACCACCGGACGCAGGTGCTCACGATCCTCACCACGCTCGGCGTGGAGCACCCCGACCTCGATGCCTGGGACTACGGCAGGGCTACGGGCCGCGTGCGGCCCGCCTGACGCCTCTCGCGGGGCGGCGCGCCGGGGAGGATTCGAACCTCCGACCCGCGGATTAGAAGTCCGCCGCTCTGTCCAGGCTGAGCTACCGGCGCATCTACCAGGGGCGATGCCCCGACGGGCCGTTGCGCACCGCTCGCACAGCGGGTGACTTCGACCCGACCCGCACCGCCGGCCATCGTACCCGACGCCCGCGCGCCGGCCACGGTGTTCGGTGCGCCGTCCCGCATCTCCGCTGCGCGCTCCGAGCGGGTGACGGGAATCGAACCCGCATCGCCAGCTTGGAAGGCTGGAGCTCTGCCATTGAGCTACACCCGCGCCATCGCAACGATAGCAACGCCCGGAGACCCGGTCCGAGCGGCCCCCAGGGGAGGGCGGCCGTCGTCGCGGCCGCTCGCCGCGGGCGCGAGGTTCCCCATCAGCCCGGGGGGTTCCAGTCGCCCGGCCGACGGGAGTCCGTTCCCCCGCGCCAGCTGGCCCAGGCCAGGAGGCAGGCCAGGAACAGCAGGAGCGCGAGGCGCCGGGCAGGACCGCCGACGGCGAGCACCAGGAGGAGCGAGGAGGCGAGCGACACCTCGGGGAGCCAGGCCCCCCGTCCTCGGCGGTTCCCGGATCGAGGTCTGAGGTCCCAGGGCCCGGGCCGGCTCGGGGCCCTCCGGACCGGTCCGCCGTTCCACGAGCCCCTCGTCTGGGGGCGTCTCTCTCGGCCTGTCGCTCGCGCCATGTGCCCGCGAACAAGGATGGACCGATTGGACTTGCATGGCCAGGTCCAATCGGCCATGATTGGTACATAGTTGGGCTCTCCGGAGGAACGGAACGTGGTCGATCCGATCGCTGCGCTCGAGGGCTGGACGGCGGGGGAGGGGCCCCTGTTCGCCCGCCTCGCCGCCGCGATCCGGGGGGCGATCGAGCGCGGGGAGCTGCCGAGGGGTTCGCGGCTCCCTGCGGAACGCGACCTGGCCCGGCTCCTCTCGGTGAGCCGGGGGACCGTGGTCGCGGCCTACGAGGAGCTGCGCCGGGACGGCTGGATCGGGAGCCGGCGGGGGAGCGGGACCTGGGTCCGAGGGGTCGGCCGGCCGAGCGCACCCGAGGTGCCGGTGGGGAGGAGCGGGGCTGCCCTGCGGGGCCTGGTCGAGGGGCCGGGGGACGCGATCGAGTTCACCGTGGCCGCCCTGGGGGGCGAGGAGGCGCTGGACGAGATCCTCGACGGGGAGCCCGCCGCCTCGGTGCTGGCCGACCTCCGGGCGGCGAGCGCCCACCACGGCTACCACACCCTCGGCCTGCCGGAGCTCCGGGCGGCGGTCGCCCGGCACCTCTCGGGGTGGGGCCTGCCCACCGCGCCGGAGCAGGTGCTGATCACGACCGGCGGGCAGCAGGCCATCGCGCTGGCCGCCGCGGCCTACGTCCGCCCCGGGGACCGGGTGGTGGTCGAGGATCCCACCTACGTGTCGGCGATCGATGTGCTGGAGGCGACCGGGGGCCGGCTGGTCGGGGTGCCCGTGGGGCCGGAGGGGGTCCGGGTCGATGTGCTGCGGGAGGTCGTGGCGGCCGGCGCGAGCCTCGTGTACCTCGTGCCCACGTTCCACAACCCCACCGGCAGCCTGCTCCCCGAGGCGAAGCGACGGGAGGTGGCGGCGATGGCCGAGGAGTTCAACGTCCCGGTCGTGGACGACGTCACCCTCGCCGATATCGTGCTCGAACGCCACCCCCCTCCGCCGCTCGCCGCGTTCGCCCCCGACGCCCCGATCCTCACGATCGGCTCGTTCTCGAAGCTGTTCTGGGGCGGGCTCCGGGTGGGGTGGATCCGCGCCGCGGAACCGACGATCGCCCGCCTGGTCCGCCTGAAGCTCGTCGCCGACCACGGTTCCTCGCTGCCCGGGCAGCTCCTCGCGCTCCGGCTGCTGGAGCGGGTGGATCGGATCCGCCCGATCCGGCTCGCCCTGGTCCGCGAGCGCTACCGGCTGCTCACCGAGCTCCTGCGGGAGCACCTCCCGACCTGGTCGTGGACCCCTCCGGTGGGCGGGCTGTGCCTGTGGGTACGGCTGCCCGGGGGGGACGCCCGCGACCTCGCCCGCGTGGCCCGCCGCCACGGGGTGCTGGTGGCACCGGGCAGCCTGGCCTCGGTGAGCGGCGCGTTCTCCGACCACCTGCGCATCCCCTTCGTGCTGGAGCCGGGGACGATGCGCGAGGGCGTGCGGCGCCTCGCCGCGGCCTTCGCGGGATGGGCGGAGGAGGGGAGCGGTCCCGGGGCCGGGGTGGGGGTGGTGGTGTGAGGAGGGAGGTGGCGTTCCGACTCGTCGACGTGTTCGGCACCGAGCCCTTCAGCGGGAACCAGCTCTGCGTGGTCCCCGACGCGAGGGACCTGGACGACCGGACCATGCAGGTGCTCGCCCGCGAGATCGGGTTCTCGGAGACGACCTTCGTGACCGAGGCGCGGGGGGAGCGCTACGCGATGCGGATCTTCACCCCGGGCGGCGAGCTCCCCTTCGCCGGCCACCCCTCGCTCGGGACCGCCTACATCCTCGTGGCCGAGGGGCGGGTCGGCTCGCCCGCGGTGCAGGTCGTGGCGGCGGGCGAGTTCCCGGTGGAGGTGGATCTGGCCGCGTCGAGGGCGTCGCTCGCCGCTGTGGCCGCCACGCCGGGGCCGGCCGTCGACCGCCGGCGAGCGGCGGCCGCCGCCGGGCTGGTCGGGGACGACCTCGATCCCGACCTGCCGCCCCAGGTGGCGTCGGCGGGGCTGCCGTTCCTCGTCGTCCCGGCGCGCGATCCCCGGGCCGTCGCCCGGGCCCGGCCCGGCGAGCCGACGCTCGGGCCGCTGCTGGCCGAGGTGGGGGCCGACGGGCTCTACCTGGTGGCGACGGTCGGGGAGGACGCCTACCGGGCCCGGATGTTCGACGCGACCCTCGGGATCGGCGAGGATGCGGCCACGGGGTCCGCCGCCCTCGCCCTCGGGGCCTACCTCCTGGGCCTGGGACGGGCCGGGCGGTTCACGATCCTCCAGGGGGCGGAGGTGGGCCGGCCGTCGGTGCTCGAGGTGGAGGCCGCCCCGGGGCCCGCCGGTCCGCGGGTGACGGTCGCGGGGCAGGTCCATGTGGTCGGCGACGGGCGGTTCCGGCTCGCGGGGTGAGCGCGGGTCAGCGTCCCCGGGGATCGAGGAGCCGGAGGAGGGACGTGAGCGCGTCCGCGCTCGCCCTCCCCAGGGGCTCGACCGGGAGCAGCTCCACGCGGTAGGTGTCGAGCAGCTCCGCCTCGACCTCGCGCGCGGGCAGGGACCCGCGTGCCCCGAGCCGGGCGGCGTGCTGCTCGCAGGCCGGCAGGAGGCGGTCCCTCCGCACGACGACGAGGTCGGGGACGGCGGGGCGCCGGCCCCACCACAGGCAGCGAGCGCACGCGAGCCGCAGGCGGGCGGGGTAGACGAACTCCGCCCGGTAGCCGCGAGCGTGCTCGATGACCCGTCCCCACATCGCCACCTGCCCGACGACGCCCACCCCGCGGCCCGTCCTCCCCAGCCTCGCGGGGTCCTTGAAGGCGTGGAACCCGCAGGTGCACCCGGGCTCCGGGCTCCGGTGGGTGGGCGCGAGCTCGGGGTTGAAGACGAGGTACAGGCGGGTGTGCGCGCCGGTGCAGGTGGCCCGTTGCGCGGACCCGGGCTCCCAGGGCGCCCGGGGTGTGGCGGGGGCGATCCGCAGGCCGGCGGCCGTCCGAACCAGCCGCCAGGTCCGCCAGCCGAGGATCGGCTCGACCGAACGCTCCACGGCATCGGGGCGGCAACCCATGGTTCCACGCTACCCCTCCTGGCACGGAGCGACGCGTCGGGTATCGTGGCGTCGCCGGGGCGTGGCGCAGGCTGGTAGCGCACGTGCTTTGGGTGCACGAGGTCGGCGGTTCGAATCCGCCCGCCCCGACGAAGGCTCGGGACGTCCACCGTGATGGGCCCGCCGGCGACGGGGAACGCCCGTCGCTCGGCGGGCGGCTCTCGATCTCGCGCTGAGGTGCGGCCTGAACACGTCGAGCCCGCGGAGCCGGTACCACCGGCCCGGGAGGCGGTCGAGGATGGGCGCCCACCGCCGAGCCTCCCCCGGATCGACGAGGACCGCGTCGACGCCGTGACGGACCAGGAACGCCCGGAGCCGCCATGGCCGGAGCGCCCCGGGATCCCGGGAGCGGATCGCGTGCCACGCGGGGTCCCCGCGGAAGCTGGGCGGGACGGACCCCGTCCGTCCGCCGGCGAGGCGGAACCGGAAGTCCGACACGGCCTGCCAGAGCATGTCGTCGCCCTTCCGCGCTGGGATCACGACCGCGGTGTCGTTCGGCGCCACGATGCGCCCGACCTCCCCGTCGAGGATGGCCGGGGGGACGCGCGCGGGCGGGTCGAAGCTCGGGGCCCAGACGTTCGGCAGGAGCAGCACCGCACCGGCGACGACGAGAGCCGGGACCCTCGGAGACGCGGGCGGCTCCGCCAGCGCGCGGGCCAGCTCGGCGGAGGCCGCCAGCCAGAGGTAGAGGGTGGTCCGCGCGGGCACCGCGTCCTGGATCAGGGGCACGTGCGCGACCAGCGCCCAGGGGAGCGGGATCGTCGAGCGCCCGAGGACGTGGAGCCGGGGGCCGAGCGCCGCGAGACCGGCGAGCGCACCGATGGTCAAGAGCACCCGCGTGATCCGATCCTTCCGGCGCGTCCACCCCCGCCAGCACAGGAGGGCGAGGAGGGGGAGCGGCACGTAGGCGCCGTCCTCGCTCGTGTTCGCCGGGAACCTCCTGGAGAGCGCCGCGAACGCACGGCCCCCCACGAGGAGCGCGGTCCTCGGCACGAGGAAGCTCAGCAGATCCACGGAGCCCTTCCCGGGTCGGCGGATCGGGCCCGGTGGCACGTGGGAGAGGGCGGGGATGAGGATGGGGCTCGCGAGCACCCCGGCGACCAGGTAGGCGCCCGCGAGGACCGGAACCAGGCGGACGATCCGCGGCCTCCAATGGTCGTCGCCCAAGATCCAGCACGCGACGGCCGCGAGGCCGCCGAACAGCGTGAGGGTGGCCAGGACCTCGGTGGAGATCGACGCCTCCGCCGCGAGCACGAGCCCGAGGAGGCCGGCCGTGGCGGAGGCGGGGAGCGCCCCCTCCGCCCAGGCGAGGACGATCCAGATCGCGAGCGGGACGGGGAACACGAGGTAGAGGTTGAGGTGGCCGCGGAGCTGGCCGGCCAGGTAGCTGGATGAGGCGAAGAGGAAGCCCCCCGCCCACGAGGCGGGCACCGACCGCGTCAGCCGGGCGCACACCAGGTACACGGCCCACCCCGCGAGGGCCGGGGCGAGGAGGTGGAGGAGGTTCGAGCTCACGAGCGGGCCCAGGCCGAGCGTGATGGGGGCCATCGCCAGGGCCGGGCCGGGGACGCTCGTCACCCAGGCGAGATCCTGCCCGGTCGGGGCCCAGATCGCGTGGGGGTGGAGCGCGTCGGCGCCGGTGATCAGGGCGTGCGGCCACCACGCGAGCGCCCAGACGAACAGCTTGGCGTCCCCATGGCCCGCGCCGACGAAGACCCTGCCGAGGCGGGGGAGCGCCCCGCCGCCGTAGAGGGCCGCCGACCAGGCGAGGTAGGTGAAGAAGGCGAACGCCGCGTGACGGGGACCCGGGAGGCTCCCCGGTCTGCGACCCATCCGCGGGCTCGCCTCGCTGCGGACGCCCGTGGAGATCATCCGCTCGGGATCCGTCGCCCCCGGTCGCGAGGTTCGGTTCCTTAGAGGCGACGGTCACCCGCGTGCCATGCGGACCTCGACCTGCACCGGACGGAGGTGGGGATCGGTGCGGTCCCGCGAGCCTCCGACCCCACGGGGCTAGGTCGCCGCCCCGTGGGTTGGGTCGGTGGCCCCGGGGGAGAGGGCGCCGGGGAGCTCCCGGCGGCCCGCGATGCCGAGCTTCCGGAAGGCGTGGCCCAGGTGGGTCTCGACCGTGCGTTCGGTGACGAACAGCCGCTCGGCGATCTCCCGGTTCGTCAGGCCCTCCGCGGCGAGCCGCGCCACCCGGAGCTCGCTCGCCGTGAGGGCATCGACCCCGCTGAAGACGGGCCGGCGGGGACGGGCCCCC
>DATLZM010000137.1:0-1148 GCA_035573995.1 Actinomycetota bacterium | reverse complement strand
GGGCCTCCCCGCCGCCGCCCACGCGATCGGGGCGGGGGGCATCCTCCAGGCGGTCCGGGCCGGGATCGACTCCGTCGAGCACGGCTCGCAGATCACGGCGGAGGCGGCGCGGCTGATGCGGGAGCGGGGGACGTTCCACGTGCCCACGATCTCGGCGGTCCGGGGGATCCTCGACCACCCGGACGAGGTGCCGGCGTTCGCGGTGGAGAAGGCGGCGGCGATCGCGGAGGAGGCCCGGGACTCCTTCCGCAGGGCGCTCCGGGCCGGGGTCCGCCACGCGTGCGGGACCGACGCGGGGACGCCGTTCAACCCCCACGGGGGCGCGCCGCTCGAGGTGGTGCGGATGGTGGAGTGGGGGATGACCCCGCTCCGGGCACTGCAGGCGGCCACGGCCAACGCGGCGGAGCTGCTCCGGGTGCCCGAGGTGGGGACGGTCGAGGAGGGGAAGGTGGCGGACCTCGTCCTCTACGACGCGGACCCCCTCGAGCAGATCGAGGCGGTGCTCAAGCCCGCGATGGTGATGCGCTCCGGCGAGGTCGTCGCCGGCCAGCCCGTGTAGGGGAGCGAACAGACATGGACGAGGAACGCTTGCTCGCGCGATGGCGTGAGCTCGAGGCGGAGCTCGGGACTCTTCGCTACTGCTGGTGCGGCCATTCGGAGGACGCGCACGTGGCGCAGGGCGAGTCGACGCTCTGCGAGGAGTGCGTGGCCGAACTCGCGGGGTGGCGGGGCGACATCGAACCCGAGCTGCTGGCGGACGACCCCCGGCATCCGTTCCAGCACGCCGATTGACCGGCGGTGCTTCCGATCGCCCCCAGATCGGATCAGACTCGGACCACGAGGGCCCGACGGAGGTGGTGCGTGCCGAGGTTCGTGGTCTTGGTGCGGCGCGTGGAGGTGTCCGAAGCGGAGATCGCGGTGACGGCCCGCTCCCGCGAGGAGGCGGAGGAAATGGCGCTTCGCGACGACGACCTGTACTTCACGCTGGCGGACAACGTCGTCGACGCCGAGCTCGAGGCGGTCAGCGTCCGTGAGCTGGACCCGAACCATTCCGCGATGCCTCTGCACGCAGGCAAGGACACGATCTGCTCCCTGTGCCTCCGCCCGGTTCGGTGGACGGGGCGCGTGGAGGCTGGCCGAACCATTCC
>DATLZM010000136.1:0-6729 GCA_035573995.1 Actinomycetota bacterium | reverse complement strand
CGCCGTGGCCTGGCTCGCCGGCCAGGGGCTCAAGCGGCTGTTCGGGCGGCCCAGGCCCTTCGAGGCCGGGCCCGACGGCGCCCGGCTCCTGATCGGGGAGCCGGCCGCGGCCTCCTGGCCCAGCAGCCACCCCGCCGTGCTGGGGGCCTTCGGCCTGGTGGCCGCCCGGGAGCTGGGTCTGGGGCGGGCCGCGCGGGCGGCCCTCGCGGGCCTCGCGGGATGGGTCGCGCTCTCCCGGGTCTACCTCGGCGTGCACTACCCGGCCGACGTGGTGGGGGGGATCCTCCTGGGCAGGGCCGTAGCCGCGGCCGCCGCCCGGGGCCGCCGGGACGGGCCCCGGTAGACTCGGCACGTGGATCCCCTGGCCGCCCACCCCCTGCTCGCGGCGATCGGCTGGCCCGTCCTCGACCGGTTCCGCCTGGGGGGCCTCGCGATCTCCCCGCACGGGATCGGGATCGCCGTGGGGTTCCTGATCGGCGCCCGGGTCCTCCTGCGGGAGGGGCCCAGGCGCGGGGTCTCGCTCGACGACGTCAACAGCATGCTCGTGTGGGCGATCGTGGGGGCGATCGCGGGCGCGCGCTTCTTCTACGTCCTCGCCCACTGGTCGGAGTTCGGCGGGGTCCTGGACGCGCTCGCGATCTGGCGCGGCGGCATCAGCCTCCTCGGCGGGATCGCGGGGGCCATCCTCGTGAACCTCCCGCTCCTGCGCCGGCGGGGGTACCGCTTCTTCCAGGTGATGGACGGAGCCGTGATCGGGCTGGCCCTGGGGATCGCGATCGGCCGGATCGGGGACCTCGTGATCGGCGACCACCTCGGGACCCCCACCTCGTGGCTCCTGGCCTGGACGTACGAAGGCGGCACGCTGGCCCCGCCGTTCTCCTGCGCGGCCGAGGTCTGCCGGGCCGTGCTCCAGGGGGGCCGGGAGCTCGTGATCACGAGGGAGGCGGCCACGCTCCTCGCCCCCGACGGGCGCGTGCTCGCCGAGGGGGTGGGCGTCCACCAGACCGCGCTCTACGACATGCTCTCCGCCTGGCCCCTGTTCCTCACGCTGCGGACGCTGAACCGCGCGCCGCGCCGGGAGGGCGTCCTCACGCTCACGTTCGGCCTGTGGTACGGGACGGTCCGGGTCATCACCGACTTCCTCCGCGTGGACAAGCGGTTCTTCGGGCTGACCGGGAGCCAGTGGACGGCCGCCACGGTGGCGGTGGTCTGCGCGGTCACGCTCCTCGCGTGGGCCGTGCGCGCGCGACGCGGGGCGCCCGCCGCGCCGGCCGATCGGCCCCCGGGGGATGGCCGAGAGGAGCCCGCCGGTGAGGAGCGGTCCGGCGGGACGCAGGCCGCGCCGGCCGGTGAGGGATCCACGGAGCCGACCGGGGAGCCGCCGGCCGGCTCGCCCGGGTGAGGCGCCGGCCCGGACGGGACCTTCGGTTCCCACGAGGCCCGGGCGTCAGCGCGCGACGAGCGGCAGGGGCTTCCCGACCCTGGTCTTGGTGAGCCGGACGAGCTCCCGCGCCGCCTCCACCAGGGCCTCGGCGGCCGGCGACGAGGGGTCGTCGACCACGATGGGCCGGCCCCGGTCGGCCCCCTCCCGGAGGGCCGGGACCAGGGGGACCTGGGCGAGGAGGGGGACGCCGAGGGTCTCGGCCGCGGCCCGCCCGCCGCCCTCGCCGAAGATCGGGGTCCGCTCCCCGCAGTGCGGGCAGACGAACCACGACATGTTCTCGATCACCCCGAGCGGCCGGAGCTGGGTCCGCTCGGCCATCCGCCCGGCCCGCTCCGCCACCTTCCGCGCCGCCTCCTGCGGGGTGGTCACCACGAGCATCGACGCGCCGGGGAGGAACGACGCGAGCGAGATCGAGACGTCCCCGGTCCCCGGCGGCAGGTCGCAGAGGAGGAAATCGAGCTCCCCCCAGTACACGTCGGCCAGGAACTGCTCGATCGCCTTGTGGAGCATGGGGCCCCGCCAGATCACGGGGGTCTCCTCGGGCACGAAGAACCCCATCGAGATCACGCGCACCCCGTGGGCCTCGAGGGGCAGGATCATGTCGTTGAACCCGACCGGCTTGCCCGAGACCCCCAGCATCCGGGGGACGCTGAAGCCCCAGACGTCGGCGTCCAGGACCCCCACCCGGTGGCCCTCCGCGGCCAGCGCGCAGGCCAGGTTCACGGTCACGCTGGACTTCCCGACCCCGCCCTTGCCGGAGGCCACCGCGATCACCGAGGTCCCCGGCGGGAACGAGATCCTCCGCTGCGGCGCCGCCGGGCCGCGCAGCTTGCGGACGAGCTCCTCCCGCTCCTCGGGCGACATCGGGGTGAGCGACACCTCGACCCGCTCCACCCCCTCGAGGGGCGCCAGGGCCCGCTGGACGTCCGCCGTGATGCGATCCTTGAGCGGGCAGCCCTCGATCGTGATCAGCACGTGGACCCGGACCGTCCCCCCCTCCACCTCGATGCCCTTGAGCATCCCGATGTCCTCGATCGGCTTGTGGATCTCGGGGTCCAGGACGTTCCGGAGCGCCGCCCGGACCTGCTCCTCGGTGATCACCGGCCTCCTCCGCGTCTCCCGTGGGGATAAGCTGGTTCACACGGTGCGAATCGTGCGAACCCCAATGACCATGCTACCGCCGACGCGGTGGGGCGTCGACGCGGGAGGCGCGCCGTGAGCGACGCGCGCAGCCTCGAGGTCCACAAGGCCCTGGCCGACGATACGCGCTACCGCCTGTACCGGTTCCTCCGCCGGTCGGGCCGACCGGTCTCGGTCCGGGAGCTCGCGGCCCGGCTGTCGCTCCACCCCAACACGCTCCGCCCCCACCTCCGACGGCTCGAGGAGGCGGGGCTCGTCGCGCGCGAGGTCCGCAAGGGGGCCTCGGTGGGGCGGCCCCAGGTCCTCTACACCGGCCTCGAGGTCGAGCCGCCCGAGGGCCGGGACTTCCGCCTGCTCGCGGAGATCCTGGCGGCGCTCCTCCGTGGGAAGCGGGACCGGGAGCGGGCCGAGGCCCTGGCCCGGGAGTGGGGGGAGTACCTCGCCGGCCGCAGGAAGCCGCGGCCCGGCGAGCGCGTGCCGCCCGGGCGCGCCCTCGCGGTGCTCCAGGAGGCGATGGCGGAGGCCGGCTTCGACCCCCGGTTCCGCCGGCGGAACGCGAGGGCCGTGGAGATCACGCTCCGCGACTGCCCCTTCCGGGACCTCCTCGAGGACCACCGGGACCTGGTCTGCGCGATCCACCGCGGGCTCGTCGAGGGGATGCTCGGCGCCCTCCGCCCCCCGCTCCGGTTGGAGGAGTTCCGACCCCTCGCCGAGCGGGGCCTCTGCCGGCTCGTGGCCCGGGGCTGACGGGCCCCGTCTTCAGTCCCGCCTCGAGCTGCCGATACCTGGTGGGGATGGGGGAAGGGTTCGCCCAGGAGGGGGTCGGCGTCGGAGGGCCCGTGGAGGTGCTCGAGCCGGGCGCGGCCGTCGAGGAGTTCGACGGCTGGCTTCGCCTCCTCGTGGAGCGCGACGGCTCCGACCTCCACGTGAAGGTCGGCTCGCCGCCCCGGATCCGCGTGGCGGGCCGCCTGGAGGCCCTCGCGCGGGTCCCGCTCCGCCCGGAGGAGACCCGGGCCATCGCCGAGGCGATCGTCCCGCCGGACCGGGCCCAGGTGCTCGCGTCCCGGGGGGAGGCCGACTTCGCCCACTCCCTGCCCGGGGTCGGGCGGTTCCGGGTGAACGTCTTCCGCCAGCGGGGCTCGATCTCGCTCGTCCTCCGCAGGCTCCGGTTCGGCGGCCCGACGTTCGAGGAGATCGGGATGCCCGACGTCGTCCGCCGGCTGGCCGAGGAGCCGCGGGGCCTGGTCCTCGTCACCGGCCCGACCGGCTCCGGGAAGACGACGACGCTCGCCGCGATGATCGCCCACCTCAACCGGACCCGGCCCGTGCACATCGTGACCATCGAGGACCCGATCGAGGTCCTCCACAACGACGAGGTCGCCGAGATCAACCAGCGCGAGGTGGGACAGGACACGGAGTCGTTCCTCTCCGCGCTCCGCGCCGCGCTCCGCCAGGACCCCGACGTGATCCTCATCGGGGAGATGCGGGACCCGGAGACGGTGCAGGCCGCGCTGCAGGCGGCCGAGACCGGCCACCTCGTCCTCTCCACGCTCCACACCGTGGACGCCACCGAGACCGTGAACCGCGTGATCGACCTCTTCCCGCCGCACCAGCAGAAGCAGGTCCGGCTCACCCTGGCCGGCGCGCTCCGGGGGATCGTGTGCCAGCGGCTCGTCCCCACGGTGGACGGCGGGCGCGTGCCCTGCCTTGAGGTGCTGGTGAACACGGGGCGGATCGCCGAGCGGATCGCCGATCCCGACAAGACCCACGGGATCGCCGAGGTGATCGCCGAGGGCGGGTACTACGGGATGACGACGTTCGACGGGTCCCTCCTCGAGCTCGTCCGGGCCGGCCGCGTGTCGGTGGAGGCCGCCCTCGAGGTCGCCTCGAACCCCCACGACTTCGCGCTCGCGCTCCAGCAGGCGGGGATCCCCGCGCCGACCCCCTGAGGATCAGCGGAGGGGCGGGACGCGGGTCGGCGGCCCGAGCGGGACGCCCCGCGCCGCCCGCCTCCCGGCTCGCAGCAGGGCCGCCCCGCCGAGCGCGGAGAGCGCGATGCCCGCGCCGAGCGCGAGCCACGCCGTCCGCTCCACCGGTTCGGTCACGAACACCTGGCGCTCCAGGCGCTCGGTGACGAGGACCGGCGAGGGCGAGGGCGACGGTGCGACCGGCGCCACCCGGACCCGTCCGCCGGTCGCGGCGCCGGGGCCGTTGGCGTCGCCCACGAGGACCGCCCCGGCCATCCCCGGGTGCAGGTAGCACTGGAACGGGTACACGCCGGGGCGATGGAACGTCGCCGTGAACGACCGGCCCTGGCCGAGGTAGCCGGGGCTGCCCCACGCGTACCCGGCGCCGGTGATGATGTGCCGGAACGGGTCCCGGTTCACGAACGTCACCGTCGCGCCCGGGTCCACGCGGAGGAGCGTCGGCGTGACGCAGAAGCCGACGAGCTCCACCGTGGCGCCCTCGCCCGTCGTGACCTCCCCGCAGCCGCCGCCACCCGCCCACGCGGCCGGGGCCGGGCCGAGGACCACGGCGATCGCGATCGCCGTCCACCCGACGATCAGGTTCCTCCGTGGCACCGACCTCACCTCCCCGACGCCAGCCGCGCCGCATCCATCGCCGCGGCGATCGCGATGAGCTGTTCGCGCGGCAGCTCCCCGGAGAGGCTGAACGGGGCATCGAGGTCGCGCGGCCCGGCCGACGGCCACGCGACCTGCGAGTACGTGCCGCTCTCCGAGGGATCGGTCGCGATCGCCGGGGTCCCCGTCGGGAGCTCGATCGGCACGGGCGACGGGCCGCAGCCGAACCCGGCGCTGCCGTACCGCACGGTGAGCGTGGCCCGTCCCCCCGGCGTCGGGACCGAGAGGTTCAGGGAGCCCTCCGTCCGACCCCGCCAGCTCCAGGCATCCACGGCGTTCCGCGCGAGCCTCGTCCCCGCCGGGAGGCCGGCGGGGGCGAGCACGGGAACGGTGAGGGTGCGGTCGAGGAACCGGACCGCGTCGGCCACGGTGCGGATCCGGCGGATGGGCCCCGCGGCGCCCACCCTGACCACCGCCCGTCCGTCCTCGGCGCCCACGAGGAACGCGATCCGTCGGAAGGCGAAGGCGTCCCCGAGCCGGCCGAAGGCCGTCGTCGGGACGGCGACGGTGGCGCCCCGGACGTCCGGGCGGCCGAACGCGGCCCCGAGGTCGTCGAACCGGACCAGCCCGGGGCGGTACCCGGCCACGACCAGGCGGGCCTGGGCCGGCTCATCCCAGCGCCACACGAGCTGGCGGACGAGGGACAGGGCCCTGGCGGCCTCGGGCCGTCCGTCGAGCGGAGGGGCCGGGCTCCACGCCGGGTTCCACGCGTAGCGGCGGATCGTCCACCCCCCGAAGCCGGTCGGGTCGAACAGGCCGAGCGACGGTTCGCCCGTCCCGTCCTGGAGCGTCACCGCGACCGGGCCCCCCTCCAGGACGGCGAGGCCTCCATCGGGGTCGATCCGCCACCCCTCGGGGGGAACCACGCCGTCCTTCCACGGCCGGACGACGAGCTCGACCGTGCTCCCCTCCTCCCGGAGGACCGCCGTGTCGTGCCGCCAGCCGTCCACCCACCAGCCCGGGGAGGCGGCCCCGGCGAGGTCGATCCCCGGCGAGGACATCCGGCGCACCGTCCAGCGCTCCCGGCGGTCCCCGGCGAGGATCTCGAGGTCGTCGCCGGGCGGCGCCTCCGCGGCCACCAGCGCCCCGCCGATCCAGGCCGGGTTCCCGCCGGCCACCCCGACCCGCTCGGGGACCCCGGTCCCGAGGTCGAGGGCCCAGATCTCCCTGAGGCCGTCCCCCTCGGCCACGGCGAAGGCGAGCGTGCGTCCGTCGGGGGACCAGGCCAGCCCGCCCACCCGGCCCGAGAGGCCGGGGCCGCCGAGCGGGCCGACCGCCTCGACGCGCGAGCCGTCGGCCGCGGCGACCCAGAGCTCCGGGCCGCCGGGACGCTCCGCGACGAACGCGATCGACCGCCCGTCCGGCGAGAACGTGGGCCAGCCGATCGCGGTCGCCTCGAGGATCCTCCTGGGCGCCGAGCCGTCGGGGAGCGCGGTCCACAGGCTGGTGCAGCGGACGAAGGCCATGCCGGCGACCGGCTCGGCGCTCGCCGGGAGGGCCCCC